>NZ_JAPEMC010000003.1:0-329760 GCF_026343115.1 Streptomyces sp. NBC_00102
CCTGCAACGTTCCGCGTGGCGATTTCGAGGGCGTCTTGGGCAGCACGCTGCTCGGCCTGGGCTGTTTCCAAAAGCTGGCGTCCCTGCTCGACGGAGGCAGGGCGGCGTGTCTCGGGGAGAACGATCCACACGTTGCGGTCGCGGTCGGCGGGGCTAGCGGTGCGCAGGTCGCTGCGGAGTTGTCCGACGCGTTCGTTCGCAGTGCTGATGGTCGTAGTCAGCCGCTGCTTGTCTCGGTTCGCCCGTGCGATTTCGGCCTGCCGGCTGGCGCGGTCGGCGCCGGCGGGTGTGGTGAGCAGTCGTTCGGCTTCAGCGGTCGCCTCGGGTGGGATTCGTTCAAGGTCGGTGCGGCGTCGGGCGGCTTCGGTCATGGCCCGGTCTGCCTCTGCTCGGAGGTCTTAGCCGACTTCGAGGCTGCGGTAGACGTCGGCTGCGGCTTCGTAGGCCTGTTGGAGGGCCAGCAGACTTTGGCTCGGGACGGTTGGAGCGATGGCGCCACTGGCGGTGACGACCTCGGATGCCGCGACGAGGTGGCGCTCGGCGCGGTCTCGGGCGTTCTCTGCCGCCCGCACGGCCTCTTCGACCTGTGTCAGCTTCTGTTCCCGGGTCTCGGCTGCCTCTCCCACGATACGGCGAGCCGTTTCCATGGCCTGCTCAGCCTCGCCGGCTCGCCGCTGTGCTTCGGCAGCACGCTCCACCTTGGCCGTGAGCCGTTCGAGAGCGCCTGCTGTGTCTGCGGCGGCCCGCTCCTGTGTGCGCAGCTGGGCGAGTTGAGCGGGGTAGACGGCGTCGCGCTCTGCCCAGGTTTCCACGTCTGCGGTTGCTGCCTGCGCCTGCTCTTTCGCTGTGGCGACGGCGGCGTCTGCGGCCAGGAGTTGCTCCGTCAGCTCGGTAAGACGGCCGGATGGGCAGGCTTTGCGCCAGGCACCGAGTTCGGCGGCGACTTCGCGGCTGCGGTGCAACGCCGTGGCGAGTGTCGCGATCTCCTGGCCGCGGCGTTTCATGTCCTCGCGCAGCTCCGCCCGGCGCGCTTCGGCGGCTTCCTCGTCGAACATGGCCGGGTTGGTCTCGAGCACGAAGCGGGCTGAGGTCAGATCAGTTGCGGTGAGCAGCTGCACACCGGTGCCGACGGCAATCGCGGCTGCGGGCAGCAGGTTTGCCGCTGCGATGGCGGTGCGGGCCTGGGGAAGCTGCGTTGCGTCGACGAGCACGATTCCGTCGGCGAGTTCTGGATGTGTCGCGATGAGGGTGATGCGTTCGCTGGCGGAGGCATTTTGTGCCAGGTAGCGCCAGCCTGTGTGGGCGGCGACGCCTGAGTCCCGCAGAACCTCGACGGCGACCTCGACCTCAGGTCTGGCCGGCAGCAGGCCGCCGTCGCCTAGCGCGGTGAGAACACGGTGGTCGCCGTTCTGTACAGCGCGTAGGCCGTCCAGCCGTTCTTCACGTGTGCCGATGTCTTCGGCGAGCTGGCCAGCGAGTGCTTCCGCCGATGCGTCGAGGGTCGCCGTGTCGATACGGTCTACTGCTAGGGCGGCGGCGAGGACTTCATAGGCGGCCAGTCGCGAAGCGCGGGCGGTCAGATCCTGCAACTGTTGTGCTATCGGCTGCTGTTCGCGCTCTTTGTCCAGCAGCGCCCCGGCGGCTTCGCTGGCGCGGATTTGAGCGTCCTTGAGCTTCCGTGCGACCTCTGCGGCCTTGCGTTCTGTAGCAGCGAGCGTGTCTTCGAGGAGGGCTGCTTTCGCGTGGGCTTCCTGGGCCGCGGCGGGCACGTCTGAGCCAGCCGGCATGAGACCGTCGGAGATGGCCTGGGCTACTGCGCGGGCTGTCTCGCTGACTTCGGCCAGGGCTGACTGCTGTGCGCTGCGGGCCTTCTCCTCGTCCCGCAGCGCGGCAGTGCGCTGCTCGTCCGCCTTCTTGGCGGTCAGCTTGCACTCCTCAGCTTCCTGATTGAGCTTTCGTGCCTGCCCATGGTCATGGGCTGCCGCGTTGTGGAGTTTCGCCAGCAGCTGGGCCGCGGCCGCGTCGCGTGCGGCCAGAGCGGGTCGCGCGGTCTCCTCGGCGTCGGCGATCTGGCGCTCGAGCGCGCGTGCGTGAGCAACCGATTGGTCACGGGCTTCGACCATCTCGGACGCCGTCCAGCCAGCCAGTTCGAGCTCGATCGCTGCTTGTGCAAGCTGCGCTGCGTCTTGCTGTTCCTCCGCGGCGGCGAGTTCTAGGGCAAAAATCTGACGGCGGATTTCGTTGACGACGTCGCGCGTTCGGTCGCGGTCGGTTTCGGATGCGCTTGCTTGGGTTACTGCTGCAGCGTGCTCGCCGGTCAGCCGTCTGGCGGCAGTCTGTTCAGCGTTGTGGCGCGCTGCGACTTGGGCGCTGAATGCGTGGATGTCTTGCTCCGTGCGCTGCAGTGTGGCTCGCGTCTGCATCGCCGTGGTGTGCGCTGCGCCGACGGGGTGCAGCGCCGCTACGGTGCCTTCGGCGAAGTCGCGCTCCATCAACATCGCGGATCGGTCGCCGACGGTGGTGGCGTAGCTGTCGAAGTTGTCCGCCACGCTGACGGCGTCGGCGGGGTCCATGACGATCGTGAGGAGCCAGTCGACGAATTCCTTGCTGCTCTTGAATTTGAATGCGCTGGCCGCTTCCCCTTCGTCGGCGTTCATCTGGCGCTGGATGGCGAACAGCTCGGGTTCGATGCGCAGGCTGCGCAGATGGTCGAGCCACTCCCCTTGATGGGATCCGATCCAGGCCAGCTGGGTGGCTGGGTGGTTGCGGTCGATCTCCTCCAGCGCCTCCTGGAAGTGGCCCAGTCGTAGGCGGCGGCCGTCGGCGGTGAAAGGGAGCGTGGACACTTCGACGGCGGCGTTGGGGCGCAGCGACCACCATGCCTCACCCAGCTTGCGGCCGTCGCTGGTGCGCTTGCGTCGCCACTGGTAGGTCTTTCCGGTGACGATGCGTTCGCCGGTTTTGACGTGCATCCACTCCAGTACGACGTGTCCCGCGTCCTCGCCCACGACGAACTTTTCCAGTACTTCGGACGCGCCGCCGAGGGTGTTGCGTTTCCCAGGCAGGATGACAGAGAAGAGCAGTTTGAGCAGGACGCTCTTGCCTCCGCCGTTTTCCAGAAGGAGGAGGCTATAGGGGCTGGGGCGGCGCGGAGGCGCGTCGAACAGCGTCCCCCCGCCGATGGGCTCACCCACATCGGCGAGATTCAAGGTGACGTCGGTGAAACGGGCACCGCGCGGGCCGACGCCGAACATGCGGACGCGGTTGAGTTCGTACACAGTCATCCCCTACAGCTTGGCGATGCCGTCGGGCGACCATTCGACGGCGGTCAGCGTGCCTGTCCCATCAGTGATCTCTGTGATGCCGAGCGCCAGGAGCTCGTCGAACATGATCGCGCCGGCTTCCCGGACTTGTGCCCGGTAGCGCGGCGTCGTTCGGTAGGTGCCGCCTCGCGCGTCGCCGGTGCGTACCAGCAGGCCTTGGTCGGCGAGGAAGGCAAGGGCCTTGCTGACGATGCCGGTCGTCGAGGTATGGAGTTTGCGTCCATCGCCGGTCGCCCCGGTTTGGGCGCGGCGCGTATAGACCCTCCACACCGCCTCCAGGCCCGGTCGGTCGCTGGATGGGTCGGTGTCCGCTCCTTCGGCCGTGGCGGTTTCGGCCAGAGCGGTGGAGGCCTGGCGCACGAAAGCTTCGACTCCCTGTGCGGTGATCCGGCCGAGGTAGGTTTCGTCGGCGAGGTCTGCCGGGCGTGGGAATGCGAGGGTGGCGGCGCCCAGGTGGGCCAGTGCGTGCAGCACCCGCTCGTGTGCTTTCCCATCGCCGCCGGTCCGACGCGCATAGTCGGTCATCCGGATGGCGAAGACGCTTTCCTCAGTGGAAGCGACGACCACGCCCGTCCGCTCGGTGACCTCGAGGATGACCAGGTCCAGTCCTCGGGCAACGGCGGCAGTGACGGTGGCGAACTCGTCGTCGCTCCGAAAGCGCCGCACCAGCCGCCTGTATTCGTCGTCGCGGGAGGGGACGAGTTTGGGCCGTAGGCCGAAACCGACGAGGCGGGAGGCTTCGGCGGCGGTGTCGGCGGCGCTCATGCAGCCCCCCTTTCCCGCCCTGCAGGCATCAGATCTCGGGAGAGGGCTCCCATAACTGCCCCTTCAGGCCCTGCGCCGTCGCCATCGGCGGGAGTGGTCAATCCGGCTCGGGCAACGATGAGATCGGCGCCAGCAAACTCAGGATCACTCAGCACGGCACCGTCGTCCACAGCGAGAAGCACCGAAGACGCGCCGTGCCGGACGGCCGGGCCGATCTCTTGCGCTGCGAGGGCGAGCACCCGCACCACCACGAGCAGCGGCAGCTCAGGATGCAGATCGCGAGCTTCCTCCAGCAGCCCGGACAGACGCCGCGGTGCCTCCACGTCGAGGTCCAGCAGCCACTCCAGGTGCTCGTAGCACTCCTCCGGGAAGCGAGGTACCTCTGCCGCCTCCGACAACTCCGGCTCCTCGATCTCGCTGCCCAGCACCTCGCGGACCGCCGGAGGAGTCACCAGCAGGGTAAAGAGGTCAGCCAAACGCAACGCCGGGCGCACGGCCAGTCCGACGACCCGCGTGAAGTAAGCGGCGAGCACCCCGTCGGCGTCGCACACCGGCAACGCGAGCGCCGGCTGCAGGAGCTGAGCGTGGAGGTCGAGGTCCGCCCGCATGGGCTGCGGTGCGAACGTCTGCCGGTCCTGCTCAGCCCGAAAGCGCCGACCGGCGTTCTGAAGTGCTGCCTGGAGCTGCTCGTGACGTCGCAGGCAATCGCGAACGATCCCCACAAGCGCAGCAGCCTGCTGCTTGCGCACAGGGGTATCGGCGGTGTCACGCGCCTCTGTGATGTTCACCAAGATAGCGTTCTCCGCCCGGCAGCGGGCCTCGATGTGCTCAAGCGCCTCCGCGATGAACGTCGGCATGGCGGTCAGCCAGTCCACCGTACGCACGTCGCGGCTCGTGGCTTCGAGCCGCTGACGCAGCATCTCGCCGTACTGGATCGTCCGGTACCGCGCGGCCTGAGCAGCAGCTTGCGCGTCTGAGAGCCGACCACGCCGAATCAGCGTCTCCAGCCGTACATCCGCGGCGATCTGCGCCGACTCGATGTCAACCTCCAGCGCACCGACAAGAACGTTGACCGCTTCATTCGAAGCACGCAGGTAGATCCCGCCGTCGGCTCCCGGAACCTCCTCGAGAAGGCGGAAGTCGAAATCACGC
This sequence comes from Streptomyces sp. NBC_00102, assembly GCF_026343115.1. Lineage (GTDB taxonomy): Bacteria > Actinomycetota > Actinomycetes > Streptomycetales > Streptomycetaceae > Streptomyces. The sequence goes on from NZ_JAPEMC010000003.1 coordinate 5,241, forward strand.
CGCTCGTACCGCCCGTCGGTACCCGTCATCCCGTAGACCGCGCGGAAGCCTCGATCAGCCGATCCCACGTTGAGGAGGTTCTCAAGCACCCACCCAGCGGCGTGCTCGTGCTCAGTTGCAGAGCGGTCCGGCGCCTGATCAGCGGCGTAGCGGGACAGATCTTCAACGGTCCGCTCCGGAGAAGCGCCGGCGTCGAAATCCATCGCGAGAGTCACCAGATCGATCGCGTGCAGCGCAAGCTCGCTCATCTGGTAGGCAGTCAAGTCAGCCGACTGAACAGATGGCTTACGGGCGTCCAGGTCGTGTAGGGGCGCAGTGCACGCCAACGCTTTGATGCGCTGGGCGAATCCAGTGTCTAAGTTCGCATGTCCTTCAGCCACCCTCCAAACGGTAAGGGGGAGCACTGACAACGCGCCGCGTTTGGCTAAAGCCGACAGTCAAGGTGGCCGAGATCCAAGCAGAACGTCCCTGGTCACCACTACCCTCACCACTCCGGCCGCTAGGCAGCGGCCGGTCTTTCCCTGGCCCGTCGTGGAAGATCGGCGAGGGCGACGTAGATGCCATGCGGGTGCATGCGAGGAAGCTGCGTGCATGTGGGGATGGTCGTGGCGCTCAGACGGCAGGGCTGGCACGACGCACGAAGTGCCCGCCCCCACCTGGCGCGCAGGGCGCCTACTCGAAGCGAACTCGCCTGAGTCGACAGTGCTTTGACATGACACTGCCCGACATCGCCCGCACACCGGACACATATGGTGCCGGTGTATCCCTGCGCAGCAGTGCACCCTGCAGAAGCAGTTCAGCCGTTCGCCGCGCGCAGTACCGGGTGTCATTCTGCGGACCATGACGTGCACGGCATCACTGACTTTGAGCACCGGCGAACTTGACCGGCTCGCCGCGCAGGGCGCTGAAGGGATTCTGGACGGTGAGGGGTACTTCAGATGCGACCTGGCCGCGTATCACCCCTGCCGGCACGTCGCTCTCGTGGATGTCCTCGTTCTTGAAGGGCAGTTGCCCGTCACCACGCACTGGCTCTGGTGGCAGGCGGCCGGCCATGGACTGACTCTCGGACCCTCATGCGAGCGCTGCCCGCTGCCTCTGCATCACCCCGCGGGCTCGGGCTGGACGAATGTCCCGCAGCAAGCAAGAAAGGACTGTGCAAGCATCCGGTGGGCCACCTGGGAGACCACTGGCTCTGACCCGCCGAGCCGCATCCCCTCGTGCACGCAGCCCGCCCGCCTGACGTCATACGTTGCCTGATCGCGAATGACCACTCGGAGACATCCGGCCCACTCTTCTAGGGGTGAGCAGTCAGCGAGGGCGCCAGGTTCGAACTTCGAGGTGCGTGATGTGGGCGTCTTCGTGAATGCGGCCGTTTTCGAGGAGCCAGCTATGGACGGCGCCAGTGACGTCGCCGCCTGCTGCATCGACGCGGCGGGCGAAGTCGGCGGCATCAAAGCCTCCCGTGACAGCGGATCCGTAGGAGCGCTCCTCTGTGTGGTCGGCCCGTTGGACAACGTCGCGGCGGATGCCGGGGGAGTCGGTTCGGCTGCCCGAAGCAAGGGTGTAGCCGGTCTTGGGCATGCGGACGGTGAAGGCGAGGCGGAGGTGTTGGCGGGCAGCTTCGGCGATCAGGGGGCGTAGGCGCGTGGCGCCGGAGGCGATGGCTTGGGCACCGGCCCGGCCGGTACCGGTTCCGGCGGGGGTGATGAGGACGGCTTTGGTCCGAACCCGGGCGCGGGCGCCGGAGCTGGTGGTGCGACGGGTGATGTGAGGGGCTGCGAGGGCGGCGAGTTCAGAAGTGTCGGTGATGCCAGCAGTCTGGACGGCGGCCAAGGCGTGGGTGAGGGCGGGGACGAAGGCGGCTCCTTTGTGGCGTGTGTAGAACTGGGAGACCAGGGAGGGGTCCCGTCCGATGATGCGGGCGATGTCGCGCTTGGTGAAGCCGGCGGCCTGGAACTGGTCGGCGAGTTGGGCAGCCTCGTTCAGTTCCGGATCGGTGGCGGGGCGGCGGGTGCGCGGGGGCATCAGGCCTCCCTGGGTGTGGCGGCTGCCGTCTTCTGGAGGGCGGCTCGGCCGGCGTCGCGAAGGGTGAGGAGTTCATCCTCGGTGGTAGGTGCGGTCAGGGGGCCGGTGAGGTGGCCCTTGTGGAGGTAGTCGCCGGGTTGGCCGTGGTAGGGCCAGGCCTGGGGTTGGGTGAGGTAGACGGCGTCGGTGCGGAAGGCGACGACGCTGCCGGGCGGGGTGTGGAGGGCTCCGGCGTAGGTGTTGTCGTCGCGGTGGCGCTGGGAGAGCAGGGCAGCGCGGGCGCCGGACCAGATCGTGGCGGCCCATTCGGGGTGGGCGTTGGGGTCGCGGGTAAAGCCGGTGGGCCGCTGCCAGGTGATCTGTTCGTCGGTGAAGCCGACGATCTCGGCGTCGGCGGGGACGTCGCGCTCGTGGGTGCGGGGGGTGGTGCCGGTGACCATGCGGGGGCGCTGGGCGAAGGAGCCGATGCCGTAGAGGAGAAGAGAGCGGACGGCGCGGGAGGCGAGGCGGGCGGCCTGGCGCTGTGCGGGGTCGCCGTGGAGGCCGGCCTCGGCGGCGAGGGCGGACCAGGCTTCCTTGAGCTTTTTCGACCAGTCATCGAGCGGTTTGCCGTCGTCCCACAGCAGGCCGTCGAGGATCTCGATGTGCCAGGGCTGGATCGGGTTGGCGAGCGCGGTGTGGATCTCGGGTCCGCCGGCCCAGGTGGTGAAGGTGGTGCAGGGCTTGGCAGGATAGTGCCAGGCACGGTCGCCGGGAGCGGGGGCGGGGAGGATGCCGACGTGGTTCCAGGTGTCGGGGACGGTGACGCGGACGTGCCAGTGGCCGCAGCCGTAGAGGGCCTTGATCTGGTCCTTCTCGCTCCAGGAGGCGAAGGTGGCGGCGGTGATCCGCTTGGGGGTGCCGACGGGTGATTTCCAGGTGTGCTTGGCGTAGGCGAAGGTGCGGTCGTACTCGGCGAGGGCGGGCAGCTTGTCCGGTACCTGGGGCGGGGTGATGAGTTCGGTACGGCCCTGGCCGGCGGTGGCGTGGAGCAGTCCGCGGAGTTCCTCGGACAGGACCGGGTAGCCGTCGGCGTGCTGGCCACGGGCGGGGATGGTGCGGGTCCACAGGTCGCGGCCGGTCTGGGACGGGGAGCCCATCAAGACGGCGTCGCTCCAGTGGGTGCGCAGAGCCTTCCAGAGAAGGACGAACGCGTCGCGGACGATCGCGGGGTCGGCGCCTTCGGGGTCGAACCACTCCCCCACCGAGCGGATCTCGACGTGGTGCTGGCCGTTGTCGCTCTGGTAGCGGCCGACGGGGTTGCGGGGGTGGACGAAGTGCCCGGCCATCTTGTCTTTGCCGCGTCCGGTGTCGGTCCGCCACCCGGTGACGGGGGCGTTCAGCCAGGCGGCGACGGCGTCCTTGAGGAAGGGGTGCTGGTCGGCCTGGTGGTGCCAGGGGTCTCCGGCGGTGATGAAGATCCGCTCGGTGCCTTCCGGGGCGGCGTGGAAGACGGCTTGGAGGATCGTGGCGGCCGCCACGTCGGGCAGGGTCAGGCGCAGGGTCTGGTCACGGTGGACCAGGACCCCGGTGATGGTGTCGAGGAAGACGGTCGAGCGGGCCTGCTGGGTGAAGTTCGGGTGAGTGGAAACTAGGTTCGGGGTGTGGGTGAACCACCGGCCACCCTCGGGGCCTTCAGGGATCGACGGCAGCTCGCGCGCCGGGGCGGCCTCGGGGACGGGCGCTGCTGCAGCGGCGGGTCCGGGTGCAGCAGGGCCGGGATGAGCGGTGGGGGCGATCACGGCCTGGGCAGGCACGTGCGTCTCGGGCGGGCCGGGCTGCTCTGCTGCTACGAGAGGGGCAGGCTGATTGCCAGGCGCCGGTGCAGCGCTCCTGGAGGCGAGAGGCGCGGTGCCGGCAGGTTGGTCGGGCTGCGGTGCCTGTGCGTCGGGTGCGGGAGCTCCGGCGGCGAGGCTCTTGGGGGTGAGGGCTGGGGCGATGTGGACGATGTCGGCAAGGCTCAGGCCGGCCGCAGGAGCGATCCGCTCCGCGTTCGCTTTGTCATGGGCGGCCAGTGCACGGATCTTCTTGTCCCGTGCCGCCTCGAGCTTGGCCAGGGCCGCCTTCGCGTGCTTGATTTCGTCGCGGTCCTTGCGCAGGTCGGCAAGGGCGGCGTTGTAGGCCTTGGCGTCCATCACGGTCCCTCGAAGTCGGCGTTGCGGGTTGATACGTAGGCGATCGGGCCGCCGGAATGAGAGGGCAGGCGGGATCCGAGGAGCAGTTCGGCGGTTTGGCGGTCCGCGGCCACGGATGCGGTGAGGTGGATGGCAGGGCGCACGAGATCGGTGACGTATCCGGCCAGGACAGCGCCGGGGAAGGCGTGACGGCCCCGTCCGTTGCTCTCCCACCGATCCAGACCGGTCAGAACGGCGACCACGAATCCGGAGACGGTGACGGGCAGGACACCGCCCGCCGCAACGCTGGGAGCGTCGCAACGCCACCAGCCCCGCATTGCCCTCTGTATCTCCTCGGTCTGCAAAGTGGCTGAGTACCCGGTCCGCTCGGGGTTCTTGGCGTCCGCCTCACGTGTCTGCCGGTCTGCTTCCACGCGCAGTACGGCGATCTCCGATGCTGTGAGGGCATCCAAGGGAGCGGTACGCCGTGTGCTCAGAGCCTGGACGGCTTCCAGGGGGACCATCACCCGCACCCCCCTGTTGGTCAGTCCGGGAATCAGGCGAGCGTGCACGAGGCGACGGAAGGTGGTGATGGCCATGCCAAGCTCGGCGGCCGCTTGCCCTGTCGTCAGCAGCATCGCACCTCACCTCCCTTGTCAAGTCTACTCAGATATCTGATCCGACATGCACGATATCGAGTGCGCCAAGGAGCGTCAAAGGCTCACGTCCGACCGCGTTTTGGCGGCGTGCGCCTTCACGACAGGGAGGCACCGTCGGAAAGCCGTACTCTGAGTCTCCCCTCATAGCGTGGAGTCCGTGACTGCAGGGGAAGTTGAGAGTCATGGCGGAGAAGCGTCGGGTGTTCACGGCTGAGTTTCGTGAGGGGGCTGTACGGATCGTGACGGAGACCGGGAAGGCGGTCCCTGAGGTCGCGCAGGACTTGGGGATCAACGAGACGACGCTGGCGAGCTGGGTCTCGCGGGCCAAGCGTGCCGGCAACGGCCGGGGTGAGAGTGAGGCCGAGGAGCTCGCCCGGTTGCGGCGGGAGGTCGCACAGTTGAAAAAGGACAACAAGGAGCTCGGTATGGAGCGTGATGTCCTCAAACGCTGCATGGTCCTGTGGGTGAAGTAGCTGCCGCGGACCCGGCCGTCGTGGCCGGGGTGATCAGCGACCAGAGGACCGGGCACAACATTCCGCATACCGTCTCCTGCCGCGCGCTGGGCGTGAGCGAGTCGTGGTTCTACAAGTGGCGGAACCGTAAGCCCACCGGGCGTGAGCTGCGACGACAGCAGCTGACCAAGGAGATCAGAGAGATCTTCAAGGAGTCCGGTGGCACCTACGGATCACCGAAGATCTTCATTCTGCTGGTCCGCAAGGGCTGGCACGTCTCCGTGAACACCGTCGCCAAACTGATGGCCGAACTCGGCCTGGTCGCCCGCGTGGTGAAACACCGCAAGGGCTTGACCAGACAGGGAAAGCGGCCCGCTGCCCCGGATCACGTGAAGCGCGATTTCACGGCTGAGGAGCCCGACCTCGTCTGGGTCGGCGATATGACGGAGATCGTCACCGGTGAGGGCAAGATCTACCTCGCGACGGTCATCGACCTGTTCTCAAGGCGCCTGCTCGGATACGCGACGGGTGCCCACCATGACGCGGACCTGGTGGTGGCCGCGCTGAACATGGCCGGGACCACCCGGGGCGGTGACGTGCGCGGAGTGATCTTCCACAGCGACCGCGGCTCGGAATACACGTCCCGGAAGTTCGGCCGTGCCTGCCGCAGGCTGGGCGTCTTCCGGTCCATGGGGCGCGTGGGATCGTGCTTCGACAACGCGGTGAGCGAGGCGTTCAACAGCGTCCTCAAGGTCGAATACGTCCACCGGCGCACCTTCGCCACCCGGGCCGAGGCCCGGATCAGGATCGCCACCTGGATCACCGACTTCTACAACCCTCGTCGGCTACACAGCGTGTGCGATTTCAAGAGTCCGATCGACTACGAACGCGAATACTGGGCCGACCTCACCGAGGGGCTGGCTGCATAGGAAGGGCTCCACAGTTCGAGGGGATTGACACTCGGACAATCCCCCGGCGTACCATGCGGCGCGGAGCCTCATGAGCCGAAGGACTTCACCGCGCTTCGCCTGCTTGGTCGTCCGCGGGCTGGCCAGGCTCGGGCCCACCGCGTCGTCGTTCTGCGGAGCGGCGGCTCAGCGCAGTCCTGGCGGATCGGCTTCGCTTCTCTTGACCGTCCTGGTCATGTCTCGCATGGACATGGTCAGCCCTGCGCTGGAACGTCTATTGGTCCTGGTTGCACCGAGCATCTCGCCGCTCGCACGGCCGGCCCTTCTTAGGAAGTACCGCCAGTCTGTCCAGTAGCCAGGTCACGTAACGCCACCACGCAGATGTCACCAGTCGCCACCAGAGAATTCCGGGCACAGCAGATCAGCGCGCCCAGATACGAAAACCGGCGCTGGCACAGTAACGGCTTCAGTCTGATGGCACCTCAGCGGTACTTCACAACTCCGGGCGTACCGCTAATTCGCTTGTTCTGAGTTCTCAAATTTCCGATTTTGATTGCCGGTTTTGCGGTGTGTCAGTGGCGCCAGCGGTTGAATAGGTACCACTGGATCTGTCCTGGGAGTTGATGGCGCCAGAGCCACCAGGGCAGGTTCCGGCGTGGGACGAAGTCCCAGAGATCGTCGTCGGCCTCGTTGCCACGTGGCTGGGTGCGCAGCAGGGCGAGGCATTCCTGGTCGGTGGTGCGGTGCAGTCGCGCGACGTGTGCGAGCGCCACTGTGCCTTGGTGCTGCCGTGTGGGGTCGGTGGCGCGGAGCGCTTGGGCGACGCGGGGCAGGATGGTGCGGGGGTCGGGGTGGTGCAGGGCGAGCCCGATGACGGCGATGCCGACGTGGCGTTCACCGCGTTCGAAGGCTGCGTCGACGATGGCCGGGTCGTGGACCCCGATCAGTCCGGTGCCATGTTCCCAGTCGAGATCGGTGGGCTGGGTCTCCGGCGTCTCCTCGTATGCCATGGCCGAACGTTAGTGCGGGCGGTGTGGTTCCGTTCCGGCGCCCGCCAGAAGCAGTAGCACAGGACGACGTTGTGCGCGCGCGGATGACGGGGCGTCTGATGCGTCATGTGCTGCCACGCCAGCACCAGGCGTGGGGGTTGAGGGGGGTTCGTCCAGGTCAGCACCCATGGCAGCACCTGCGGCAGGTGGCCGGACGGCCTGACCGCCTCTGCCCGGCGCGCTCCGCGACGGGCCGGGAGAGAGGCCGGCGCAGCGGCGTATGTCTTCCCCGACTCCCCGTCACCCGTCCCGCCCACCACTCCATCCAGCAGCCAGGCCCGGGGAACGAGGGGAAGTCCGAGGTGCTCACCACGCCGTATCCGGTGTCTGAGCTGCGGTGGGGCGTGGTGAGCGGGGCGAGGGGGCGCAACGGATGTTGCTACCCATGCCGCTACCCATGCCGCTACGGATGTCGCACCCCATGGTGAAACCGATGGTGCTGCCTCCTGGTGGCCGCCAGGTCGAGAGCGAGCACGGCGGCCGGGGCGCCGGGGCGCCCCGGCAGGTCGCACCTCTCGTCGCGCTCTTGGTCGCGCTCCTGGTCGCGCCTCACGTCGCGCCTCTGGTCGCACCGGCGGGGCAGCCGCGGGACTGGTCAACACCAGGTCAGGCCGCGTTTTCCGGGGTGTGGTGGACGCCGACTTCTTCCCTGGGGGCTCTGGCGGGGAGCGGGCCGTTTATGGTGCGCCTGTCGTCGTCCGGGCCGGTCCCGGGCCGAACTTGAGGGGTGGGGCCATGGACAAGACCTGGTTCGAGAGCGTGTTCCGCAGGAGACCGCATCCGGTGCTGCGTCTGCTGGGCAACCTGGTGCTCTGTGCGATGCAGGTCGCCTGGGTGATCTGGGCTCGTCTCGTTCCACAGTGCGTGGCGGTGGCTCGTTGTCCCGATCGGGCTCATGGTGCTGCTCAGCTACAGCCGGGGCGTGGTCCTGGCGGTCCGGGACCTCCGGAAGCGCGACGGCTCCCCCGTACCGGGCTGAAGCACCGCCCGGCGGCCTGTACGGGCCGCCGGGTGGTGTTTGTCACTGGATTGCGGGGGATTGATCCGGCTGTGAGTGACACATGCGTGTGGTGCGGGCGCCCGCTCCCGGCTGGAGGTGGCCGCCGCCGGTACTGTGCCCGGCCGCGGTCGTGCCGGCAAGCGGCCTACCGGGACCGGACGCGGGCCGCCGCCGCGATGCGGGCCCGGATCGCGCTGCTCCAGATCAACGGGGAGCTCCGCACCCGGTGCGAGGCCCTGGAACAGGTACTCGCCGACGCGGTCGAGCACCGGCACGCGGCGGCCGGGGTCCACAGCACCGCCGCGGCCGATACCGCCGCCCTGGCACGGGAGCTGGTCCGCGTCGCGGTCCTCGCGGACCGGGCGGCCGGCGCGACCTGGCAGGAGATCGGCCGCCCCCACGGACTGACCGCCGACGCCGCACGCGCCCGCTGGGGACACCTCCGCCTCCTCTGGCCCCCCGAACGCCCCACCCCGTGACCACGCCGCACTGCGCTCGCAGACCGCCGACGACGTGGGGTGGTGAGTCCGCCGGCCCGCCCTCTGGGTGCCGGGCCGGCCGTTCCGGGCACCGCCACCCGGCACCGCCCAGCCACCGCCCCGGCACCGCCACCCGGCCCGTGGTGACCTCCCACCCGCCACCCGGGGTGCCGGTGGCCGGGCGGTGGCGGGTGGCGGTCCTGAGCTGCACACACGCCGAAAAACCCGGTCATGGTGAGTTCTGGGCCGAACCCGGGTTCGCGGGGCGCTCCGCGCGCATCCGTCCAGACATCCGCTGGGCATCCGCTGGCATCCGTCCAGCAACCGCTGGGATCCGTCCGCCAGACAGATCCCGGACGGATGCCAGCGGATCGTCAGCGGACGCCCAGCGGACCGGTCACCGGTCTTGTGCTGGTGCCGCAGGTGCTGCCGCAGCACCTGCCGCAGGGCCTGCCGCAGCGCCAGTGCATCAGGCCGTGACCTGGGCCGACCCGCTGCTGCCCCCGTACCTGATCCAGCTGCGGCAGGGGGCGCGGCACCCCTGTGGGCCCGTACCGCGTCCGGCCGTTCGCCCCGTGTGCACACGTGCACCCGTGCACGCGTGCACGCCGAACGCGCGCGAGTGACTCCCGCCCCGGAGGGGCTGTACGGCGATCTGACGGCCCAACGGCCGCGCCCCGGACCTGGGGGAGGCCCGGGGCGGCTGACGATCGCTCAGGGGGTCACGCATGTAGGATCTCGCGCCCCGTGGCATAGAGCAGCCGAATGACCTGCGGATTTTCCATCTGCCTCACGGCTTGGCCGGAGGCTTCCGTCTCACGGTCATGTCATTTTCTATGGCTGCGGAACGGGCGCTTCTCGTCCCGCAGCCAATAGGAATCAGCCCCGCCCCGCGGGACTCTTTGGTTCAGAGCGTCTTGACGGTGCCACCGTCGATGACGTAGTCGGCGCCGGTGATGTTGCCTGCGACGTCGGAGAGAAGGAACGTGATCAGGGCCGCCACTTCTTCGGGTTCAGTGATGCGGCCGGTGGTGATGTTGAAGGCTTCCGGGATGTGCTGGAGGAATGCGGCGTGTTCCGCCCCTGCTCCGGCCGCCACCTTGCCACCGAATCCTTCGGGGTCCTCCCATATGGCCGTGCGGACCACTCCGGGTGAGACGGTGTTCACGCGCACGCCCTGGGGCCCGAACTCCTCGGACAGAGACTTGCCGAGGGCGGCGAGGGCCGCCTTGGCCGCGCTGTAGGCGACCGGGCCAGCGGCGGGCAGACGGGAGTTGATGGACGCGACGTTGACGATCGCCCCCCGGCGCTCGATCAGGCTCGGCAGGGCCGCTCGGGCGGCACGGACGGCACTGAGCAGGTTGAGGTCGATAACGCGGGTCCACCGGGAGTCGTCGGTGTCGAGGAAACCCACGGGCTCCACGTCGTCCCCGGCTCCGACGTTGTTCACCAGCAGGTCGATGCCGCCCAGTTCGACCAGGGCGCTGTCCATGAGCGTGGCGACGCCTTCGGCGGTGCTCAGGTCGGCAGACACCGTGTGCGCGCCGGTTTCCTTCAGCTCGGGCGTGATGGTGCGGGCAGCGCCGACGACGCGGACGCCTTCGGCCGTGAGCGTCCGGACGGTGGCGAGTCCGATGCCGCGGCTGGCACCGGTGACGACGGCTGTCTTGGCGGTGAGGTTGAGGTGCACGACACTCCAATTTTTTGAACTGTAAGTACAAAATGCGGGCAGCAGTCACCCGGCAGACCGAGCGCTGCTGGTTCGGCTTAGAGGGAGTCGACCGTCGCGTCGATCACCCGGACGAGACGATCAGGGGTTTCGGCAACACGCGCCATGAGCCGCAGGCCAACCACCGTGTTCAGCAGCAGGCTCCCCCAGGCTGTGGGATCACGTTCCGGTGCAATCTCTCCGGAACGTTGCCCTTCCTCGATCAACGCGCGGAAGGCGTCCTCGGTCCGGGCGAACATGCGCTGGACGAGTTCGGTTGCCACCTGGTCCGTGCCCGCGAGTTCTGCCGCGGCATTCACGGCCATGCAACCCCGGCGGTCCGGGTCGGCAAGGTCCATCTCGGCAAGGGACTTCAGCGTCCTGCGCAGGCGCACCTTGACCGGGCCGGGTTCCTCGACCATCTCGATGAGGGCGACGGCCTGGCTGTCGCGGTAGCGGCGAAGCGCCATCTCGAACAGGGCATGTTTGCTGCCGAAGGTGTTGTAGAGACTGCCCTTGCCGATGCCGATCGCGTCAACGAGGTCCTGCGGCGTGGTCGCGGCATAGCCCTTCCGCCAGAACACGTTCATCGCATGCTCGACGGCAGCATCCGGATCGAACTGCTTGGGCCTTCCCATGATCAGAACACTAACACTTTTCTTGACCCCGAAGTCAAGAACCAGAGTTCCGTAGCTGCTGCACTGCGGAGGCAACCCGTGCGCCGAACCGCGTTGCCCGCATGCTGCGACCGCGTTCACCGGCCCATGATGGCGAAGATCTGCACTTGCCCGCTGGGGCGATGTCACAGCCATGTTGGAGGATCGGGCCATGCTGATGGCAACTGATGAGGCGGGGTGGGTGGTGAAGACCACGAAGCCGGCGATAGGCCGGATGGTGGCCAACCTCCAGCGCGGAAACGCGCATCTGGTCCTGGAACGCGTCGAGGAGGGCATGGAGGGCAGCTGGTATGTCCAGGTGCGGCTGCGCGACGACAACACGTACCAACTCGAATTCCAGGACGGAACGGTGGGGTCGCCTACCCGGACAAGGTCCGTACGGTCGAACGGCGTCTGTGGAGTCTGTAGCGGGCGGTACGGTGGGCGGGCAGAAAAGGGGTCCGAGGCGATTTGAGCGCCTCGGGCCCCTCTGTGTGGTGCCGGTGCTCCTGGTGGGCAACTGCGCCAGGAACCGCCTTCAAGCCTCAGATGGTGCCCGCATGCCCAGACGATCGCTTCCCTCAGGGGAGGATGGGCTCATGAGCACGCGTCCCCTGCTGAACCAGCGCGAGGCCGCCACGGCGTGCGGCGTCTCGCGCACGACGATCCGCCGGCGCCGTGAGGCGGGCGATCTGCCCGGCGCGGTCCAGGACCCGCAGCGCGGGTGGCTGATCCCCGTCGAGGACCTCCTGGCGGCCGGGTTCCGGCTGAACGCCCCCGCCGGACCCGACGAGGTGACCGCGGTGACCCCGGCCGGGCCGGACCAGGTCGTCGTCGCGGACCAGGAGGACGTGGCCGGGCTCCGCGCCGAACTCGACCGCGCCCGCCACGAGCACGCCCTGGCCCTCGCCACCGCCGAACACGGACGCCAGCTCGCCGAGGCCGAGGCGCAGCTGTTGCGTGATCAGCTGGAGGCGCGGGCGGAGCACATCGCGGATCTTCAGCAGGCGTTGCGGGCGTTGGCGCCGGGGCCGGAGCGGGCGGTTCTCCAGCCGTCCGCGTCCGTTCCCGGGCAGGCGCCCCCGCCCGGGCGTCTGCTGCGGGGGCGGCCGCCGTGGCGGAGGCCGAGGGTGGCGGGGTGGAGGGCGGCGCCGGTGGTGGCGGCGGGCCGTCGCGCATCCGGAGTCACTGGTCGTGGAGGGGTGGCGTCACGGGTGACGCCACCCCTCTGCTGTTCGGTGCGAGGCAGGGACTCCGCCGGGCGGGGTAAGGGCACCGGCCGTCACGCGGGCCGGTTTACGGTTGTGCGCTGGTTGTAGAGGCGCCGCACTGGGACGCGCGGCGGTGCCCCGGTGCGCGTCCCGGGTCACCGGGTGCGGGAGGGGCGGCGGGCGGGGGCGGTGGGGCGGTGGGGCGGCGGTGGGCGGGGACGGTGGGTTCGGCGGGGGCGGGCCCGGTGCCGGGGGCGGTGTTGGTGGTGGTGGTGGAGCGGGCGCGGGCGGCGGCCGGGGAGACGCGGGGGCGATCGGGGACCGGGGTGCCGGGCGGAGCGGTCAGGGTGTGGAGGGTAGCGGCGACCAGGCGCTCGGCGAGCTGGGCCGGCGGGCCCGGGCGGCCGAGCACGTCCTTGAGCCCGCCGAGGCGCAGGCGCAGGTCCGGCTCGCCGTCGGGGCCGTCCACGAGGGTCTTCATGCGCAGGGCCAGCAGGGGCCAGGGGCGGGCGCTGACGAGCAGGCTCGTCTCCTTCCCCGGGCCGAGGACGTCCTGGAGGACCGTCACGAGGCGGTTGTTCTCGGCGGGCCGGACGTCCAGCTGGTTCAGGGCCTTCGCCCGGTCGGCGAGGTCCAGGTCGTGAGGGACCGTCAGGCCTGCGGTCAGCGGGCCCCACATCAAGCGCGCGTCCCTGCTCGCCCCCGACGCCGCCACCCCGGTGGGCACGGCGGCGGGCACGACGGGCGCAGCAGGCGCGGCGACGGGCACGGCGGTGGGCGCGGCGGGCGCCGGTGCCGTACGGGCGGCGGGGACCGGTCCGGGGGCCGTGCGGGCGGCGGGGGCCGTGCGGGCGGTGGCGGGGGGCGGGGTGGTGAGGAGGGTGGCCAGGGTGCGGTCGATGCCTTCGCCCTGGGCGTGCGCGGCGTTCAGGACGCGGGTGACGTCGACGCCCTGGGCGTCGAGACGGGCCAGGGCGGCGGCCATGTCGGGCCAGGCCGGGGAGGAGAGGATCGCGTCGCGTACGACGCCCTCGGGGACCGTGGCGCGCAGCAGGTCGGCCCACCGGTCGCTGCCCTCCGCGCGGATCCGGGCCGTGTTCGCGGTGACGGCCCGGTGCACGGAGTGGGCGACGGTGCCGAGCTGGGGCAGGAGCACGGTCAGGTCGACGCCGGCGTGCTGGAGGGTGGCGGGCCAAACGAGCCGCACGGCCCCAACGCCTCCAAAGTCGGCCGTCTGGCCACATCACCGTTCGCACCCTCTCCTTCATCTGAGTCCGCGCTACCGATTGGGCCACTACTATGCATAGCAGAGGCTGCTATGCATAGTAGGTTATTGCGATCCGCGGCAGTCAGCACGAAGGGAATCAGATGAAGGTGACCGTGTTCCAGTTCGAAGGCACCGCCGAAGAGCTGGATGCCTCCTCCATACTTGCGGAGTTGACGAGCCATCACGGCGGTGCGGTTTCGGTGAGCGCCCGGCGTGGCCCCGGCAGCGGGCCGCAGCCGGCCCGGATTCCGGGAGTGCCCGACGAAGGGCAGGAGACAGTCCGTCAGCTGCTGAACGGCAACCGTACTGCCGACCTGTTCGTCAGGTTCCTCGATGAAGCGACCCGGTGGGACAACGTCGGTGTCTACGGCATCAAGAGCAAGAACGCGCTGCCCGACGCTCCCCTGGACTACAGCCGCTACCTTCGCCTGCGTCGCCAGGGATCTCAGTTCGGCGGTTTTGCCTACGTATACGCCGGATCCAGCACCATCAATCTTCGGCTCGCCTACAGCCAGCAGCAGCTCAACGACCTGGGAGTCACCACTGCACGGATTCTCACCACCGGGTACCCCGCATACCGCGTCAGCGTAGACCTCATCGGAGAGGCGCCCCTGGCCGACGCCCTGCGGCTGGCCCAGCTCGCCTACAACGCCACGTGACCCAGACCTTCAGCAGTCCCAGGCTGACGAGGAGAGGCGACATGGACCTGCGGCCCCTCCAGCGACAGGCCGTCGACGCGGCCCTCCGGGTCCTCGAACCTCCCGACCGAACACTCCTGCCCGAGCGAGGGCTGCGGACTCAGGTCGTCATGGCGACCGGATCCGGTAAGACCCTCGTGGCCGCCCGCGTCGCCGAAGAACTCCACGCGGGCCGCGTGCTGGTGCTCGTGCCCTCGCTGGACCTGCTCGCCCAGACCGAGGCCGCGTGGCGCGAGGGGGGCCGCCGGGGGCCGATGATCGGGGTGTCCTCGCTGCGGGGTGAGGAGGTGTCCTTCCCCAACACCACGGACGTGGACGAGCTGGTGGAGTGGACGCGGGGCCTGGACAAGGTCACCGTGTACGCCACGTACGCCAGCCTCGGACTGGGCACGCTGGAACGGGCGCACGCCGGGGGCCTCGCGGCCTGGGACCTGATCGTCGTGGACGAAGCCCACCGCGTTTCGGGCCGGATCGGGAAGCCGTGGGCCGTCGTCCACGACAACCAGAAGATCCCGTCCCTGCGCCGCCTCTACATGACGGCCACGCCCCGGCTCTGGCAGCTCGGGGACGAGGACGAGGCCGGCGCCCCCGGCGAGCTGGTCGCGAGCATGGACGACGACCCCGAGGGCCCCTTCGGCAGCCGCTGCTTCACCCTGACGCTCTCAGAGGCCATCGACCGGGGCATCTGTGCCCGCTACCAGGTCGTGTGCGTCGACGTCACCGACACCGCGCTCCAGGCCGCGCAGCTCCTGGGCGCGGAGAGCCGGTCGGCAGAGGTCCGCGGGGCCCGGCTCGCCGCGCTCCAGACCGCCCTGGTGAAGGCGTCGGCGGAGGAGAACTTCCGGCGCACGCTCGTCTTCCACCACGTCGTCAAGGAAGCCGAAGCCTTCGCGGCCGGCCTCCCGGACGTCGCCGCGCAGCTGCACGCATCCGACCCGGAGCTGTACCCGAAGACGATCTGGGCGGACTGGCTGTGTGGGGACCACAAGCCGCTCCACCGGCGCCGGCTGCTCGGGGAGTTCGCGGCGGGGATCGCCGCGGACGGCGCCGTGGTGGAGAAGTGCTTCCTGTGCTCGGTGAAGGTCCTGGGCGAGGGCGTCGACACCAAGAATTGCGACTCCGTCTACTGGGCCGACGTACGCGGCTCCATGCCCGACCTCGTCCAAGCCGTGGGACGAGCGCTGCGGATGCAGCCCGGCGAGGGCAAGGTCGCATCGCTCGTCGTGCCGGTGCTGCTCGGGCCGGGCGAGACGGCGGACAACATGCTCACCTCCCGGGCCTTCGGCGGGCTGGCCAAGCTGCTGGAGGCGCTGCGGGCGCACGACGCCAGGATCGTTGAGAGCCTCGCGGAGCAGCAGGCCCCGAGCCGCTACAAGCCCGTCCGCAAGGACGACAGCAGCAAGAGCACGGACGGGAGCGGTGAGGGCTCCGGAGGTGTCAGCGCTCCCGCCAAGGCACTGCTGAAGTTCTCCACGCCGCGCGACCCGGCTGCGCTCGCCGCGTTCATCAACCTGCGGGTCCTCAACCCGGAGCACGAGCACTGGCGGCGCGGCGTGGAGGCCGCCGTCATCTACGCCCGCGAGCACGGCGACCTCCGCGTCCCGTTCACCTTCCGGGTGCCCGCCGCCGACGACCAGGAGGCGGAAGCCGCCGGGTGGCCGGCCTCGCTCGCCAACTTCCCGCTCGGACAGTGGACCGCCGACGCGCGCCGGTTCTACGCCCGCGGCGACATGGACGAGGACCGCGTCGTCCAGCTGGAGAAGCTCGGCATGATCTGGTCGCACCACGACGTCGCGTGGAAGGAGGGCCTGTCCGCCGCGCGCGGGTGGGCTGCCGAACACGGGCACCTTCTGGCCCCGCTCGACGCCACCTTCCAGGGCGCGAAGGTCGGCATCTTCCTGAAGAACGCGCGGGCCGCCGCCCGGAAAGCCGCCGAGAACGAACAGCGGCGTGCCGAGGGGTTGCCGGTGCAGTCGGCGACCGGGGCGCTGACGGACGAGCGGCGCGAGCAGTTGGAGGAGATCGACGCCTCGTGGTGCCCGTCCTGGCCGGTGGCCTGGCAGCGGGCCTTCCACCTCGTGCGGATGCACCTGGACGCCGGTGAGACACTGCCCACCGAGGCGGGCGTCGTCATGCGCCAGGGCGAGGATCTCGGGCGGTGGGTGCAGTCGGTTCGGTTCGGGTGGGACCAGCTGACGACCGTGCAGCAGTGGATGTGCGAGCAGGTCCTCGGGATCGAGCCCGCCACCGAGGACGAGAAGCCGCCGCCGCGTCGTACGCAGGCCGACAAGTGGGCGATGAACTACGAGGCCGCCCGCCAGTTCTACGAGCGTGAGGGGCACTTCCAGGTCCCCAGGAAGCATGTCGAGCGGATCGGTGGCGAGGGCCAGGAGGAGCGGGAGTACAGGCTGGGCTCCTGGATCGGGAATCAGCGCAGCCGGGCGGCGACCCTGTCCCCGGAGCGGATGGAGCTGCTGTCCGCGATCGGGATGCGGTGGTCCTGATGGTGGGCGTCGTCGTCACCGCGGCCGCCGCGCTCGCCGTCGGCTATCTGCTCGGGCGGCTGCGCCCGTGGCGGCGGCTGGGTGACTGGGCGGCCGATCAGGTCCGCCACGCCGGGGCGTGGGTCCGGGGCGGCTTCGGCCGCCAGGCCGTCGTCGTCCTGGCCCACGCCGTCACCGCGCCGCGCACCAGCTGGCGCATCCTGCGCGCCCCGGCCACCGACACCTCGGTGCCGGCGCCCGTAAGCGATCCGGACTGAGTCGCCAACCGCACCCGCCACGACAAGGGAGACACCGCATGAGCACCGAGCAGCACGACGCCGACGCGTACGGCCAGGAGCTGGCCCGCATCAGCCACCACCAGCACGAGGCCACCGACGCGCGGTTCACGGTCTTCCAGGCCCTGGCCGCCGTCGGCATCGGACACGAGCAGGCCGACGACATCGTGGCGAAGCTGGAGGCCGGGGCGGTGGCTGGCGCACACACCTGGGTCTCCGAGAGCAGCCCCCCCGCACAAGTCCGAGGAGCGGTTCGAGGACGGCTGGTGCGCCGGTGTCCGCGACGTCGCCAGCCAGCTGCTGCGCATCGCCGACACCACCGCCACCACGGGGCGGGGGCTCGCCGCGTCCAACGCCATGTTGGTCGCGCACCTTCAGCAGTCGGCCTCTCCGGCTCCGCAGGAGGCTCCGGTGGAGGAAGCGGCCCCGGCCATGGTGCTGGACGCGGCGGACGTCCTGGCGGTGGCGGAGCGGTTCCCGTGGGCCGTGGCCGCACCGGGGGTGCGGCACTGGCCGGACGGCGGGGACTTCCTGGACGTCGCGCTGAGCGCGGTGCGCCCCGAGGAACGCGAGGGGTACATCGAGCGCCTGGAGGCGTTCGTGGAGCAGCACCGCGCCCGCCTGGAGGAGATGCTGCGCACGCACGGGCCGGGCAGCAGGCCCGCCTCGCACGGCCGGTACGCGCTGGTCGGGCAGCCCGAGACCCTGGTCATCGTGGAGCGGATGGAGACCGCGCCGTTCCTCCTGCGCGGCCAGTGGGAGAAGAAGCTGGAGACCGTCTTCCTGGACGACCTCGAGTTCGCGTGGGGGCCACGCATCCGCCTCAGCCGGTGAGGCGGTCCTCCGGGCGAGGTGGGACACCGAGGGCCCAGCAGACGTTCTGCTGGGCCCTCGGTGTCGCCGGTGCTCACGGCGTTTCAGCGGCGCCTTGCGGGGAGTTCACGCGGGCGTGGAGGTCTTGTGCCAGAAGTCGTCGAGCCTGTCGGTGCGGCTGAACTCTCGCTGTTCCCGGACCGTGATCTTGTGGGGGACAGCTGCGGCCTTGATCGTGGTGTAAGCCTCCTCGTTGAGCGAGCCCTGTTCGTGGAGGTGTTCCAAGAGCAGGGCGAGCGCGTCAGCGGTGGCGACGGACTTCTCGGTCGTGCGGGCGAGCTGCGGCTGGTTGAGCTGAGCGAATCCGGCGAGTTCGGACGGCTGGTTCTCGTCGGCGACGAGCGTCAGGTTGTGCCGCCTGACGTCGCCGTCGCCCTGCTGCCACAAGCATCGGCCGAAGCGCATACGCACAGGCGTCTCGCTTACACCGCGGCGAACGACGTCGAAGTACGAGTCGCCCTGCGTCTGGAGAAGTTCCTCCAGGCGCTCGCTTTCCTGGCCGGCGACCTCGGTGACGAGGGTCAGTACGAGAGAGTCCTTGCTGATGGACTCGTCGTACTGCACGGGCACAAGGACCATCCCGTCAGCTTCCACGGCGGATGCCTGGAGTCCCTCTACTTCCTGGATCTCCAGGTTGTAGGTGTAGATCGCAGGCCGTTCCCCCTGGGTGTAGGAGTAACGGTTGCTGGAGACCTGCCACTCGGCGTCGGGGCCCTGGAGGTACTTGGTTCCGTCGGTGGCGGCTTGGAGCTCGGCGTTCAGTTCCTCGGACGCGTCTTCGGGCACACGCATCTCCAACGCGAAGCGGCGCAGAGAGCGGCCAGTGTGAGCGGAAACGATCGAGGGAATCTCTTCGGCCTTGAGATCGCGGTCAGCACCCAGAAGGGCGAGGGAAAGTGTGGTCATACCCCCACCCTTTCACCTGGGTCCGACAAAGGGCTCTGAAGCGGAACTATGCCTGGGGTTAAGCCTGTTGTAGCGCCGGGTGGGATGCGTGCAGGGGCGGGGGTACACCGGGGAGACAGCAGCCCCAGCCCTCGGGCCCCAGGTCCTACACGCACTCCAGTTTGATGCCACGGGATCAAAGCGCCCGGCATCGCACTGGTGTGCGTGTAGGACCTGGGGCCCTTGGTGGCTCCCGTGCGGGCTACGGGGTGAGCCTGGAAGCGAGTCGGCTGTGCCAGTGGACTTCCCCGCTGGCGCAGAGGTTGGCGTGCTGGATGTACTCGGCGACGGGCTCGGACATGACCCGGGTCTGCAGGTGTCCAGGTCGGAGTAAAACTCGTCACCAGCTACACGACCTGGTCGCCGTACGTTTTGGCCTGGGTGCGCCACATGTTCGCGTACTGCCCGTCATGCTGAAGGAGGGCATCGTGGGTGCCTTCTTCGATCAGGCGTCCGCCGTCGAGGACGATGATCCGGTCTGCGCTGCGGGTGGATCCGAGGCGGTGGGTGATGAGGATGACGGTGCGGCCCGCGCTGAGGGTGCGGATGCGTTCGTAGACGGCTTCTTCGGCGAGTGGGTCGAGAGCTGAGGTGGGTTCGTCGCAGATGAGGACGGGGGCGTCGCGGTAGAAGGCGCGGGCTGCGGCGATGCGTTGCCATTGTCCGCCGGAGAGGTCGCGGCCTCCCCACCAGGAGGGGGCGAGGTTGGTGTCGAGGCCGTCGGGGAGGGTGTCCAGTACGGCGCTGGCGCCGGCTGCGTGGGCGGCGGTGTTGATGGTGGTGTCGTCTCCTGGGCCTTGGCCGAGGGTGATGTTCTCGCGGGCGGTGACGGGCCAGCGGACGAAGTCCTGGGGCAGCATCGCGAGCCGGTGCCAGATCTGTTCGGGGGCAATGTGGGTCAGGTCGGTGTCGTCCCAGGTGACGGTGCCGGTGGTGGGTGTGTAGAGCCCGGCTAGGAGTTTGGCGAGGGTCGACTTGCCGGAGCCGTTGGCGCCGACGATGGCCAGCACTTCGCCCTGGCGGACGCGGACGTCGATGTCCTGGAGGGCGGGGAGTTCGCTGCCGGGGTAGCGGAAGGTGACGTGGTGGGCTTCGACGGTCTTCGGGTTGGCGGGGGCGGGCCGGGGCTGGTCGGGGAGGGGGGTGCGGGCGGTGGTGTCGGTGAGGAAGGTGTTCCAGTCGTCCATGTACAGCCCGGTTTTGTAGGTGGTGTTGGCGCCTTGGACGAGGCCGGTGAGGAGGCGCTGGCTGGTCTGGACGGCGATGAACGCGGTGCCGGCGGCGGCGGGCGGGATGTGTCCGGTGGCGGTCAGCCACAGCAGCGCGGCGTAGACGCCGCCGGTGGCGGTGCCGGCGGCGGCGTCGCCGAGGAGCTGGTAGCGGGCGTGGGTGCGGCCGACCTGGGCGGCGGCTACTTCGAGCCGGGTGGTGATGGTACGGAAGCGGTCCAGCAGCCAGGGGCGCATGGTGTTGGCGCGGACTTCCAGGGCGCTGTCGCGTCCGGCCGTGTGGAACATCAGGGAGTGGCGCAGTCGCCGGTCTCCCAGGGTGTGGCGGTCGGTGAGGTAGGCGGCGCGGGCGGCCTGGACGGCTGCCCAGCCGCGGGGGACGACGGCGAGGAGCAGAAGGGGCAGGAGTGCGGGGTGGAGGTGGGTGAGGATGCCGGCGGCGGCGAGGAGGCCGAGGAGGGCGGTGGTGACGGTGGCGAGCGCTTCGGTCATGAGGTGGGCGTCTTTGGCGGCGCGGTTGGCGGCTTCGCTGTGGTCGCACCAGGCGGGGTCGTCGTATGCGGTGAGCGGGGCGTGGGTGGCGGCTTCGAGGTAGCGGATTTCGGCGGTGCCGTCGACGCGGGGTCCGATGCGGGCGGTGGTGGCGATGGTGAGCGCGGCGGTCAGGGAGCGTACGGATGCGGCGGCGCTGACGGTGATCAGCGAGGGCAGTGCTTGGTGCAGTCGGTCGGTGGTGGGTCCGGCGGCCAGCAGGGGTGTCAGGGCGCCGGTGGTGGCGTAGAGGCCGATGGCGGTGACGGTGCCGGAGACGAGCAGGAGCAGGCAGAGCAGGGTGCAGGCGCGGGGGTCGGCGGTCCAGGCGAGGCGGATGACGATGGAGGAGAGGCGGGGCAGGCGGCGTGCGATGGTCGTCCAGGAGGCGTCCAGTGCCCCGTCGTGGCGTTCGGCGCTGACGCTGTATTCGGGGATGACGGACTTTTGCTGCCGGGTTCGTCGGCCGCGCCGGCGGCGGATGTGGGGTTCTTCGGTGGCGGTGTCCGCCTGAGTTGTCGTCACGTCTACGGCAACGATGACCCATTCGGGTGGTCACCGTGGCGACGGGTGGCGAATGTATGTTCTGACACTCACTCTCACGGGTGTGCTTGGCTTTACACGCGGAGGGCGGGTGCGTACGGCCAGAGGCGGTCGGCCAGGTCCTGCCCGACCACTTCACCGCCCGCCTCGATCCAGGCGTGTGCGGCGGCGGGAGCGGTACGTGCTCCGATCACCCAGGTGACGCGGCGGCCGCGCAGTATCGCCGCGACGTAGGCGGCGAGTGACTCCTCCAGGCACGCTGCGCGTCCCGGCCAGAACCGTCCTGAGTGGCGGACCGCGTGAAAGAGGAGGTCGGCCTGCTCGCCGCTGGCCGCTGGGCGGTTGGTCCGGCCGAGAGCGCCGGCGACGGCGATGCTGATGCGGATGGGGGCGCAGCGCAGCAGTATCAGCGCGGTGGTGAGGCCGAGCAGGCCGGCGATTCGGTCGGCGACCCCCAGCGGGGTGTCGGCTGGCAGTGGTGGGCGGGCCTCGGGGGTGGTCGGGCTGGGCGGGGTGCTGATGTGGGCGGTGAGCAGGCCGGTGTCCCGGAGCTGGCCTGCGAGGGTTTCCAGGTCTGCGCGGACGGTGTCGCGGTTCGCGCCCTGGCGGACGAAGTGGTCGGTGAGGTCGTCGAGCGCCTGGTCGAGGGGGATCCCATCGGCGAGTTGCTTCCAGAGGTGGGCGGCGGTGGTGTTGAAGTGGCGCCACCGGCCGCGGCCGGTGCGGGTGTCCATCACTGCGGCGCTGCCGCCGGGAAGGTGGGCTGTGTAGAGCTGGGGCGTCATCCGCATGAAGAGCTCCGGTCGGTGTCGGGCTGCCACCATGTGGCCGTGACGGTGGTCGTGGGGAGGCGGGCGAGCCACAGTTCGGTGACGAGCAGCGTGTGCAGGTCGGCCAGGGGCGCGGGGGCTCCGGCGATGGCGGTGTCGAGGTCGGCTGTGGCGCGTTGGGTGTTGATCAGGCCCGCTTGTGCGAGGTGCGAGGTGGTGATGATGCGCCGTAGGACGGGTGCGTTGGCGGCCAGTCCGGTGTAGAGGCTGGTGGTGAAGGCGGTTTTGGTCTGGCGGCGCAGCAGGAAGTCGGGGACCAGTCCGGTGAAGGCCGCTTGGGCCAGGGGTTTGTACTCGCCCTCTCGCACCCGTTGGTAGCTGGGGATGTTCAGGCAGGCGTCGACGACGGCGGTGTCCAGGAACGGGGCGTGGATGGGGATGCCCCATTTCTGGCGGGCGATCGAGTCGAACATGGTGTGGCTGGCGCCCATGAATTCCAGGGCTTGCCGGTCGTGCAGGGCCGCGGGCGTCGCGTGCGGATCGGCCGCCTGGGCGCGCTGTTCGGCAAGTCCGGCCACGAGGCGGCGTCCGGCGGGGGTCAGCCAGCCGGCCGCGGAGGTCACGCTGCACCACGCGAGGTTCTGCCACCGGGCGGCGCGCTGCGCGACGAGCGGATCCGGGCCGCTGATCGTGCCCGCAAGGTGTTCCAGGGCCCGGGGGTAGGCGGTGGCCGCGGTGAGCCCCAGCTGGCGCCACACCCGCCAGGGTGCGACGCGTTGCGCCCGGGCGTAGGAAGCGGCGCCGCGCAGTGCCGGCAGACGGCCCCGCGCGAGGAACTGGTCGACGTAGTGGCTGTGCTCCGTCGCAAGGACGTTGTCGCCGCCCCGCCCCGTCAGGTGCGCCTGCGTCCCGTAGGCGGCGACGGGCGCCAGCTGGGCTTCCTTGACGGCCAGCATGCCGAGTGCGAGCGAGGGGGTGTCCGTGAATGGCAGTTCGGCGGGGTCCGCGAGACCGTCGAACTGCGCCACCCCGGTGTGCCGGGCATCGATGACCTGGTGGGTGATGCCGCCGGTTTCGGCGGCCACCCGCCGGGCGTAGAGCAGATCGTCATCGTCGGCGAGGTGGGCGTCGGTGTAGGTGACGGCCAGGACGGGACGGTTGCGTGCGGCCAGGCAGGCGACCGTCGTGCTGTCCATTCCCCCGGAGAGGTCGGCGGTGATCCGCTCGTACGCCTGCGCGCGCCGCTCGACCGCAAGGGTGAGGGCGGCGCGCAGCCGCCGCACACCTTGCTCGAAGGAATGGGGGTTCGGTTCGTTGACGGGCGCGATGTGCGGTTCGGCGTTGTCGCGCAGGATCAGGGTGTGCCCCGGCGGCACGCGCCGCACCCCTTCGAAGTGGGCTTGGCCGGACTGGGTGTCCACGCCCGTCAGAGTCAGGTCGGCCAGCAGGACCGGCAGGTTCGCTCCGGTCCCGGCCAGAGCGGCCAGTGCGGCGGCCGCCGTGGACCACCAGAGCACGCCGTCGTGGCGGAGCCAGTACACCGGGATCACGCCCGCGCGGTCTCCGGCCACCCGGAGCTCGCCGTCGGCCCACATGAGAGACAGGTGGGCGCCCGGCAGTCGCACGGCGGGCCCGAGATCTCCGGCGCGTGCCGCGGCCAGGGCCGCACGTTGTTCGGCCTGGCCGGCCAGGCAGTGCCCGGCCGTCACGAGCAAGGCATCGGTGCCGTCCGACGCCGCCCAGGCTTCTGTCTCCCCAGCGCCGTGGCCGATCGCCCACGCCCGGGTCCGGGGGCGGTTGAGTATCTCGGTGCCGGCGCGCGGCCGGACCCCGGCGCTGCTGGATTCGGTGCTGGCTGTGAACTTCCCGGCGACGAAGCGCACCATCACCGGCCCTCCCTTCGCTCGTGCATCGTGTGGTGCACAGGAAGCGCCCGGGACGACCGGCTGAGGTCGTCCCGGGCGCAGATCTCACTGGCGGGTGACCGCGTTACCGGTCAGTGCCAGTACTCGGTGTCGTCCTGCCCGTCCTTCTTGTTGGTGCCGAGGGTGGCGCCGGTGACGGTGCCCAGCTCGGTCAGCTCGGGCGCGGCGTAGATCTCGGTGTCGGTGTTCTCCACGGGGGACCTCCAAGAGAGTGTGGAGCCGGCCGCCCGGCCCGTTGGCCGGACGGATTCGTGCCGGGCCGTCGAATCTGCGTCTGGTCGAACCGCTCGGCCCGCTCCCAAGACAAACGCTCCGCACCACCGGGGTGAAGACCCTCGGACGGTGTGTGCGGTGTACCCGGTGGATACACCCGCGACGGTGTAGGAGCGCCAACTGGTGTTCTTACACCAGTTGTTGGGATGCGCGCCCGCCCGTTTCGGGGTGGGTGGTGTTACCGTCCGAAGATGACGTCCCGGTCCGGAGGGGAGCTCCATGGAGCAGCTCGCTGAGGCGACCGCGCCCAATCCGCTCGCCGAGCTGATGAACCAGATCGGGCTGAGGCCCGAACAGCTCGTCGCCCGGATCAACGAGCTTCGCCATCGGCGCGGTTCGCATCCTCTGGACCTCAAGAGCGCCTATCCGTGGCTGCGCGGCCAGCCCTCGCGTCCGAACCAGGAGAACGAGCGGGACGCCCTCACGGTCCTGAGTTCCCGCGCCGGCCGCACGGTCACCGCCGCGGAGCTCAGTTGGAGCGGACCGCGCAGACGGCCGCATCGCCGATGGCTCGACTCCCCCGGCGATGCGCCCATGGACGCGCTGCTCCGCGAGATCATTCAGGGAGACCCTATGGACCGCAGAAATCTGCTCCTGCTCGCCGGAGCCGCCGCGACCGCCCCGGGGCTCGCGCTCCTCATCGGGAACGGTTCCGCTCAAGCGGCCGAGCGCGGCGGTCGGCTCTCCTCCCAGCTGGTGGGCGGGATCGAGAACTCCGTGCGTGAGCTGCGCGAGCTGGACGACACCGACGGAAGCACCGCCGGCCTGCTCTGGGCAGGCGGGCTGTGGCAGAGCGTCGCCAGAGTCGTCGCCCACGCCCGTGACGACAGCCCCACAGGCCGCCGCCTGCACACCGCCTTCGTCGAACTGTCGGAGCAGTACGGGTGGATGCTCTTCGACGCCGACCTGCACCCCCAGGCGCAGCGCGTCTACCAGACCGGTATGTGCCTGGCCCGCGAAGCCGCTCCCTCACCCGACACACGCTTCGCGACCAGCAATCTGCTGGCGTCCGCCGGCTACCAGGCGTCCTGGCTCAGCCAGCATTCCGAGGCAAGGACGTTCCTGGACGTCGCCGGACGTGACCCCGGCGGTCTCCCGCCCCGCCTGGGCGCGGTCATCGCCGAACGCCAGATCTTCGCCGCGGGCCGCCGGGGGGACACGGAACAGCTGCGCCGTGCCCGCGACACCGCCCACAACCTGCTGGACAAGGCCGGCGGTGACGGACCTTGGTGGTCGCGGTGGCTGAGCCACCACGCCATCGACGCCGTGACCGGCCGCGCCTGGCTCGCCGCCCAGGACCCCAGAGCCGCCGAGCCCTACCTGACACGAAGCCTCACAGCGACCGACGACGCTTTCCCTCGCGACCGTATGCTCGCGGTACTCGACCTGGCAGACACGCGACGGCTCCAAGGCGAGCCCCACGCCGCTCTGGCCCTCACCCACGAAGCCGCAGCCCTTGCCGAACAGGTCCACTCTCCTCGCGCACAGAACCGACTCCGCGAGATCACCACCGCCCTGCCCCCTCACACGCAGGGTTGAGGCCGCCGCACGTACGCCGCGACCCGGGCCGCCACGAAGCTCCGCTGGAACCATGGCCGTCGGCAACGCCGGGCCCTGCTCGGGGTGGCCGGGGAACACACGAGCGAATCACCGCCGGTATCGCGCCGAGGGGAAGAAGCACGTCCAGACCGTGCACGCCCTTGCCCGTCGACGCGTCAACGTTCTGTGGGCCCTGATCCGTTGACGGCCGGTTCTATCAGGTCGCGCCACCAGTCACAGCCGCCTCTTGACAACAGCATCAGGAAGCGTCGCCCGGGGCGTCCGGGATGACGATCCTGCGCCCGGTGACGCGCCGGGGCGAGATGACCATGACCAGATCACGTCCCTCCCCCGCCCATGGCTGCGAGTGGGCCGCATCGCGAAGCCTTCGCGCGACCTCTTCGTCCGGCACGCGCAGGGGCCCGACCAGGAGCACGCTCCACCCCTTGCTGAAGGCATCGTCGATGTGGTCGGTCTCGAGAGCGACCTCCGTTCCGGCAGCACGGGCAAGCGGGGACTCCTCCGCCGTGCTGAACATGACCTCGCCCTCGAGCGCCTGGTAGTTCACCGGAAGGACCACCGGCCCGTCCTCTTGATCCAACGCGACTCGCCCCACGCCGTGGTCGCCCAGCAGCGCCCAGCACGTCGCGTCGTCGAGTTCGACCATCCGGGCTCGGCCCGCCGCCTTCCCCAGTCCTGGAGGCAGGTCGGCCGTCCCTCCCGACAGCTCCTGGACAGAGGTCTCCAGCGCGTTGGCGAGCCGCAGCAAGAACCCGATGTCGGGTGCGGCGGTCTGCTGCTCCACGTACTCGATGTAGCCGGGTGCTGCGCCTGCCCGCAGCGCCACTTCCTCCCGTGACAGGCCGAGCTGCGAGCGACGGGCCGCAATACGTCGGCCCATGTCACCTCTGGCCGATGAGGCCATCACGGGACTCCTTGGTCGTCAGGCAGGCTGTGGGACCTTCACGCTAACCAGGGCCGACAACGACCGCAGCTCGGAAACCGGCCGCTGCCGACTCGTCCGGTAGACAGCGGCTACGGCTCCATGGTTTCCGTCAGGCGTCGACGCGCGCGCCGGGTGCGCCGACGGGAGGCTGGGCCGGGCCCACAACTGCACGTACGCCGCGACCTGGGTAGATACGAAGCTGCGCTGGGGCCTGGCCGTCGACGACGCCGAACGCCAGTCCATGCTGGGGGTTGGGGAGGACTGCACCGGCACAACGGTGGTCTACGAGCCCGCACCGTAGTCACCAGGAAGCAGCCCCGCATCCCGGACCGAAGCCGCTCCGCACGCTGTCGCGAAGCGTGCGGAGCGGCAAGATACGCACGACCGGCGACCCCCGTCCCGGGGACCCGTCGACCCCGACGGCGGTGCATGGTCACCGCGTAGCGGAATCGTTTTCGACTTCGAGGAGCAGGAGGTCGTAGACGGGGCCGTCGGGTTCGTTTCGGTAGGGGCCTGCGTAGGTGTAGCCGAGGCGGTCGTACAGGGTCCGGCCGGCGGTGTTGTCCGGGCGCACCAGAAGCGAGGCGTAATCGGGATCGATGGCCTTCAGGAGCTCCGTGTGGAGGCGGGAGCCGATGCCCTGGGACTGCCGGGCGGGGGTGACTGCGAGCTCGCACAGGCCCATGAGGCGGCCCGCACGGACGTGTTCGGGGATCTCGGGGAGCAGCTCGGGGCCATACCAGTACTCGGGTGTGCAGGGGAAGGCGTAGCCGAAGCCGACCATGGAGCCGCTCGTGTAGGCGGCGACCAGGGTGAAGCCTTGGTGACGGAGGTGGCTGGTGACCTGGCGGTGGAGTGCGGTGGCGGACAGGCCGTCGGTGGAGGCCCCGGGGGTGTCGACCAGTTCGGGGTGGGCGTCGGACCAGATGTCGGCGATCGTGTCGAGCAGGGGCGGGACCTGGCCGGGGCCGTAGGTGCGGATCACGACGTCTGTGCGGGTGCTGGTCACGCCCGTCCTCCTCCGGTGGCGGTGGTTGCGCGGTATTCCTCGATCCAGGACGCGACCGCGGGGACGCGGCCGTGGCGCTGGAGTGCGCCGGCGACGTTGTGCAGGGACTGCAGCAGTCGGTCGGAGCGCACTTCGGGGAGGAACGCGAGGACCCGTCCTGCGGCTTCGGCGGCTGCCTCCGGCTCGGGACGGTCCCTGACTGCATGTTGGATGGCGATGTCAGCCGTGTACAGGGCCCTGTTTCTGGCGAAGGTGTCACCGTGCAGGAGAACGGCCTGTTCAGCGCCGGCGGCAGCGCGTTCGTGCTGACCGAGGTCCGCGCGGGCGAGGCTTTCGAGGCCCGCGAGCTCACCGGGCGCGTAGAAGTCCAGCCAGGCCGGGTCGGCGTCGTCGCGGGGGCCCTGGGCGTAGAGGGTGTGGGCGCGGATGATCGCCTTGTCGGTGGCGGTGGCGTCGCCCATCAGGGCCCACCCGCCGGCTTCGCGCATGTGGAACAGGGAGAGCAGCCGCGGGGAGCCGAGGTTGCGGGCGACGGCCTGTGCGCCTTGCGCGGCGGAGACCGCCTCCCGGGGCCGTCCGGAGGCTTTGGCGAGGAGGGAGAGGCAGCCGAAGGCGTGGGCTTCGAGTGCGGGGTCTTCAGCGATCCGCGCGGCGGCGAGGGCCTCGCCGTACAGGGAGTGGGCGTCGGCCGCCCGGCCGGAGTCGTAGGAGAGCCATCCGGCGGCGATCGAGAGGGCGCCGGTCGCAGAGCGCAGCTTCGTCTCGGTGCGGTGGGTGTAGGTGCCGGACTGGAGCCACTGGTAGGCGGTGTGCAGGGCTTCGGACGCGGCGTGGCGCAGGGGTGCGGAGCCGTGGTCGTGGTCGCGGGCGTACAGGGTGGTGACGGCCGCAGTGACGGCCCGTACTTCGCGGGCGCCGATCTTCCCCGGTGCCGGACCGGTGGTGAGCGGGAGGGCCAGGAGGGCGGCGGCGCCGTCGAGGAGGAAGGTCCGCCGGTCCGCCGGGGCCGGTTCTTCCCGGCGCTCGTGCGCACCGGTGAGGGGCTGAACGGGCCGGGCGGCTGGGGCGGGTGGAGCGGGGAGGGTGAAGCCGAGGTCGGTCATGCTCCGGCCGTGGGTCATCTTCGTGAGGATCCGCTGGTAGACGGCACGGGGGCACAGCACGTTGCCGTCTTCCCAGTCAGCGACCAGGCGCGGGCCACAGGCGACGTTCTCGCCCATCGCCCTGCCGGTCTCGTAGACCTTCTCCGCGAACTCGGAGCGGCTCATCTGGAACTCGAGTTCGCGGACCGTGCGCAGCCGGGTGTTGGGGACGGGCTTGCTGGGGTGGTCGTTCATGCCGGCTCCGGGTCGGGTGCCGTGACCGTATCCCTTCCCGGTGCTGCTCTGCCCGGCAATCGGCCCGGTTCACCGGGACTTGCATCGTTCTTTCATCGGTGGGACATCGCGTCCGTACGGGCGTTGCTGCTTGGGTGGTTCGTTACGTGACGTCTGATCAGGGAGATGGCGATGGCACCTGCTTCCATCGGAAGACCGGCTGGCTCCGGAGAGCCTGCGGCGCCGGCCTGGCGCGAGCTCGCCGTGGTCACCGGGGCCCAGCGCATCCGGTGGCGGGGCCACCGGGCCCGTACGCGGTGGGTGGAGTGCGGACGGGCGTGGGACGCGGTGGCCGTCGAACCGATGACCGTCGGGCTCGACGCGCTCACCGCGATGGGCGCGGGCACCCGCGACGGCTACCGGGTCCTGGTAGACCACCTCCGCGACCAGCTGTACGTCTGGTGCCGACGGACACCGGCGACGTCTTCGCGGGCCTCCCCGGGGTCCGGGTGCTGTCCGTGGGGCACCAGCTCCTCGCCCCGGTCACGCCGCAGGACGGCACGGCCGCCGCCGACTGGATCAGCCACCCCGACGCCCACACCCTGCCGGCGCTCGTCCCGGCCGCCCCGTTCGCCGACCGGTTACGGCAACTCACCTCTCCCTCCTGCGCGACGGCCGCGTCATGAACGGGCACACGGTGCTCTACGACCCCGAAGGCCACCTGGGCGCCCACCTTCCGCTCGACCGGACCACGCACGAGCACCTGCTGCGGACGGTGCTGGCATGGACCGATCCAACGGCATTGCGGCCCGACGACTACGAACAGATCGGGCTGCTGCTGACCGGGGCCGCCCGCGCCGTCGCCGCCGACCTACACGAATACGCGAGCCGTCTGCCGGACCACGACGGCCGACGCCTGTTCACCGAGATCGTCCTGGGCGAAGCCGACGGACCCCTCTCACGACGCTCCCGCACCCTGACCCGCGTGAAGACGAAGGCCGGGGTGCTGCGCGCACTCTACGGACGGCTCGACCGACTCCAAGACGCCGCTCCTGCTGCGGAGGCGACCCCTACAGCCTCCCCCTGATCGCCGCTCGGCTCAGACCCCGTCTCTGCACTGAAGGTCTCTCCTCCAGTCCGCTTGCGGGCCCGGCAGGCTCACCAACCGGCGGCGGCCCGGCCGGTGTCTGGTCTGTACGGGTGGCCGGGGGCCGCGATGCCGGGGATCCAGGGCGGAGCCGCTCTAGCGTGCGGTCATGGAAGAAACCCCGATGCCCGAGCCCTTGCGGCGGGCGGTTCACCAGCTGATCTCCGAAGCCGTCATGAACTGCCAGGAGGTGCTGCGCTACACCGAGCCGGACATCGCACACGACTGGAAGCGCATGACGATGATCCATGCCACGGACGTCTCCGACACGATGGACATGGCGTCCATGCTGATCGCCGCGTACTGCCAGCGCACCGGCATGGCCCTGGATACCCTCGCGTCGTACCTCCAGACCCGTCAGCAGCGCAGCCGGGCGGCCGGCCCGAGGGATGCGGACCGGTACCAGGTCGACGGGATGCTCGGCACGCCGCTTCCCCCCGAGGATGTCCAGAGCGCGAAGACGCGGTTCTCGATGGGTCAGAGGTACGCGGAGAACGGGCCGATGGACGAGCCCGACGAGCAGCGGCTGTTTACCGAAGCTGTCCTGCACGGCCTGCGGGCCCGGCTGTGCGACGACGTCGACTCGCTGGACGGCTATCTGCCCCCGCAGGTGGCGCTGCTGGCCCGCAAGGTGGCGGAGGTCCTCGAAGTGCCGGAGCTGGCCGCGACGTAGCGCCGTGAGCGCATGGTCGCAGGACAGCGGCGCCCCGTACCGGGCCCCGGGGCATGGGGTGACTGCTCAATCGGGGTTCGAAGTTTGCGGAAGCGACTACGGCATGAGCGCTGCGGAGGGCGGTCTTGGCCGATCACGGTCGCGACGGTGGCTGGGTACCGGACAGTCGATGCGGCGTCGGTCGATGTCCCGCTCGTGCCCTGTAGTTCGCCGACGGCAGCGGCGAGGTACAGAGCGGCCCTGGGATCGCGGAGCACGCCCGCCCGCCCCGTACGGCGGCGTGCCGTACGGGGCGGGCGGGCGGCGGAGGGTGTGGGCGAACTGTGTCGTCAGGTCCGTGCCGGTGCCGGCGTCGTGGGGTGCCCGGTGGTGGGTGCCGGGATCAGCTTGGTGTTCATGGGCAGGTCGACGTCGCCGTGCTCGCGTTCCAGCCAGCGCTGGACGAGGGTGAACAGGATGTCGTTGAATCCGCCCCGGGGCAGGCCGGAGGCTCCGACGGTGTTGATGGTGGTGAAGGCTGCCGGGACCGCGACTTTGACGGACGAGTCCAGGAAAGGATCCCGGGCCAGCTGGATATGGCGGTCGGGTCCCTCCACCGCATCGTGACACAGGCCGGCGGCCGGAGTAGACCACCGCGCAGGGCGGTCGGCCCGCTCCGGGTCCAGACACGGTCGCCCGGCCAGCGCGGCGACACCGGCGAGGGACCCCGCCGCCGCGCCACCGCCGCCGTGTGACGGTCACCGGCACCAGGGCCCCGGGCCAGAGATGCACGATGGTCGCACCGACCACGGCCGCCAGGAGCAGCAGCACCAGGACGAGGAGCGGCCTGGGGTGTAGCCAGCTTCGGCCAACGACGTACGAGAGGGCGGCCGTACAGGGGGCTCTGAGCGGTGGCCAGGCGTGTCGGCAGGCTGAAGGACGGCGGGCCCGCATCGTGGAAGGAGCTGCCGCGACCGAGCGGCGGCACTCGAAGCGCGGAGAGCTCAATGTTGAAGCTGAAAAGCACAGTGGTTCT
The DNA here is from genome assembly GCF_026343115.1 of Streptomyces sp. NBC_00102. GTDB lineage: Bacteria > Actinomycetota > Actinomycetes > Streptomycetales > Streptomycetaceae > Streptomyces. The sequence continues at coordinate 37,019 of NZ_JAPEMC010000003.1, forward strand.
GGCCGCGGCCGCAGGCGCCCTGATGTTCGCCGGTGCCGGCACGGCCGCTGCGGACGCCGGAGCACAGGGCGCCGCCTTCGGCTCCCCGGGCGTGCTGTCCGGCAACGTCGTCCAGATCCCGATCCACATCCCCATCAACGCGTGCGGGAACTCCCTCAACATCATCGGCCTGCTGAACCCGACCTTCGGAAACACCTGCGTCAACGGCGGCGGCTACGACCACGGTTACGACCGCGGCCACGGCGGCGGTTACGGCGGCCACGACGAGAAGCAGAACGGCCACGAGGACCACACGGACGACTACAGCAAGTAGGACCCCCCTGGCTTCGCTGGGCTCAGGTCCTCGGGGGCCCCGATCAGGTGGTGCCAGCCGTACGCACCTGCCCGGGGCAGCGGTGATCCGCACCCTCGGCCCCGAGAATCCGTCCGCAGCTGAGCACGACCGCGCCGGTGCCGTTCAGCGGCGTTGCGACGTCGACGACCTGGCGGCCGGCTGGCAAACGAGCCGACGAACGAGGTCGATGGTGGTGTTGGTGGGGTAGCCGGATGATCGATGGTGCCGGTTCGGTGCCGTACGGGGCCCTGCCTGCCCCGGCCGGGCGAACGCATCACGCAGCAGCGGCGTGCCGCCGCTGCGCGGCGGCTGATACGAAGGATCATCCGATCAACGGCACCCGGGGTGAGCTCCTGGCTGACCGTCGTACCGGGCTCCTGGGTGAAGCCGTCACGCCGCCCACCCGGGAGCCCGTACAACCCCCTTGACAGCGGGCTGGACCGCTCCCCGTCGGGATGCGCGCCACGTGGCGACGAGCGGCGGACGGGGCGCGGTGATAACCAGGGCACCACCGCCCGTCCCTCCCTCTCTCACCTGCGCATGCCACCCTGATGAAGGCGGCGCCACTCGACACACATGGAGTCGGCCGCGCGGCCCGTGGCGATGAGCGGTCGGCCTGAAAGAGCAGTGGGTGCTGCGAGGCCGGGGGCCTCACAGCACCCAGTTTTACGTCAGAGTGGCAACGTGCGCTTCTTCCGTCGTCGCCTCTCGCCAAACGCGGTCAGAGTAAAGATCGCTGCGATCGCGACGGCGAACGGCAGGGAACCGAGAGCGTCGGTAGTGGCGAGGACCTCCACGAGATAGAAGAGCACTCCCACGACCAACCCGGTACGGATTGGATGCCTTGCGGCCCATTTACGCGTGTGGACACGCGGGTCCGAGAACACTCGTCACACCTCTCCGTCAGTGAAAACTGGGCCAGTGGTGGAAGGGAACTGCGGCCTCCACGCCACCATGTGCGGACACCTCCGGCCCTCGCACCGCGGTAGTACTTCCTGCTGTTTCCGGCGCCGTATCCCAACGACCCGCCTCGGGCTCCGCGCCAGCAACTGCCCCAGGACTCCGGTGCAACCGCCCCGGATCTGGACGAGGAGAGTAGCGGTGTCGTGACCATATTTTAGGTGCCTCTGGTGTGAATCTACCTCTATGGCTTCGACACCGAAGGTTGCTCAGTCGCCCGTTGTCCGACAGCAGAGCGAGATCCGGGAGCGGCTCCCGTTCTCAGACGGACAGGATTTCGAGGACGCCAGGCGGGGTCTCATCGCGCGCAAGGTGCCCGGTGCCGTCACCGACGCCTCCGGCACCGTCGTGTGGGACAACGACACGTACGCGTTTCTCCAGGGTGAGGCACCCGACACGGTGAACCCGAGCCTGTGGCGGCAGTCCCAGCTGGTCGCCGAACAGGGCCTGTTCGAGGTCGTCGAAGGCATCTATCAGGTGCGTGGTCTCGATCTGTCGAACATCACGTTCGTCGAGGGAGCCACCGGCGTCCTCGTCATCGACCCCCTGATCTCGACGGAGACCGCCGCCGCGGCTCTGGCCCTCTACCGCGAGCACCGCGGCGAGCGCCCGGTGACCGGCGTCCTGTACACGCACTCGCACGTCGACCACTTCGGCGGCGTGAAGGGCGTCACCACGCAGGAGGACGTCGACGCCGGCCGGTGCCCCGTGCTCGCGCCGGAGGGTTTCACCGAGCACGCCGTGGCGGAAAACGTGTACGCGGGCACCGCCATGGGGCGCCGGGCCGCCTACATGTACGGGGCCGCGCTCGCCCGCGGACCGCAGGGCGCCGTCGGCGCCGGACTCGGGCAGACCACGTCCACCGGCATTGTCACCCTGATCGCGCCGACCCTGACCGTCACCCGGACGGGGCAGGAGGAGACCGTCGACGGCATCCGGATGGTCTTCCAGATGGCCCCCAACACCGAGGCGCCCGCCGAACTGCTCATCCACTTCCCGGACTTCAGGGCACTGTGCACGGCCGAGGACGCCACCCACACGCTGCACAACATGCTCACCCTGCGCGGCGCCGTGGTCCGCGACCCGCACGCCTGGTCCCACGCGCTGACCGCGACCATCGATCTCTTCGGCGAGACGACGGACGTCGCGTTCGCCTCCCACCACTGGCCCACCTGGGGCCAAGAACGGGTGACCGCCTTCCTGACCGCTCAGCGCGACCTGTACGGCTACCTCCACGACCAGTCACTGCGCCTGATCAACAAAGGCTGGACGGGCATCGAGATCGCCGAACACCTCCCCCTGCCGCCGGCACTGGAGAACGCCTGGAGCGCCCACGGCTACTACGGATCGGTCAGCCACAACCTCAAGGCCGTCTACCAGCGCTACATGGGCTGGTTCGACGGCAACCCCGCCCACCTGTGGCAACACCCCCCGGTCGAAGCCGGAAAACGCTACGTCCAGTTCATGGGCGGCGCCGACATCGTCGTAGAGAAAGCGCGTGCGTCGTTCGAGGCGGGTGACTACCGCTGGGCGGCCGAAGTCCTCAGCCACGTCATCTTCGCCGACCCCCAGCACACCGCAGCCCGCGATCTGCTCGCCGACACCTTCGAGCAACTCGGCTACGGCGCGGAGAACGGCACCTGGCGCAACTTCTACCTGTCCGGCACCACCGAACTACGCCAAGGCCAGTTCGGCACCCCCACGGTCACCGCGTCACCCGATGTCATCGCCCACCTCACCCCGACCATGCTCTTCGACGCCATCGCCATCCAGATCAACGGCCCCAAGGCATGGGACGAGAAACTCACCATCGACGTCCACCTCACCGACGCCGACGAACGCTACCGCCTGACCCTGTCCAACGGCGTCCTCAGCTACAGCAACGCCCCGCGGAAGACCACCGCCGACGTCACCCTCACCAGCACCGTCAGCGCCTTGTCGCAACTGACCGTCACCGGCCTCACCCCCGAAGGCCTCGACCGAGCCGGCGTCCAGATCCAAGGCGACGCCTCGGCGCTCCACCGCCTCACCGCCGTACTCGACCCCGGCGACCCGGACTTCCCCATCGTCACCCCCTGACCCGGTGAACCCGGCCAGCTTCTCAGTGGAGCGAATCTCCAGGCCGAAACATTGTGAGTCCCACTCGCTCTCCCATGCGTGGCCCCCCGCGAGCAAGGACGAGAAGCCGCATCGGTCCCGTGCGCAGGCCGGCAAGGGGACCGCCAACCTCACCGCCTGCCCGCAGTGCTTCGAGCGCGAGGGCCGCCTCAAGGGTCCCGCGCAGGTCCCACGCAAGCACGTGGTGCTCTTCGAGGACGGCCGGGAGCGCCGGCTGGGGGCGTGGGTCAACAACCAGCGGAGCAGTGCAGGCGCGCTGGCCCCGGAGCGGATGGAGCAGCTGTCCGAGGTCGGGGTGCGGTGGTCGTGATGGGCATCTTCGTCACCGCGGCCGCGGCCGGCGACGCCGTGCCGTGTCCGGTGGTTCCCCTTGTGCGTTCCCGGCTCGCCCGTTACAAGATCGCCACAGAGGCCGGACGACCTCGTCACCTGCGGTTTCCTGCCTCCGCCTACTTTTGGTCACGTCGAAGGGGCGGCCCCAGCCGCCCCTTCGACGGGGGGGGCGAACCGTCTGATCGGGACGTCCTGTTCTCCCGCGCGACCGACGCCGCCGCCGCGCTCCAGATGTCCACACACGACGGGATCACCAGCCATGCGCTCTGTCCGACTCGCCACCTCCGCCTCCGCCGCCCTCGGAACGGCCGCCCTGGCACTCGCCCTCACCGCGTGCGGTGGCGGCGGTGACGGCTCGGCGTCATCGGCCGCCTCCTCCACCGCGGGGGGTGCGGCCAGTCCGTCCACCTCCTCCGCCCCGGCAGCCACCTCCTCCGACGGCTCGGCCGACGCGACCGCCACCCCCGCCGCCGCCAAGGGCGCCTCGGGCACTTCGACGTCCGGCGGCTCGGGCTCGTCCGGTTCCTCCGGCTCGTCCGGTTCCTCGGACTCGTCCGGTTCCTCGGCCTCCTCCGGAGGCGACGACTGCACCCTCGACTCGTCGAGCATCAAGCTGGAGGAGACCGGCGGCACCCTCCCCTCCATCCTGCTCACGCTCACCAACACCGGAAGCAAGGAGTGCGCGGTCTACAACGCGCCCTTCGTCTCCGACCCGGTCGCGGGCAAGAACCTGCCGGTCAACAAGGACACCGTCCCGCAGGCCGTGGTGGAGCTGGCTCCCGGCCACACCGCGTACGCGGCGATCTACCTCTCCGAGAAGCCCACCCACCGCACCAAGACCCTCAACGTCACCCTGGCCGACCGCAGCGGCGGCGGCACGGACGGCCACGTCACGGTCACCGCCCCCGCCTCCGGCTCCGGTCTCGGCCTCGACGACAGCTCCGAGGTCACGTACTGGCAGGTCAGCGAGGAGCTGGCGCTGCAGTAAGCGACTCCCCGCCGTCCTCCCACCGCTCCGTGAATGGGCGCTTCCATGCCGTCCCGCCGCCTTCGGGACCAAGCGCCGCATGAGCACCGAGCAGCACGGCGCGGACGCCTACGGGCAGGAAAGCTGGTCCGCATTCGGCCAACACCAGCACAACGCCACGACGGCACGGATCACGGTCTTCCGGGCCCTGGCCGCCGCTGGTATCGGACACGAGCAGGCCGACGACATCGTGTTGACCGCCGGGCGGTGGCCGGCGCCCACACCTGGATCTCCGGGAGCGGCGCCCCGATTGGGTCACAGGAGCGGTTCAAAACGGCTGGCACGAGGATGTCCTCGACGCCGCCAGCATCGACACGACCGACACCACGGTGCGCGGGTTCGCCGCCTCCAGCGCACGGCTGCTCGCCCGCTTCAGTAGCCGACTTCTCCGTCCTGGAGGAGGTGCTGGTAGAGGAACCGGTTTCCGGCTCCTCCACCAGCACCGGCACCGGCACCGGACGCGAAGGATGTCCTGCTGGTCGAACCCCGCGGCAGGGCCGCCGGGTTCGACCAGGGTCACGCCAGACCGGTCTTCGGTGACGATCCATGCCCTCGTATGCTTTCCGGACTTGATCAAGGGGAGGGCTCGTGCTGTCGGATCGGGTGTACAACTTCACTCCTGCCATTGTCGTGGCCGGGGTGTTGGCGCTTGCGGTGGCTTACCCCGTGGTGAGATCGGCGAGGTCTAAGGGGGTTCCGGCCGGGCTGGCGCTGCTCCACTCCTGGGCGTGGATCGGGGTTCTGTCGGTCACGGTCGTGCCGGACACGGCTTCCCTCAACGGAATGCTGGACGGGACGAGGCCCCCCTCGGCACGCAGTTGCTACATGGGGGCAAGCCCCTTGGACGTTCTGTCGGTCGGGGAAGCCCGACTGAACACCCTGCTCTTCGTCCCGCTTGGCCTGTTCACGGTCATGGCCTACCGCCGACCGCTCGCCGCCGTGGTGGCAGGGTTCCTCGGCTCCGTCACGATCGAGGCCGCCCAACTGGCCATCAACGACGGTCGGCAGTGCGACCTCCTGGACGTGTACGCCAACACGACAGGAACAGTGGTCGGCGTCGCCCTCGGCTGCCTCCTGCTGCTCCTGCTGAAGCGACGCCCCCTGCCCACTACACGGCGAGAACTCCTCTGGGCCGCGACGGGGCTGATCCTCGGAGGGATCCTTCTCGGCGTGTTCCACTCCTTCACCCCGGAGCTGACACCCCTCGCGTCGTCACCGCAGGAGGAAAAGGCCGGCCCGACGACGATGCTGCGGTAAGCGGAGCGACACGACCAGAGCAGCTGGAGAGCGTCTTCCTGGGGACCGCGCATCCGGGTCAGCCGGTAAGCAGCCGGGAATCGGCGACGCGGCCTGGCAGGGTGATCCTGCCAGGTCCCGCTGATGTGGGGTCAGCCGAAGTCGAGCGTGTCCTGCGCGAAGTGGGCCGGGGCCGGGCTCGGCAGGGGCGGCGGAGCGCCGTTCGGGCGGGCGGCCTTCCATCGTTTGGCCAACTCGTCTTTCCAGCCCTTGGGCGGGTGCCATGGGACGCCCCAGGCGGCGAGCTGGTCCCGCTTCCATCCGCCCGCGGGCGTGCGGGCGGCTTCGACTTCTTCGGGCGAGGGAAGTTCAGGCATGGGCAGTGAACGAACGGCGCGCAGTAGTTGTCCCCCCGATCTGGTGCGGAAGCGCGAGAGGTCGGCTGTCCTATCCAGTCGGGCCCAGTCCGCTTCCAGCGGAGCGCTCACGCTCGTCGGAGGTTTCGTGCCGACGGGAGCGTAGGACACCTGGACGCTGTATTCCCACGTGGTCTACTTCAGTGCGACCGGCTCGTCGATGACTTCCTGGCGCAGCTGCAGGACCCCGTCTTGATGCAGGGCGCGAATGCAGTTCAGGAGCTCGATCGCTCCCACCATGGCCCAGGCGACGAGGGGTACTGTGCCCCGGAAGCGTTCGAACAGGCCGAAGACGTCGCCTTCCTGCCGCCGTTCCGTGTCGTGGTGCACCACGTCGCCGTAGATCCAGGCCATGGCCAGTCGGTGACGATCGAGACTGTGGTCTTCACCCGTGGCCATGTCGCTGACCATGACCCAGTACCCGGCCTCCTCCGGCGTGGACGGCTCCACTCGGAATCGCCATTCGGCACGTGTGGCCTTCACCCATTCCGTGTCACCCGGCAACTCTCGGCAGAAGTAGCCCAGTGCCGGGTCTGTCAAACGAGCGGCTCTGTTCCGTAGTCGGTGGTGACGGTCGGTGGGCAGTTATTGAAGCAGGATGCGGTGGCGGAGGAGGTCGAATCCTGCTCGGCCGTGCATCTGTCGCATGATCTTCTTGGTTCGGGTGTTGACGCCTTCGGTCCGGCCGTTGTGGTGGGGCAGGGTGAGGCCGGCATTCACGGCGGCGCGGTCGAGTTCGAGGCCGTTGCAGAAGCTGTGCAGGTGGGGCAGGTCGGCGGTACGGACGGTAGTGATCCACTGGGTGAGCGCGTCGTGGTTGGCCTGGGCCGGGGTCAACAGCGCGGCGAACTCGCCAGTAAGCCGGGCGAGTGCCGTCATCTCCGGGCAGGCAGCGGTGAGGAGGCCGAGCAGGTCGGTGTCCTTGGTCCACAGGTGCTCGGGGTGAGTTAGCAGAAGCCGGGCGAGGCGGCGGGGAGTTGTGACGGGACGGTGGCCTTCGGCGCGGCCCTGGTTGAGGTAGCGGACCAGCAGGTTGGCACTGCCGGTGTAGCCCAGTTCCCTGATCTCGTCGAGGAGGTGGGTGACGGGCACGGCCGGGTCCTGCGCCCGTCGTTGACGCAGGTGGTCGCGGTAGGGGTCGACCAGCGTGGGCCTGTAGCGTGGGGTGATGCGATCGGCGGACGGTTCGGGGATGCGGGCGTAGCGCTTGACGGTGTTCAGGGCGAGGCTCAGTCTGCGGGCACATTCGAGTAGGCCGACGCCGGAGTCGAGGAGGGCGTGGACTTTGTGCCAGCGCTCGCGGATGGTCTGCTCGTGGATGCCGCCGGGCCGGGGCGGGTTGACGGTGGCCCAGCAGGGGGCGTGGGCCCGGACCTCGGCCAGGACCTTGTCGCACAGGTTCTGCCACAGATGCCAGCGGTCGCTGACCTGCACTGCGTCGGGCAGTGCCCGGCGGATCGCCTCGGCATAGGTGGCCGAGCCGTCCCGGCACACGACCTCGACCCCCTTCTTCGTGCGCAGCCATGCCTCCAGCGTGGCTGCCTCGCGGTCGGGCAGAACATCGATGCGCTCCCCGGTCTCGGCGTCGATGATGATCGTGGCGTAGCGGTGGCGGCGGCGCAGGGCGAAGTCGTCGACCCCGATCACCCGTGGGGCGGCCACCGTCGGGAGGGGGATGCGCCGCAGGAGGCGCAGGGCGGTGGCGTAGGAGAGGGGCGTGGCCAGGTACCGGGTGAGACGGGCGGCTGCCCGGCCGCATAACTCCTTGGCCACCTCTGAGACCTGGCTGGTCAGGCGCGTGGTGCGGCGTTGAAGGCGCTCGATCAGCCCAGGGACTTGCTCGCGGAAGGTCTGTCGCCGGCAGCCCAGGACCGGGCAGACCAGGCGCCGCACCCGGACGCGTACTACGACCCGGCGGCCATCGACCGGCACATCCGCCACCGTCCGGACGTGATACCCGTGCACCTTCCCCGTCGGTACCCCGCACACCGGGCAGGGCACCGGAACATCACGGGTCCGGGCGAGCACCCGGACTACCTGGCCGTCATCCACCACATCCTCGATGACCAGCGCCGAGAGTCCTGAAAACACCACGGCAACAAGGGAGTTGACATCTCGCATATAACATCAACGACGCCTGTCACCTGCCGTCACCACCGACTACGAAACAGAGCCGAACGTTTTACAGTCCCGCTGGCCGGACGGCGATTCCCAGCAGATACATCTCGACTTCGGCGTCGAAGACCTCGCGACAGCCGACCGCACAGCCACCGCGGCCGGCGCCACCCGGCTCCGGCCCACTGACGACGTCGCCCCCGGCACCCGCACCGGCAGCAGGGTCTATGCCAGCCCTGCCGGACACCCCTTCTGCCTGCGCTCGAGCTGAAACCGTCACACCGCCGCCCGCGCCGACCGCCCGAGCTCGCCATCGTCGTCCTGAGCCGTCCGAAGGGCGTCCCTTGATTCAGGGCAAGCTCAGGCAGGGCTCCACACCGATGGGGTGGCCTCCGGGACAGCCGTATCCTGCCGCCCGCCTCGCCGGCCTCACTGCGGTTCGGCGGAAACCCGCACCGGAGAGAAAGCCCCGGGCCGGTGATCCAGCGAGTACCGGAAACCAGCCTGAGACACCCGGCGTCGGGCCGAACGAACCACCCAGGGTCGCCGTCACGATGCATGACCGCAAAGGGATCGGTCGACTGAACGACCACACGGAACGATTCGAACGGCCCGTACCATGAGCGTATGCAACTCATAGGGCAAATCTCCGCCGGCCGTCCCTTGCTCGTACTTGCGGTCAAGGAAGAGGCTCAGTACCTCGACACGTCGCTGCCCGTCCTGCTGACGGGAATGGGAAAGGTCAACGCTGCGATCTCACTGGCCACTGCCCTGGCCGGCGGCTCGTTGCCGTCGGAGGTCATCAACCTCGGTACCGCGGGAGCTCTGCGCCCGGGCCTGACCGGAACGCACCGCATCGGCACGGTGATACAGCACGACCTGGACAGCGATGTTCTGCACGCCCTGACCGGCGAGACCTACGGCGCGCCCTTGGCAGTAGGCGACTCCGGCGGCCCCACTCTGGCCACGGGTGACTCCTTCATCAACGACGAGGCCGCCCGCGCGCGCCTGGCGGCGCGCGCACCCTTGGTCGACATGGAGGGGTACGCCCTGGCGACGGCCGCCCATCGAGTCGGCGTCCCTCTGCAGATCGTGAAGCACGTCAGCGACGATGCCGGCGAGGAGGCCGCCAAGGCTTGGCGGGAGACCGTCGCGCAGTGCGCTCGCGTTCTGGCGGACTGGGCAGCCCTCAACATCCCCTCCTACGCCTGAGCCCGGCATGGACGCACTCTGCCGACGGATCCCAGCAAGGCGATGGTCGACGCGGCGGACACCCTGACAGGGGTGATCGGTCTCGCCTGCCCGAGGGCCTGAGTGCAGTAATGCACTCAGGCTTCCCACCCTGTCCCCAGAACTCGGTCAACGCCTCGCGCAGGCAAGGGCGTTCGAGTGCGACTCGGGATGTGCTCGACGACGCGGGCGGGCGGCCGAGTGCACCGGCCTCATCAACCGGGCCACCCCGCACAGCCGGTTCCGGTCCGGCTCCCACCTCGCCGGATCACGCGACGGAGCACCGCCCCGCCCGAGGGCGGAGATTCCCGCCGAAGAACATCGTCGGTCTCGTACACACTCACGGTGGACCTGAACTCGCCGTGTTCGGGCTCGATTTCCACGCCATGCACCGCGTGCTCATCCCCCTCGGAGAGAAGCAGCCTCAGTCGTGGATGCCTCCGGCTGAGCGCCCTGTCGGCATCTGGACGACCGAACTCTGATCTCAGGGGCTGGCAGGCGGCGAGTTCCACCACATCTTCGTCGGAACCCGTGCCGAAAGGTCGCCGACCTGGCCGGGATCAGCATCGGCTACCTCGTGCGGCTGGAACAGGCCCGCACGCTCCGGCCGTCGGCCAACCACGTCGAGGCTCTGGCTCGCGCGCTGCGCCTGGCTCCCGACGAACGCGTCTACCTCTACGGCCTCACCAGCAGCGTCACCGTTGTCCTGTGACGCATGCCCAGCCTGTCGGCCTGCGCATGATGACCCCACCCGACCAGAGCACGCGGGAGGTCGAGTGCGGCGGGAGAATGACCAACGAACATACCGTGCCGTTGAGTTGGCGCGTCGCACCTGACCCTCGACAGCACGTGCCTCGTGCGTCGTGCCCTCGCCGCCGTCCCCATCGGTGGCCAATCCGGGAACGCTCACCGCCAGGTTCCCCCGGTGCGACGGGACCGCCGGGAGTGTACGAGTTATCGTTCCGCCTGAACGAGATGCCGAGGCTGGGGGGAAATCACCATGGCTGCGCTCGCGCTTTGCGTCGTCTGCCGTCTGCCGGTGAGCAAGAAGAAGCTCACCACCATCGGCGGCCGCGGACCAGCTCACCGGAACTGTCGCCCCGGCTCCGGCTCCGGCTCCGGCCCCGACACGAGCACGGTCACCGTCACCCGCATCCGTGTCGGTCCCAAGCCCTCCAGGCCAGTCGCCGGTCTGCCCGAGGCGCCGAAGCAGAAGCAGAAGCAGATGAGCCGTGCCACTCTGCTGAAGCGGATCGAGGAGCTGCGGCAGCGGGACGCGAAAAAGAAGGCCCAGACCGCGAAGACACAGCCCCGGTCCCGCGCCAAGACCAAGGCCACGCCCGCGCGCACCGGTGCACCCACTGCCGGATCCCAGCCGTACTACGGGGTTGAGATGAAGTCGGTCGACGGCCGGTGGGTACAGATGCACCCGGAATCCGAGTAGCTGCCCACAGCAGATGCCCGCGCCATGGTGTCGAGCAGGCGTGAGCGCTCCGGCGGCGGCACGCCGCAACCGTGGCAGAACAGCCGGGTCCGCTCTGCGTGCTCCCGCAGGACGCGGTCCCGCTCGGTGTTGCCCGGTGCCGTCACGGGAGCCCACCCGTACAGGGCCTACGCCACGGCCCAGAGGTGGGTGGCCGGGTGAGCCGTGTCAAAGTCGATGATGCCCACCGGGTACGGCACGTGCGGGGCAGGGAGGCGCCCGTGACCGATTCCGAAGACCGCGCACGGCCTGACCGGGCTCCGGCGCCGACGAGGGCCCGTCCCCCCGTCCCCCGTCGGCTACCTGACGCGCGGCCACAGCCCGTTGCGCCTGAACGTGCGGCGCACCGGCGGTCCCGGCGTCATGAGGCGCTTCCGGATGGCGCCGGCACACCACCGCCCGGAGTACCGCCCGGAGTGCTATGGCAAACCGGGGCCTCGCCGGGACGGATCTTTCCCATGATCCGCCACCGCACACGAGGACTCGGCGACGGGGTGGACAAGCGCCCGGGCGGGCGTGGTTCCATCCCGTCCCCTTCTCCGGACAACCATCGCCACCAGCAGGTCCTCCCACTCTTCTCCTTCACTGCCCCCTCGGACGAGAAGGGAAGGAGCCCGCGGCCTGCCGCCTTGATCCGCAGGAAAGGCACTCGGCTTGAGGGAATCACCGCATACTGATCCGCGCGTGATTCTCCGATCAAGCCATCCATGAGCAGCGAAATGCCAACGCCCCTACTTAGAGCGGGGATTGAATCTTTCTCACTGTCACCCTATGATCGCCGAGCGGCAGCGGATCAGACAGATGCGCTCGCCAGGGTGCGGAGCCGAATTCGAGGGGGTGGACCGTGACGGCGAACCTGACCAGCACAGCGGTACGACCCTTGCTCTTCGCGAGCCGGGAGCCGATGGACAGCGTCGCGCTGCCGAAGACCGGGCTCGGACGTACGATCGCCACGCGACTTCTCTGTTGTCGCCCTGTCGACGTCACCCCGGCCGGCCACCCCCGGTCGGCGCGCTGAGCGCGCCCCCTCCCCCTCCGAGCCTCTGAAGCGGCGCACACATGCGCCCGAGAGTCATGGGATCACTATGTCTGCGCCTGTCGCCCACCGGGGCGAACAATTCAAAGACGGATCATACAAGCAGAGTTGCTTCTTGTTTCGCGGCACATATTACCTCCCCTGTTGTGGCACATACTGTCAGCCGTAACGCTGAACATGTGCGTGTTGCTGTGCGGAATGCTCGTGCACCGCACAGCAACACGGATGCGGCTCGTTGAGCACCCCCTCACCCCGGTGAGTCCGCAGCCCGCCCCGGGGTCAACGCCCCACCCGGGCCTGCGCTTTCCGTAGCACCCGCCTGTCCACCCCGGCACGGACGCCGCAGCCGGTGCGCCCTTGCCGAGTCAGGCGCATCTCAAGCCTCCGCACAACGGACCGCGTCACCTCGGGGACCAGGGCGGACCGCCCACCCCGTATCGCCCCATCACACCGAAGACTCCGCAGGTGCCGTCGCACCCTGCACAGGAACTCGCCTGCTCACCGCACGAGTAGGCGTGCGGAGGCGCGCCCCGGCTCGGGCGTGCGGAGGCACGCCCCGGTACGCCACCCGGCCGATGGCCCCACGAAGGCCTCGGCGCGGGGAGCGCACGTACAGGCAGGGCCCCCAGAACAACCCACGAGGACTACAGAGCTCCTCGAAGCACCAAAAGCACCACGAAACATGACGAACACACGGAACATCGATGAAGGAGAAGTGCCATGCCCCGTGGACCCATGAGACCGATTGCTTCCGTAGCTGCTCTCGCAGCCGCGGCACTGGCGCTGTCGGCATGTGGCTCTTCCGACGCGGGATCGGAGGACGGTCCGGGGAAGGGCCTTCCCACCGTGAGGGTCGCCGGCGGACTGAGCGACCCGACCGAGGAGGGCGTGATCAAGTACGTCGCCGATCATGTCGCGGCCGACTACGGAGTCAAGATCAAGATCACCCCGGTGGACGACGGCAATTCCCTCATCAAGGAACTCAACGACTCGGACAGTGTCGACGCGGCCGTACTGGGTTACAAGCCCTGGATCGACGGTCTGAACAAGACGGAGGGCTATCACGTCGCGGCGGTGGCGCCGCTCTTCAGCCAGTACTGGGTCTTCTACTCGAAGAAGTACAAGTCCCTGAGTGAGCTTCCCAACGGCGCCAGCGTCGCGTACCGGGGCGATGCCCCCTTCTACACCGGTCAGATCCTGACGTCGCTCGAGGAACTCGGCGTCATCGGTCTCCGCGCGAACGCCGACCCGCTGACCATCTCGACGAAGGACATCACGTCGAACCCGAAGCATCTGAAGTTCGTCAGTGTGCAGTCCGCCGCTCGCACGCTGGACGACGTGGACCTGGCGGCGAGTCAGTCGACGGAGTTCTCGTTGGCCGGAACACCGGGCAACCTCAAGATCGCCCAGGTCGAGAACAAGGATCTCTTCGCGAAGCAGCTGGCTGTGCGCGCCGACCGGGTCGACGACCCGGACATCAAGAAGGCGATCGAGGCGTTCAAGGACCCGAGAGTCGGCGAGTGGGCGACGAAGAACTTCGGGGACCTGATCTCGGCCGTCGACAGTTCCGGCGCGTGACGACCGTCCGTCGAAGGGGCCGCGCGGCACGTGAACGTCGAAAGCCGGAGAGATGACTGAGACAGAAGAACGACCTCTTCATGAGGTGCCTTCCGCAGACGGCCGGCGGGAGAAGGGGCAACGAGGAAGGCGGTGGGGCGAGGACGGCCCCCGCCGGGATGTGGTCGCGGAGGTTTCAAAAGTGGTCCGGGACCTCGCCGGGACAACGTGCGAGGGACCGAGAGACGCCCTGGTCGCCCGGCTGACCGCGGCCGGCGCGTTCGGGCTCACGGCGGACGGCGGCTCCGGATCGGAGGTGCTCGCGGACTCCGTCGCGCGGGTCCTCCTGCTCGTCGCCCGGCTGTCGCCCTCGATCGCCCAGGTGGTGCAGACGCACTACTCGGCGCTGTCCGCGCTGGCCCGCTACGTGCGCCTCGACGGCACGCGGCCGCGGGATCTGCCGAGCGGTCGGTACGTACAGCTCCAGTCCGAGCCGACCGGTGCCACGGGGTCGGCCGTGAGTTCTACGCTCCGGCGCACCCCTGAGGGCCTTCGCCTCGATGGCGTCAAGGACTACGCCACGGGCATCGAGTGGGCCGAACGGCTGAACGTCGGTGCACGGTTCGAGGGGCGGAAGGTGCAGATCGTCCTGCCTCGGTCAGTAAGAGGCGTGTCGGTCGATCCGACGTGGTCGGCGTTCGGGCAGCAGGACACGGAGAGCCATCGTGTCGAGCTCAAGGACGTTCCCGTCGACCCGGGTTCCGTCTTCGTGCCGGACGGCATGCCGCAGTCGCCCCTCACGAAACTGGCGCATGCCGCCATCGACATCGGTATCGGCGAGTCGGCGATGGACTCCTTCAGGTCCTTCCTGCTGCACGACGGGCGGCTCCGGAACGCCGCCGCGAGCGCCGGGGCCGAAACCGTCCTCGACGACCCCTACGTCCGTCGGCAGTTCGGGTACGGATCGGTGGAGCTGTCCGTTCTGCGCGCCCGGCTCTTCGAACTCGCGGCGATCATCGACGGCACATCGTCACCCCGCACGGCTTCCGAGGGTGTGCCTGCGGCGCGAGCGGTCGATCCGGACATCGGCCTGGAGATCCAGATCCGTGCCTTCGCCGCGTACGCGGGTGAGACCGCGGTGAAACTGGCCTCCGAACTCTTCAGCAATGCCGGAGCCCGCGCCGCGAGGCTGGACCGGCAACTGGACGCGTACTGGCGGGACGCACGCGTCCACACCTTGCTGAATCCGAGGGACTGGAGCCTTTCCGAACTGGGCCGGGCCATTCTGAGCGAGAGGATTTCCGATGACGAAACCGACTGAGCCGCTTCGCCTCGGCCTCTTTCTGCGCCCGTTCGGGCACCATGTGGGCGCCGCGGCCGTCAGCGACGTGCTGACGTACCCGAGTCACGTGGCGATGTACGCCGAGTACGCGCGTCTGGCCGAGACCGGCCACTTCGAGTTCGTGTTCCTCGCGGACAGTCTGCTGCACACACCCTTCCCCAAGGGCGATTTCGCCTCGCAGGTGGAGCCGTTCACCGCGCTGAGCGCTCTGGCTGCGCTGACGTCCCGGATCGGTCTGGTGGGCACGGTCTCCACGACGTACAACGCGCCCTTCCACATCGCGAGGCGTCTCGCGGCACTGGACCATCTGTCCGGCGGACGCGCGGGGTGGAACGTCGTGACGTCGCGGCACGACTCCGAGGCCCGCAACTTCGGCCTGCGGGAGCACCCTGGCCACGGTGAGCGGTACGCCATGGCGTCGGAGGCGATCGAGGTCGTCCGGCAGCTGTGGAACAGCTGGGACGAAGACGCGTTCTCGGCCGGCCGGCCGTACGGACAGCGGTTCGACCCCGCCAAGGTGCGACCGGTCGACTTCCACGGGAAGTACTTCACGGTCGCAGGTCCCCTCAACCTGCCGCGACCGCCCCAGGGTTCCCCGCTCGTCGTCCAGGCGGGCGGCTCGGACGACGGGGTGGCGCTGGGTTCCGGGCAGGCCGACGTCGTGTTCACCGCGCAGAGCGATCCGGACGAGGGAATCGGCTACCGCCGGCGCATCCGTGAAGGAGCCCGGGTCTCGGGGCGTACGCGGGCGCCGCTCGTGGTTCCCGGGCTCTACGTGCTCCTCGGCTCCTCGGCGGACGAGGTACGACGACGCTCCGACCGGCTCGCCGAATTCATCGACTACGGCGAGGAGTTGGAGCGCCTCTCCCGGCAACACGGGGTGACGCTCGGCGAGGAGGATCTGGACCGTCCTGTCGGCGAGCTGAAGGAGATCCTGGTTCCCACCGGCAAGGGGAGCCTGTGGCTGCAGGCCGCCCAGATCAGAAACGCTCTCCGCCGAGGCTTCACTCTGCGCGACTACGTACGCGACAGTGCCGAGCGGTCCTCGCACCTGCCGCTGTCCGGGACCCCGGACCACGTGGCCGAGGGGATCATCTCGTTGCACCGACGCGGATTCGCCGACGGCCTGAACATCAAGCCGGCCGTGATGGACGTCGACCTTCCCGCGTTCATCGACGAAGTGGTGCCGTTGCTCAGGCGCGCCGGCCTCCGCCCGGAGGGATACGCGGGCACGACGTTGCGCGGGAATCTCGGTGTCCCCGCAGCCCCGGCCATTCCCCACGGCGGCGCTGCCGCCGGCTCCGCGGCCGGGGATTCCATCGATCGGAGTGGTGACAGTTGATCCAGTTGACCTCGGCGGGAAAGACCTATTATCCGCGTGGGCGCCCCCCGGTCGTGGCCTTGGAGCCGACGACCCTGAGCATCCCTGAAGGTCAGGTAACGGCGATCCTCGGTGAGAGCGGTGCCGGAAAGACCACGGTCGGCCGGCTCATCGACGGGCTGACGCGACCGACGACGGGATCGGTCTCCATCGACGGCGTGGACATCTCCCGGCTCCGGCACAAGGAACTGATCGCCGCCACGAGCAGGATAGGCGTCGTCTTCCAGGGATCGGCGCTGCTGTCGCGGCGTACGGCGCTGGAGAACGTGGCGCTTCCGCTCCAGGTCTCCGGGGTGGGGCGGTCGTCGCGCCGTGCGCGTGCCGAGGAGCTTCTCGCACGGGTGGGACTGGAGGCGAAGGCCGGCGCGTACCCGTCGCAGCTCTCGGGTGGACAGAAGCAGCGGGTCGCGATCGCGCGCGCCCTGTCGGCGCGTCCCGAGTACCTGCTTGCCGACGAGGCCACTTCGGGACTCGACGCGGAGACGACCAAGTCCATCCTGGGGCTTCTTCGCGAACTCCGCGACGACCTGCGGCTGACCATTGTCCTGATCACCCATGAGATGGACGTGGTGCGCGAACTCGCGGACCGCGCTGTCCTGTTCGAGAACGGGGCTCTGGCCGAGGAGGCGGTGGTGACCGACGCCGCGCGTACGCCCGGCTCCCGGCTCGGCCGCCTCATCCTCCCGCCGGTCAATGTTCCCCCCGCGCCTCCCGGCACGACCGCGTGGGAGGTCAGTCATGCGCGGGAGGTCGCGCCGGACTGGCTGCCGGAACTCTCGGCCCGCCTGGACGCGCGCGTACTCCTCCTCGGCGGGATATCGGAGGTCATCAACGGCCACTCCGCCGGCAGGCTCTACATCGCGGTTCCTTCGCATCTCCCGGCGCACTCGGTCACCGGGGCCGGGAAGGGGCTCGGTCTGGCCGTACAACCACACGGCGACACGTCGACGGGCTTCCAGAAGGTGGGACTCGCACCATGATTCTGGCTCAGAACACCTCCCTCGACGATGCCTTGACGCTGTTCTGGCCGGCTTTGCTGCAGACCTTCCAGATGGCGGCGATCGTGCTGGGGCTCACGACGGTGATCGGCGTTCCGTTCGCCACCTATCTGTTCAATGTCTCGCCTTTCGGACTGTTTCCCCAATACCACGTCCACACGGTGCTGAGCTGGCTCGTCAGCCTTGGAAGGTCGGTTCCCTTCCTGGTGCTGATGGCGGCGATCGTGCCGTACACGCGCGCCTTGATGGGTACCGGGATCGGCGTGCGCGGGGCGATCCTCCCCCTGACCCTGGGAGCTCTGCCGGTGGTGGTGCGACTGGTCGAATCGGCACTCAGGAGCGTCCCGCCCGAGATCTCCGAGGTGGCCCAGGTCTCCGGTGCGTCGAGGTTCAAGACGATATTGATCGTTCAGTGGCCCGAGGCTTTCCCCGCCGTGGTGACGAGTTCGACGATTGCGATCATCGGCGTTTTCGAACTCATAGCCGTCGCCGGTGTGATCGGCGCCGGAGGAATCGGGTACCTCGCCATTTCGTTCGGATACAACCGTTTCGACAACACGGTGATGACGGTGACGGTCGTGGGGCTGGCGGTGATCGCCATCACCATTCAGCTGCTCGGAGACGTCTCGGCGCGGCTCATGCGGAAGTGAAGGGAGAAGGCCGCTGCGGGAGCACCTCCGTCCGCCCCGCAGCGGTCGGTCCGCCGGCCGGCGAAGGAATGCGACACGGCGGGGGGGCGTCGTCGCCGACCCGCCAAGGGGTGCGGGACACCCGTGGGATTTACTGGCCGTACCGGATGGAACGAGCGGCAGGAGCGCAGCAGATGGGCCGGACGCGCACGTACGAATGGGAAGACCCCTCGGTCTCGGCCGGCGCCGTGGGCGCCGCGAGCGGGCTGGAGATGCTGCGCGATCTCGTGGCCGGACGTCTGCCCGGCCCGCCGATCAGCCGGATGATGGGTTTCCGTCTCACCGAAGTGGACCACGGGCGGGCGGTGTTCACCCTGGAGCCTGGCGAGGAGCACTACAACCCGATCGGCAGTGTCCATGGCGGTGTGTACGCGACGCTGCTCGACTCGGCGGCCGGCTGCGCCGTCCATTCGGTGCTGCCCTCCGGGGTGGGGTACACCTCCCTCGACCTCAACGTGAAGTTCCTCCGTACGATCACGGCCGACACCGGCACGGTGCGGGCGGTGGGCACGGTCCTCAAGAGCGGCCGCACCACGTGCCTCGCGCAGGCTGAGCTGTTCGACGGGGCGGACCGGCTCCTCGCGCACGCGACCAGCACGTGCCTGGTCGTACCTCTGGCGCGGCGGTAGCACCTCCGGCCGTGTTTCGACGCGCAGGTCGCGGCCGGCCGCGGCAACGAGCAACGCCTCACCGGGAGCTCGGCGTCCGAGGACCGCGGGCTGCCGCCCTGGCCGCTTGCGCCTTCGACGATCCCGTCGTCACGCGGGCCGGTGGCAGGTGAGCCGTCTCCTGAACTCGGCGGACGACGCCCGCAGCACCGAGAAGGTGGACCGGACCGTGTCCGGCCGGCCGGCTGGGCGCCCGGACCTCCTCGCCGACGCACGACGGCCCGACCGCGATCAGTGGGAGGCCCTCATCCCGGACTGAGCCACCACCGGGGGTGCGACGGGGGGAAGGAGGGAGGGCGCTCGGCGTTCCCGGGATCAGAGTCTGCTGCCGCCGGTGGCGTCGATGTACTGACCGGTGATCCACCGGGAATCGTCGGACGCCAGGAACGCGACGATGTCGGCGATGTCCTCGGGGCGGCCGATCCGGTCGAAGGCGGAGAGTGCGGCGATCGCGCTCCGCGCCTCCTCGGTCGCGCGCCGGGAGACGTTCATCTCCGTCTCGACGAATCCCGGCGCCACTGCGTTCACCGTGATGCCGCGAGGGCCCAGTTCTTCCGCGAGAGTACGGGTCAGCGAGTCGATCGCGCCCTTGCTCATCGAGTACGCGAGAGTGCGCGGCAGCGCTTTTCTGCTCGCGGCGGAGGAGATGTTGACGATGCGTCCGCCCTCCCCCATCCGTGTCAATGCCTCCTGGATGGTGAAGAGCGGGGCGCGGGTGTTGACGGCGATCAGCCGGTCGAAGTCCTCGGCGCGCAGATCCGCGATGTGCGAGGAGATGCTGACGGCGGCGTTGTTGACCAGGATGTCGAGGCCCGGTCCGGCCCCCTGCTCGCCGGCGCCGGCGTCGAACGCGTCGAACAGGGCCCGGACGTCTCCGTCGACGCCCAGTTCGGCCCGTACCGGGAAGCAGCGTCCGCCGTCGTCCCGGATGGAGGCCACGGTCCGCTCGGCGGCCTCCTCGTTGCTCGCGTAGTGGACGGCGACGAGCGCACCGTCCGCGGCCAGGCGCCTGGCGATCCCGCGTCCGATGCCGCGACTCGCTCCGGTCACCAGCGCCGTCCTGCCCTCGAGCGATCCCATGCCTGCCCTGCTCCCGTTCTCCCGACGGCCGTGTCGGCCGGTCACCGAACCGTACAGGCAGCCGCCGAACGGTCGCCGCAGAGGTGGAACGGCCGCTCGGTAAGAAGGCGTCGGCCCGCCGTGGGCCATGCTCCGGAACCGTCGTCGTACGGACGGTCCAGGGCAGCTCCGAGCGCTCGCGGACACGGGAGTCGGGGGCCGGGAGCGGGGGTAACATACCGGCGCGCCTGTTTTGCGCCCGCCCTCCTCACGAGACGCGCCGCGCGCGGCAGGGGGGACCGGGCGAACTGACCGAAGGAGTCGGCCATGGCGCAGCAGGAGCGGGCCATCAGAACGCGTTACACCGTGCTGGAGGCCGCGGCGGCGGTGTTCGCGTCGAACGGGTACGAAGCTTCCACCATCAGCGAGATCATGTCCCTGGCCGGAGTCACCAAGGGGGCTCTGTACTTCCACTTCTCGGGCAAGGAGGCGCTGGCGCACGCGGTGCTCCAGCACGCCGTCATCATCAAGCCGGAGAACCCGGTGAAGATGCAGGCCATCGTGGACCTGGGGCTTCTCCTCGCGTACCGGCTGCCCCGTGAACCGTTACTGCAGGGTGCGGCACGACTGGCCGCCGACCAGAACGCGCGACCGTTCTTCGGCGGGCCGTGGCCGCAGTGGCGGGACGTCATCGCGACCCTGCTGACCGAAGGGCGGTCCCAGGGAGAGGTGTTCGAGCACATCGATCCACTGGAGACGGCGAACGTGCTGGTGGGAGCGTTCACCGGGTTACAGCTCGTCTCCACCACCGTGGACCGGCCGGACAGCCTGCTCCTCCTCGCCTCCGATCTCTACCGTCTGGTCCTGCCCGGCATAGCCGTGCCGGCGGTGCTGCGCGCGCTCTGCACCGACCCGGACCGCGCCCACCACGTGTTCGACGTACTGGGGCGGCCCAGGTGGGACCTTCCCGTGACGTTCGATAGCGTGCCCGGTGCCTCGTTCCCGGCACTGTCGGGGCAGGTGGACGCCCCTGTTCCCCCGTCGAAACGGTGACCCGCATGCACGCGATCCACGTCCGCAGTACAGGTGGCCCCGAAGTCCTGGAGTACGCGGAGGTGCCCGAACCCGACCCCGCGCCGGGACAGTTGCTGCTCGACGTCGAGGCGGCAGGCGTGAACTTCGTGGACACCCTGGTCACCGACGGTACGTATCCCGCCCCGAGCGGCCATCCGTTCATTCCCGGCACCGAGGTCGTCGCGCGCACCGAGGACGGCCGGAGGGTCCTGGCGAAGGTGCGGTCCGGCTACGCGGAGCGGGTGAGCGCGGATCCCTCGACCATGGTCGGCATTCCCGAAGAGCTCGACGCCGCACAGGCGCTGTCGCTGCTGACGCAGGGTCTCACCGCCTGGCACCTGCTGAGGTCGGCGGCCCGGCTGGTGCCCGGCGAGAGCGTGGTGGTGCATGCCGCTGCCGGTGGGGTGGGCAATCTGGCGGTCCAGCTCGCGCGGGAGTTCGGCGCGGGCCGTGTGGTCGCCGTGGCCTCGACGCCCGAGAAGCGCGCGGCCGCGCTGGAGGCGGGTGCGGACGAGGCGGTGGAGTATCCGCTGGCGGCGAAGGCCGACATCGTGCTGGACGCGTCCGGGGGCGCGCTCTTCGACCAGGGGCTCGCCTCGCTGGCGGAGCACGGCAGGATCGTCACCTACGGCAACGCCTCCAGGTCCGCGCCCGCTCCGCTGGACACAGGCCGTCTGCTGATGCTGAACGCTTCGGTGACCGGGTTCCAGCTGGGCAGGTCGCTCTCCCGTCCGGGCGCCTTCTCGACGGCGCTCGACGAGCTTCTCGCGCTGACGCTCGAGGGCCGGCTGAGGCCCCTCACCGGTGGCGTCCGCCCGCTGGCGGAGGCCCGGCAGGCGCACGAGGACCTGCTCGCGCGCCGCACCACGGGCAAGCTGGCACTGCGTCCCTGAGGGAGCTGCCGGTGCCGGGGTGGCAGCGTGCGCGCCGGAGCGCGCGGCCCCGGCGTACGGGACGGGTGGCCGCGCGCTCCGGCACCGCATGAGGGCGAGGACGCTCCGGCCCGGCCGCGCCACGGACATTCACGCCATTTCCTGCCTGCCGAAGCGTCATATGTCGGCCGTTTTTGATTGGTTCGCCGCAAGGGGAGGAGACACGCCCCCGGGGGAGGCAGGATGACCCCCGTGATGGGCAACCCACCCGCCGTCACGACCAGTTTCATCGGCAGACACGGTGAGCTGGACCGGACCGAGCGGGCACTGGACGAATACCGGCTGGTCACACTCACGGGCCCCGGCGGCATAGGCAAGAGCCGGCTCGCGCTCCACGTCGCGGACCGAATAGCCGCTCGTTACCCGGGTGGTGTGTGCTGGGCCGATCTCTCGCACCTGCACGGTGACGCGTCGCTGACGACTGCCGTCTGCGACGCCGTCGGTCTGCTGGACCACAGTCGGCGCCGCCCCGTGGAGGCGCTGAGCGAGTGGCTCGCGGACCAGCGCCTGCTGCTCGTCCTGGACTGCTGCGAACGGGTCCTGCCGGCCTGCCGTGCTCTGGTGGAGCCGCTGCTGGCCGCTGCGCCCGGGCTCGGAGTGCTCGCGACCAGCCGGGAGCCCCTGGACGTGGCGGGCGAGTACACGGTGGACGTGCCACCGCTGGCCACCGGGAGCGACGCTCAGCGCCTCTTCCGCGAGCGGGCCGTGCTCACCGCTCCGTCCCGGCGGCTCGACACGCCTCGGGCAGTGGCGGCCGTGGGGGAGATCTGCCGACGTCTGGAGGGCATCCCGCTCGCCGTGGAACTCGCCTGCGCCCGGTTGCGGGAGTCCGAGGTGGAGGAACTCCTGGAACTGCTCGCTTCGCGACTCGACACGCTCGTGGACGAGACGACCTGGCCCCGGCGCCACCGGGCGCTGCGGACCACGATCGGCTGGAGCCACGAGCTGTGCACACCGCTCGAACGCCTGCTGTGGGCCCGGCTCTCCGTCTTCAACGGCGGGATCAGGCTGGCGGATGCCCAGGTGGTCTGCTCCGGCGGACCGCTCACGCCGGACGAGGTGGCGCGCGGTCTGGAGAGGCTCGCCGCGCAGTCGGTGCTCCAGCGGGACGGCGCCGGCTACCGCATGCTCGACACGCTTCGCGAGTACGGCGCCATGTGGCTGAGGGAGCTGGCGGAGGACGGGGTGCTCGCCGACCGGCACGCCGCGCACTTCGCCGATGTCACCGACCAGTCGCACCGTGGGTGGCTGAGCCGCCGTCAACTCGCGCGCTACCGGCGCATGGACGAGTGCCACACGGACCTGTCGGCCGCCCTGGACCATCTCCTCGTGGCCTCACCCGCCCTGGCCCTGCGCATGGCGGGGCAGGCCGGGCTGTTCTGGAGCTGCTGCGGCCACCTCCACCAGGCGCGTTCGTACCTGGAGCGGGTGCTCGTCCTGCACCCGGCCGGAGGCAGGGACCGGACCCGGGCCCTGTGGGCGCTCGGTGTCACGCTCACCCTCCAGGGAGACCATGGGGCGGCGTCGGAGGTCGGTGAGGAGTGCGCCCGTTCCGCTCGGGAGGACGCGGATGCTGAATCGATCCTCTCCGCCGCGCACACGGTGAGTTTCAATCACCTCATGGCGGGACGGCCGCAGGAGGCGCTGGCGGTGAGCGACGGCGCGCTGCGCGAGCTCCCGGTGGAACCCGCCGTCGCTCCGTCCGTCCTGCGCTGCCGGGTGATACGGCTGTTCGCGCTGACGGCCCAGGGCCGGCTGGACGAGGCGTACGAGGACGCCGTCGGACTCCAGCGGATCAGTCTGGAGTACGGGGACCGTTGGGCACGCGGCTACGCGGACCACCAACTGGCGCTCATACACATGATGCACGGCCGCCCGCAGGACGCGGAGGTCCATGCCCGCGCCATGCTCACCAGCAAGCACCAGCTCCGGGACAGTCTCGGGATCGCGCTCGCGCTCGATCTGCTCGCCGGCGCCATCGCCGCCCAGGGCGACGGCGTGGGTGCGGCGCGCACCCTGGGAACGGGGCAGACCTTCTGGCGGATGGTCGGTCACCCGCACCGCGGCACACCGGAGCTGGGGGCGATCCGCGACCGGTGGGAGCGCCTCGCGCGCGAGGCGGCCGGCCATTCGGCGTACGAAACGGCCTACGACCGGGCGCTCAGGGACAGCGCGGAACACGGGCTGGCCCACGCGCTGCGCCCCGAGCGGCATCGGGCATGACACGTTTCCCGCACCCCGGGCGGCGGGCGGCCGGGCAGGCAGGCCGGGCGGCCGGACTCAGCCCATCGGCCCGCCCATCGGCCGGCGCGTCGTCGGGCACGGAACGGTCGGAGAAACAGCGATTCGGTGGCGCGCCTGGCGGCCCACCACCGAATCGGTGCTGACGGTCGGAAAATCAGTTCTCTTCGGTCTTCTCGGTCACTTCGGCGACGATCGTTCCCTTAGCCGCGTCGATCTCGAAGTCGGTCTGGTTCCAGGAGGAGTCCACGACATCGACCTGCCAGACGAGAACGTCGTCGTCGTTCTCCTCCAGCCCGATCGAGGTGACCCATCCCTTCTGCTTGTCGGTGGCGACCTTCGCCGCCTGCTCCGGCGTCTGGGTGGCCTTGCCGATCATGTCGGCCAGCCGGCTCTTGTCGTCGGCGTCCTGGTTGTCGTCCTCGGTGGTGTCGAGGACCTTGCCGGTCACCGCGTTGATTCGGACGGTGTGCGCGGTGCCGTCCTCCTCGGCGACCTCAGCGACCCACTCGGGGTCGCTGGGGCTGCCCGTGGGGCTGGGGCTGCCCGTGGGGCTGGGACTGCCGGTCGGGCTGGGACTGCCGGTCGGGCTCGGGCTGCCGGTCGGGCTCGGGCTGCCACTGGCGTTGTCATCGTCGTCGAGCCCGCCGAGCTCCAGGTCGACCAGCTTGCTGCCCGAGACCGCGCCCACCGCGGTCTTGGCCGCCTTGTCGAAGGTGATCTTCGTGACGTCGAGGACGTCCTTGCGCTTCTGCTGCTCCTCGCTCAGCTTGGTCGGGGACGGGCTGGCGGTGGGAGACGGACTGGTGGTCGCCTGGTGCGGTACGACCTTCGCGGCCTCCGAGGTGGCCGACGGCGACACGGAGTCACTGTCCGTTCCGCAGCCCGTCACCATCGCCGAGGCGACGACTGCGCATACGACGGCGCCGACCGCGCGGAGGGTGCGGGCACGCGAGAAGACACGGTTCGCCTGTGGGGGATCAAGTCTCATGTGCGCATGCCTAGCCCGGCGGGCGAACAGTCATGTGATGCCCCTCCGGCGAGTCACCCGATCGACCGGGCCGCTCCGCCCGTTGGGCCCGATCGCGCCGTGGTTCCGTTCCGGACAACGATGTCCGGGCTCCGGCCACGGCCGGAAGGGCGCCTGGGGCGTGTCGTCGCACTGCCGTCTGCCGGGCGGCGCCCGGCACGCACGCTCGCCGCATTGTCGTGGTCGCCCCGATACATCCAGTATCGGGGCGACCCTCCGCCGTGCGATCGCACGTACCCGACGCCGCCCGGCCCGGCCTCCGGCCGACCGACGGCACTGTGACGACACGCGCTGACGACCGAACCAGCTCTTCCCTTGGTCGGGCGCCGGGCGCGAGGCTGGGAAACAATGGAATCCAAGGGGTCCGGCGTCCGTCGTGCCCGATCGGGAGGCCCACATGGACTATCCGGAACGGTTCGAGCTCATCTTCCAGACGCTCGGCGCGGAGGACGATGTCGTCGTCGTCCGGATGACCGAGCGCGCCGGGGCGGGAGGACATCCCGTGTACGAGGACGAGACCGGCATCGTCCGCGCCGAGATCAGCGCCAGGGGCGAGGTGCGGATGCTGGCCAGTGGTGGCCACCAGGTGCCGGGCGCACCGCTGCTGGCGCGTCCGCTCAGGGGCCCGCAGACGCCCCCCGTGGAGTGAGCGGCGCGGACCGGCGTGGCGGGTGCGGGAAGCGATCCGGACACCGCCCGACGGTCCCCTCGTAGAGTGCGGACATGAACGGAGCATGGAATCAGGCCGACCCGGGGGTCATGCGCCTGCCCTCGGGACGCCTTGTCCGGGGCCGGGGCCTCCGTGGGCCGCTGCCCGGGGGGCCCGCCCCGGAGTTCGCCGTACATCTCCTGGGGCGCGAGCCCGGGCCGGTGGTGTGGGAGTCGCGCTGGTTGCGCTGGCCCGACTTCCGGCTCCCGGCCGACCGCGGTGCGGCACGGGCCCTGCTGGGCGAGGTGTGGACCCGGGCGGCGGACGAGCGGGTGGAGGTCGCCTGCGCGGGCGGCCGGGGGCGTACGGGTACGGCCCTGGCGTGTCTGGCTGTGCTGGACGGGGTGCCCCCGGAAGAGGCCGTCGCCTTCGTCCGGGAGCACTACCATCCGCGCGCGGTGGAGACCCCGTGGCAGCGGCGCTACGTCCTGCGCTTCGGGGACTCCGGGTAGCTCGCCTCTCCGCCGGTCTCGCCGTCGCTCTCGCACCGCTCTTCGGCCTTCCGCCGCCCGCGCAGGGCGAGGAGCGGGACCGCGCCGGCGATCGCGACCGCGCCGGGGAGCGCGGCCGACTCGATCCCCGGCTGGTCGAAGGTCGCCGGGATCGGCAGGGTCGCCCAACGGCCCACCGGCCAGGCGACGACGATCGCCCGTCCGACCACCTCGCCCTCGGGGACCATTCCGCCGTTCTTGTCGTCCCGGTGGTAGCGGGAGTCGACGGATGCCTGGCGGTGGTCGCCCATCACCCAGATCTTCCCCTCGGGGACGGTCACCTTGAACCCGCCGTCCCCGCCCGGGGTGCACGCGGTGTTGCCCGGATAGACGTACGGCTCGACCAGTGCCTTGCCGTTGAGCCGGAGCGGACCGGTGCCGGAGCACTCGACCGTGTCCCCGCCCACTCCGATCACTCGCTTGATCAGGTCCTTTTCCTCCGCCGAGGGCATCAGTCCCACGAAGGTCAGCGCCCGCTGCAGCACGTTGGGCTCCTGGGCGGCGATGCCCGCGAGCCAGCCGTCGGGGTCGTGGAAGACGACGACCTCGCCCCGCTCGGGTTCCGAGCCGAACCAGGGGGTCAGCTTGTCGACGAGAACCCGGTCACCCTCCTGCAAGGTGTTCTGCATCGACTCGGAGGGGATGGAGAACGCCTGGACCAGGAAGGTCTTGATGAGCAGCGCGAGGCAGAGTGCGACGACGACGAGCAGCGGGATCTCCACCCAGAGCGGTCGCTGCTTCTTCGGCCCGGCCCGCCTTCTCGGCTTCCTCCGCAAGACGTCCGTCCCTGTCATCGCACCGCTCCTCGACATGCTCACTCACCGTACCTGCACGGCACGGCTGAGTGAGCAACTCTAGGGGGTGCCCGGAGCCGCCCGTCACGCGATCGACGGTGGCGCGGTGGCGGGTGTTCCCTGCGGTGGGGGGACCATCGCGCCGGCGCCCGCACGCACGGCCTCGACGACGGTCTGATGGAAGGTGCGGCTCTCCTCTTCGGAGAAGCACGGAACAGGGCTGCCCGCCATGGTGAACCAATCGGAGGATCCACTGAACTGGACGGCCACGGCCGCCTGCTCGTCCGACCACGTCGTGTGCACGGTCAGATCCCCGGTCACGATGCCCACCTCGGCGGTGCTCACTCCGCCGGCTCCCGCGAAGACGCCACTGGTTGTCCACGATGCCCAGTTCATGACGTCTCGCCTTTCGACAATGCCAAGCCTGCCTACTGGCTGCTTTCGAGTATGGCACCGCGGCCCCAAGCTCGCACCGGTGTACGAACCTCGCACCGTGCACGCCTCTGACCTGGCCTTTATCTCGGCCAGGCGACCGATCATCCTCCGTGTGCCCGCCCGAGCGCCCCGCGCACGAAGGCTGCCTGGCCGGCGTGCTGGAGGTCGTCGGCCACCACGCTGACGAGCCGGACGCCGAGCGTCACCGGCGGCGACCACGCTTCGTCGACGATCCGGTCCAGCGCCTTGCCGGTGAGTCCGCCGACGAAGGCCAGGGTGCGTTCGTGGACGGCGTCGTGGTAACCGAGCAGCAGGTCGGCGGAGGCGACCCGTACGGCGCCGACCTCCTTGCGGGTGTGCCCGTATCCGGTCGCGGCGCGGTCGAAGGGGAGGTCGAAACGGTCGGCCCAGCCGTCGGTGAACCAGACCTGTTCTCCGCCGGAGGCGTCCGCGACGTGGTCGTCCTGGACACGGGTCAGATGCCAGACGAGCCAGGCGATGGAGTTGGCCCCCGCGTCGGTCCGGGCGTTGACCTCGTCGGCGGAGAGTCCTTCCACCGCCGCGTGCACGGCTTCCCGCACGCGGCCGAAGGCGTCGGTGAGCAGATCGGATGTGTTCATCCGCCCACTCTGGCAAGCGCGGCGCCGGAGCGCACCACGGCCCGGCTCGAACGCGAACCCCTACCGAACAGAAGTACGACGGTCGCCCGCTGGTCAGCCCGTTGACGAGCGCGGCCGCTCGCGGGTCACGGCGCACGGCCGGACCGCGCACCGCTTCCTCGCGTCTCGGGATCGGCGCCCTCGACGTGCCCGCTCATCCGGTGACCGCGCGGGTCCTGCGCCGTGACCGGCGAGCGAACAGGCCCCGTCGCCCACGGGGTTCGCCCGTGAACGCCGCCTCCGGTACCCCCAGCGCGGAAAGTCGCGACATCAGCCGGGCTTCCTGCCTCGCCGTGACGGCGATCCACAGGGCTGTTCCCGTGTCGCTCGCACTGAAGATCTCCTGGCCCCCTCGCCATCCCTCCGTGTGGATCGTGTAGGGGGCCAGGGCCAGCAGGACGCCGAACTGCGCGTCGTCGCGGACGTCGATCTCGATCCCCATCCCGGGGTCGCCCTTCGCGGACCGGACACCCCCAGCCACGTGACGTTCGGCCATCGACAGCGCGCGCTCGTACGCCGGCACCACTTCCCGCGGCCACGGGGCGTCGCTGTAGGCATCGAGATGAGCGGTCTCGACGCTGTCCCGCACGACGAGAAACGCCTCACGGTGGGCGTTCACCACGTCCACATCCTCCAGGTCGTCGCGGAGGAAAAGTTCTCGACGTGGTTCATCGCCTTCGCTGATCATGCCGCTCAGCATCTCATCCGCGGATACGGTCCGTTCGCGGATCTTGGCCCGGTTACCGGCCGACGGCCCTCAGGATCCCCCCGGGGTACCGAAGGTGACGGTGACCTTCGTGAATCCGAGCGAGGTGAGCAGGCCCTTGAGCATGTTCGCGGTGTTCTTCTCGGCCCGTGCGGTGAGGCCGCTCTCCTTCGCCGCCTCTCCGATGTGCTGGGCGGCGAGTTTGTTGACCGCCTGCTCGCTGCCGGGGTTGTCGGAGAAGAAGTCGCCGAGGCGGTCCAGCAGACCGCGCTGCTTGGAGACCGAGTAGGACCGGTCCGGGTCGAGGGCGGGCTTGCCGAGGACCGCGTGCGGCAGGGTGAGCGTGGCCTCCGTCCGGTCGTCGTTGACGACGACCCCGTCTTCGGCGACCTTGCCGAGATCGACGGAGGCACCGACGGTGCCCGCGCCGACGTAGAGGGTGCGGGTCCCCCGGACCGCGTCGGGGAGGAACTTGGCGTCCTTCTCCAGGTCGACGACGACCTGGAAGTTTCCGGAGGCCGCCTCGTAGGCGCTCATGTCCTGGATCGACTTGAGCACGGCGGGGCCCGACCGGTCATTGGTGCGCTCGCCGAAAATGTCGCCCAGACCCGGAATGAGGCTGAGCCGGGTGCCGGCGAAGAGCAGGGCCAGGACCACGGCGCAGGTGCCGAGGACCTTGGCCCATCCCCGCCTCTTCGCGGCCGGGCGGGCGGCGGGCCCGTCGCCGCGCCGCTCGGAGCTGTCTGGTTCCGTACCGGTGGACGTCATACCGTTCGTGTGACCCGTACGCGCCGGTTCAGTCCCTCCGCACGCCCCCAACTCGGTCTGTTCACGGGCGAGTCGCGCGGGTTTCAGCTGCCGGTGACACCGTCCAGGCGCTCCCGCAGCAGGTCGGCGTGGCCGGCGTGCCTGGCGTACTCGGCGATGAGGTGGACGTGTATCAGCCGAAGTGAGTACGTCTCCCCACGGTGGACGAAGGTGTCGTCGAGCGAAGCGGCGGCGGCGACCTCGTCCGCGAGTCGGATCTCCTCGATCAGCCGTGCGTAGTCCTCTTCGGCCCGCTCGGGGACGAGATCCTCGAAGTCGGCGTCCTTGCCCTTGGCCGGATCGTACATCGGGGGCAGATCCAGTCCGGCGAACCGCTCGCGGAACCAGACCCGTTCGACCTTGGCCATGTGCCGTACGAGCCCGAGCAGGCTGAGGTTGGAGGGTTGGGTGGTGTGCCGGGCCAGCTGCTCGCCGGTCAGCCCGGCGCACTTGTGCAGCAGGCCCGCGCGGTAGGAGTGGAGGAACGAGGTCAGGGTCTCGCGCTCCGGGGCGTTCAGTGCGTCGATGACGGGGGCCGGTTCAGGTGCTGTCCAAGTCATCCGGCGATGATGCCCGCTGGGGGCCTGGTTCGCGAACCCGTTCCAGCGGTCACCTCTGCAACCGGTAGGTGTCCGAGGGCTCGTCGTCGTACGAGGCGGTGGACCAGGTGACGCTGTTCGCGAGGCCGAGTACGAGGAAGAGGACGACGAAGACCCCGCCCGCCCGGCTCATGATCAGTGGGCGGGTGGCGGAGCCGGTGCCGTACGGGACGACCGCGAGGCCGTCGTCTCCGAAGAGGCCCTTGGGGTAGGCGGGGGTGAGCATCGAGGCGTACGCCTCGAACCGCATCTGGTAGCGCAGGGTGGCGGCGGTGGCCTCGAACAGGGGCTTCGGCATCCGGCCGAGGACCAGGGTGACGAGCCACCAGACGAAGGAGAGGGTGTACCAGCCGGTGACGGCGAGCGCCTGGACGACCAGCGCGGGGATCATCAGGATCAGCCGGAAGAGGACGGCGAGCCGGTTGAGTTGGGTGGGGCGCACCTCCACGCGTACGGGGTAGTCCCCCGGCGCCCGGAAGGAGAAGGGCGGGTAACGGTCCACCAGGAGCATCTCGTTGGCGAGGACACGCATCTGGTAGCCGAGCCGTCCGGCGAGGAAGCGGTAAACGGGTTCGGGCAGGCGGCCGAGGACGAGCGCCGCGAACCAGCCCACGACGACCAGGACGGCCGCGACGACGGAGAGGAAGAAGAGGACGACGAAGTGCGGCAGGAGCAGCAGGAGTCGGAGCAGCACGGTGAGCCGGCGCTGTCGTGCGGGCTCCACGATGTCCAGGACGGGCTGGAACTCCGGAACCTCGGGTGAGACGTGGCCCGGGCTCCACTGGCCGTCGGCCATACGGCTCCTCCTCGGCGGGTACGCGAACGCCTCCGGCGCGGTCGACGTCACCGCCAACCTGGCGCGGAGCACCCGTCCGGGCAATCGGCCGAGGTCCGAACGGGTGACCCCGGCGGGCCAGGGGCGGGCCCGCCGGGGGGTGGAACGGCGGAGGTGCGGGGCGTCCCGTTCAACCCGCACCTCCGCCTGCTCGGATCACGCGCTCCGGGAGGTCGGACTACGTCCCCAGGGCGGGTGCGTGAAGGCTCACGTCGGCGCCGGGGCCCGACGCGTTCCAGGCGCCGGGGCGCCGGACCACGCCGGCGTGATCGCACTCCCCCATGACGGGGGTTCCGAGGACCCCGGGTCTTGTCGATGCCCACGTACTTCGTGCGCGTCCCGATGGGCATGCATGGGTCCTCCTCGCGACTCTGGCGATCATGGGGGTGCAGGGGGGCGTGCGGTAATCGAGCACAAGCCTTGAACCAGTGGGAGCGCTCCCAGCATGGGGATGCGGAAAATCGGAGTCAAGAGACTTGAAGAGTCGAATAAATTCGATTGACCGAGTTCTGAACTGGCCTGTTGACCGACATCAGTTGACGCTCTAACGTCATGGCCGACCAGTGGGAGCGGTTCCATCAGTCGGTGTGCCGTAGGGGGCACGCCCGGCCTGACAGGGTCGCTCATGCAACGCCCTCCGCTTCCCGTTCATCTGTGGACCGTGCGGCGACCCGGGGCCGGTGCGCCCGGTGGTCGCGGTCCGGTGGTCGCGGTCCGGCGTTCGCGGTCCGGCGGGACCGTCACCACCGCCGAAGGATTCCGGAACGGATCGCCCGCAACGGGGGCGAGCGTTCCGACCGGCTCCACCGGCAGCGACGACACCCCGACACAACGGCGTTCACACTCAGCCGCAGTTCCCCCCGCTCGGATCCGACCCGGATCCGACCGACCCCACGGACCTTCCACCCGATCCGGCGGATCCCTCGATCCGGCAGATCCCTCGATCCTCCGACGCCGGCCACCGGTGTGTCGGGGACGAACCACCCGGGCGACCGGCTCACCGTCCGCGCCCTCTCGAAACGGTACGTCGACACCACCCCCATTCCCGTTACCGAGGAGTGCCGGATGAACCTGGAAAACAACGATCCGCGCCATGCGGTGAATGAATGCACCACACCTTCGGGACACTCTTCCGAAGCGTCGAGAACCATGGCGTTCCCCCCGGCGGAACTGCGCCGGAACGGGCCGGTACATCGACGATTCGGTGGTTCTCCGCCCAGTTCCAGGAGCTCGTGAAGAACGCCTGCCCGGCGCTCCGATCCGCCTTCGGCACCCCGCTGCCGGACCGGAGCGTGTCAGCACGCCACGTGCGGCACGGTCCGTACCGCACGACGGGTACGGCACAGCGGTACGGCACGGCGGACGGGGCCGGGCGGAAAGGCCCGGCCCCGTCCGCGAGCACCTCACACAGACTCCGCGGCACCTGACGGACCGCGGACACCGCTGACCGGGACGCCCTACCGCCCCGGTCAGCGGTTGCGGAGCCTCTCCAGCAGCGTGCGCCCTCCCCCGGGCCGCGCTGCTCCCGCCTTCCCGGCCCGGGCGTCCTCGGACCCGGCTTTCCTGGCCCCGGCTCGCTCGGACCCGACTTTCCCGGCCCCTGACTTTTCGGCTGGTACCGGAGTCTTCTTCGCATCGGCGGCCCGCGCCTTCGCGGTCGCCGCGGCCACCCTCTCCCTGAGGCCGGCGCGGCCGGTGGACCGCGTCGGCCGTCCGCCGGACGTCTCCCCGGCGGCCGGGGCGGTCGCCGGAGCGGGCTCGGGACGGACCTTCGCGAAGGAGTGGTAGTGGTGGCTGACGCGGCGCCCCACGAACAGGTAACCGAGTAGCGCACCGGTGGTGTTGAGGATGACGTCGTCGATGTCGAAGGCCCGGCCCTCCACGACGGCGCCCTGGGCCAGCTCCACGATCACCATGACCACGACGGTCAGCAGGATCATGCGGAGCATCCGCAGCCGGCGCGGCACGAGCACCGGGATCAGCACCCCGAAGGGGGCGCCGAGCAGGATGTTTCCGCCCGCCTGTTTGCAGGCGGCGAGGAAGGTGTAGTCCTCGGCGTACTGCCGGAGCGAGCGTCCCGGGGTCATGTTCGAATGGGCGATCCCCGCCGAGGCGGGTGACGGCGTGAGCGTCACCTTCGCCAGGACGACGGAGAAAGCGACGAGGCCCACGAAGGCCACCACCAGAATGCCGGCGCGCAGCAGTGCGTGCGCCCAACTTCTCTTCCGCGCAGTGCGGTTCGCGTCAGCGGTCATGGCCCTCGGATGCCCCGGCCACGTCCGGTCACACCCCGCTCCCCCTCGCGTGCCTGCGAATCCGTACGGGCGACGGGCGACGGGCCACACACCGGGAGCGCGCGGACCGCGCCCCCGCCCGGGGACGCCCCGGCGGGGCGGGCGTCGGCGGCTCGGCGGCGCCTGCCACCATGTCGCCCATGAGCTCACCGAAGAGGGAAGAACTGCTGGCCGAGGCCGTGCGGCTGCGTACCGAGGGCCACCGGGAAGAGGCGCGGGACAAGTTGCTCGTCCTGACCAAGACGTTTCCGGAGGATGCGGAGGTCGCCTATCAGACGGCATGGGCGCACGACGTTCTCGGCCTGGAGGCCGAGGCGGTGGCGTACTACGAGCGCTGTCTGTCGGGCGGACATCTCGGCGAGGAGGACCGGCGGGGCGCGCTCGTCGGCCTCGGCAGCACGTACCGGGTGCTCGGCAGGTACGGGCAGGCCGTCGAGACGCTGCGTCAGGGGGTGGCGGAGTTCCCCGACGACGGCGCGCTCCACACCTTCTTGGCGATGGCGCTGTACAACACCGGCGAACACCACGAGGCGATGGGCCTTCTGCTGCGGCTCGTGGCGTCGACCAGCGAGGACCCGTACGTGCGGCGGTACCGCGCCGCGATCGAGCACTACGCGACCGGCCTCGACGGCACGCCGTGATCCGGCCGACGGCATCCCGCACTCCCCCGTGTGCCGTCTCCCCGGCCCCTCGACCCGGCTCCCGCGCGGCCAACCGGTGCTCCCCGAACGGCCGGTTCGCGTACTCCTGAAGGTCATCCGTGCCTCCTATCGTGCTTGTGGTTGACGCGTTCGCATCAATCTCGACGATG
The DNA here is from genome assembly GCF_026343115.1 of Streptomyces sp. NBC_00102. Lineage (GTDB taxonomy): Bacteria > Actinomycetota > Actinomycetes > Streptomycetales > Streptomycetaceae > Streptomyces. Next base: position 71,418 of record NZ_JAPEMC010000003.1, read on the forward strand.
TGGGTGAGGGTGAGGGTCCATGAAGCAGGGATGGAGCCGGTGGGCGACGGCCGCCGCGGCCGGGCTGTTCTGCGTGGCGGTCTCGGCCGGCAGCGCGCAGTCCGCGACCGGCCAGGGCGCCGGCTCGTACGGCACGACGACGGGCGTCGGGGTGCACAACGCGTACGAGAAGGCGACGTACACCTACTTCGCCGACGCGCTCGACTCCGGCGCGGCAATGCTCGAACTCGACGTGTGGACCAACGTGTTCGGCAGCTCCTGGCGGGTGTCCCACAGCAACCCGCTCGGCAACGACAACAACTGCGAGAACGCGGCGAGCGCCGCCGAGCTGCGCAGCAAGCCGCGCAACCAGAACCTCGCCGGCTGCCTCTCCGACATCCGCGCCTGGCACGACGCCCATCCGGGGCACCGGCCGATCGTGCTGAAGATGGAGCTCAAGGACGGGTTCCTCGCCACGAGCGGCCGCGGCCCGGCCGAACTGGACGCGCTGCTCACGGCGAAACTCGGCGACGCGCTGTACCGTCCGGCCGACCTCGTCGGCTCGCACGCCACGCTCGACGAGGCCGTCACCGCCGGGGGCTGGCCCACACGCGACGCGCTGGCGGGCCGCTTCCTGGTGGAGCTGATCCCGGGCACGGTCGAGGAGGGCAACCCGCTCGACTCCCTGTGGACGGACCGCGAGTACGCGACCCGGCTGCGCGACCTGGCCGCGGCGGGCCGGCTGCGCGAGGCCTCGGCCTTCCCGGCGGTGCACACGGCGCAGGCCGGTGACCCCCGCACCCGGTACACCGACGCCTCGATCCGGCCGTGGTTCGTGATCTTCGACGGGGACGCCTCCGCGTACGCGGGCGGGTCCGTCGACACCGCCTGGTACGCCCGCAACAAGTACCTGGTGCTGATGACGGACGCGCAGAACGTGGCGCCCGCCATCGACGGCACCAGCCCGACGTCGGCCCAGGCCCTGGACCGGCTCGCCCTCCTCGCGGGGAAGCACGCCAGCATCATCTCGGCGGACTGGCACTCGCTGACCGACGTGCTGTCCACGGTGGTCCCGCGCGCGACCGGCTGACCCGCGCCCGTCCCGCGGCGGTAGGCACTCCCGGCGGCTGCGGCTCGCCGAGGGCGAGAACCGTCGCGTTCCGGCACGCCCGGACACGGGGGTGCGCGGGGTCCGGGCACCGACGCGCCGAGAATGCCCGGGTGTCCTCCCCCGTTCCCCTTCCGCCCCCTCCGTCGCCCTCCCCGGCCGGCTCCCGCGCCGAGGAGGCCCCCACAGGTCGTGCCGCCTGGGCCCTGCTGCTGCTCTCGGCGGCCTCCGGGGCGGCCGACGCGTTCGTCTTCCTCTGCGCCGGACAGGTCTTCGCGGGCGTGATGACCGGCAATCTCGTGCTGCTGGGCGCTTCGGTGACGGGAGTGGGCGACGAGGGCTCCGCGACGAGCGTGTGCGCCGCGCTGGTGTCGTACGTGGCCGGGGCGGGGTGCGGAGCACTGATGGCGCGGCGGTGGGGGTGGCCGGTGGTGGCCCTGCTGCTGGTCGAGGTGGTCCTGCTGGGTGCGGCCGCGACCGCGTGGGGGCTGGGGCTGGTCACCTCGGGGGCGGACCGGACCGGGCTGCTCGCCGTCGTGGCGGTGGCCATGGGCGTCCAGGGGACGGTCCGGGTGACTCCGACCAACTACTTCACCGGCACGCTGACCTCGCTGGCGGGGCGGCTGGCGCTGGGCCGGGCGCTCCGGGACGACATCCGGGTGTTCGGCCGGCTGGCCGCGGTGGTGGCGGGCGCCGCGCTGGCGGCCGTGGCGGCTCGGTGGTGGCCGCCGGGTGCCGCGTCCGTGGCGGTGCTGGTGGCCCTGGGCGCACTGGCCCTGGAGACGGCCGGGCGACGCGGGCGGTCCCGCGGCTGAGAGCCGGGCGGTCCGGCGGGCGCGGGAGGCCCGCGGGCAGAGAAAGGCCCCGGCCGGATCGGGGGAATCCGGCCGGGGCCGCTTGTGGGGTACGAGGGGCGGTCGCCTCTCGGCGGGTTGCTCCACGGGGATTCAGCCGAACGATCTTCCCCGTGGGCGAAAGGTGAGGCCCGGGGACACTGTCCCCCTCGCACCACGTATAGATGAACGATAAACCACTCGTGGGTGTTCCCGGACTTCCGGGGCCCCGGTGTGATCCGGCGCACCCCGCGCGGACGGCGGCCCCGGGGCCGGAGCCCCGGAACCTCCCGCAGGTCAGCGTCCGGCCGCGGCGTCCCCGTAGCGGCGGCGGAACCGGTCGATCCGGCCGGCTGGGTCCAGCACCTGCCGGGTGCCGGTGTAGAACGGGTGGCTCGCGGACGAGGTCTCGACGTCGACCACCGGATAGCTCCGGCCGTCCGACCATTCCACGCGCTCGGTCGCGTCCGCGGTCGAGCGGGTCAGGAATGCGACCCCGGCTGCCCGGTCACGGAAGACGACGGAACGGGTGGCGGGGTGGATGTGCTGCTTCATGGAGGTGTTCCCTTCTCGGGCGGACGGACGGTGCGAGGCTGGATGCCCCTGCGGGACGGATGGGACCGGTGCGGGGCGTACGTGCCCGACGGGCAGTCGGTACGCGTCGCCCGCGCCCGGCGCGCGGACCCCTGTTCCGGGCCAATCGCCCGGAACGGGGGCGCCGGAACCGTCAGCGGGCCGCGCGGATCAGCGGGCTTCGCGGAAGACCACGTGGTGGCCGGCCACCGGGTCGAACTTCCTCAGCTCCAGCCGGTCCGGGTCGTTGCGGCGGTTCTTCCGCGTGACGTAGCTCTGCCCGGTCCCGGCCGTGGACCGGAGGGTGACGACCGGCCTGAGTTCACTGCGCGCCATGAACGCCTCCTCCACTGGGCGACTCCGACCGCTTGAGCGGAATGGATGTCGTTTTCATCATGGTGCGGTAACACGAGCAACCCGAGCGGCATTCCCACCCCCGGCGCACCCCTTCCAGGAGGGCCGGAATCCACCTCCCGGGGGCGCGTTCCCGCCCCGATGCCTCCCGGCGGACGATTTCCCCTCAGACCAACACCCCAACAACGAAAGGGCGTTCGAAGTGCACCTCTCCGCGTCCGCCGCTGGCATATGCCAGACGCAAGAACGCTACGAGTGTCGCCAAACCCCTTACGAGCCCCACGCCCCTGTGTCACAGTCGTCCTCGGTTCCTCTCCCGTTCCTCCCCGAGAGCCGGCAGCAGCGTCTGTATCGGAGTCCGAGATGCCGTCCCCCCTCTTCGCGGACCGCCCGGCGGCACAACCGTCCGAGCGGAACGCAGTCGACGCGATGATCGACCGTGCACGCCGACTGCGCGGAGACCTGGACTCGGTGTGCCGGGCCGGAGGGGCCGTGGACGAGGACGATCCTCAGGCTCGCTGGCAGCGCGCTCTCTGCGAACTCGCCGCCCACCATCTGGACGACCTCGGCACCCGCCTCGGGCAGCTCAGAGAGGGTCCTCCCCCGCCGGTCCCGGACACGGCTCCGGCCGAGGAGGATCAGGGCCCGCTCTCCGGCCGGGCCGGCAGTGCCGAGTGGAACCTGCTCAACGACGGCGTCGAATGGTCCGCCGAGCTGTACGAGATCTTCGGGCGGGACACCGCCGCGGGTCCGCTCTCCCTCGACGAGTTGCCCACCGTGCTCATCCCCGAGGACCAGCCCCTGCTCACCTCCATGGTGACCAACTGCCTGGTCGACGGTAAGCCGTTGGACGGCGAGTTCCGCATCCGACGTCCGGACGGCAGGATGCGGACCCTCCACGCCATGGGCGAGCCGGTACTGGACCCCGAGGGCCGCACGGTCTCCCTGTGGGCGGTCCTGCGCGACGTCAGCGCACTGAACGACAGCCGGCAGCTGGAGGTCCGGACCCGCGACTCGCTGCACCGGCGGGACGACATCGCGAGGACCGAACAACGGATCGCCGTCGAACTCCACCAGGCCGTCCTGCCCGCCCCCCAGGACTCGCTGGGGCCCGCGTGCGGCGCGTCGGGCGCCATGGACGTCGCGGCCCGGCTCCTGCCGTCGCGGGCGTGCGGCCCGACCGGCGGCGACTGGTACGACGCCATGACGTTGCCGGACGGCCGTACCCTGCTCACCGTGGGCAGCCTCACCGGACGCGGCATTCCCGCGGCCTCCTCCATGGCCATGGTGCTGGGCGCACTGCGGGGCATGGCCGTGGCGGGCATCGAGCCCCGGGCACTGCTGACCCACCTGAACCAACTGCTCCAGACATCCGTACAGCCGGCCCTGGGCAGCGCCCTGTGCGGGCTCTTCGACCCCTCGTCCCACCTCCTCACCTGGGCGCAGGCGGGACACCCCGCGCCCGTGCTGTTCCGTGCCGGCACCGGGACCCCGCTGCCTCCCGCCGAAGGGGTGCTCCTGGGCGCCGCACCGGGCGTCGCCTACGGACAGGAGTCCGCGTGGCTGCTTCCCGGCGACGTGCTCCTGTTGCGCACCGACGGCCTTGCCCCGGCGGCCGACGCCGACACCCCGGAGAAGCTGCTGGGGCTGGCACCACGCTTCTCCCGGTCGCGCACGGCGGCCGAGTGCGTACGGACCGTCGCAGAGGAGTTCGGCGGGGACGAGCGTCCGGCAGAGGGATGCGTGCTGGTCGCCCGCATCGCCGGCTGACACCTGACACCTGACTCGCGCCCGGCAGGACACTGCTCCGCCGCAGGGGCTCGGGCACGGTCCGCGCACGGACCGCGGGTGTCACGCCGGGTCGTCGCCTTCAGGCTTGGGAACCCTTCGTCCGCGTGACCTGCCGGGGCATCACGAGTTCGAGCTCCTCGCGGAGATCACGGATCGCCGGGTCGTCGACGTATCGGTCGGTGAGGTCGTACATCTGGCGCAGCCTGTCCCAGGTGCGGTGCGAGGAGGTCTCCCCCATCGCCACCAGAGCCCGCCGGGCGTAGGTGTCCGCCTGCTCCGGGTCTCCCGCGATGAAGCACGCGGACGCGAGCGAGATGAAGTCGAAGAGTTTGGAGCGCTGGCGGCCGTCGTTCCGCATCCCCAGAGCCTTCTTGGCGTGCTGCTGCGCGAGGGCGGCGGCCGCGGGATCGTGGTCGGCCAGGGTGCGGAACGCGAGCGCCTGCATGCCGTGGAAGTCGGGCTCGTCGAACATCGCCATCCAGCCAGGCCCCTCCTCGACGTTCCGGTCGGAGACGAACAGTTCCTCCGCCTCCCCGAGGGACCGGCGCATCGCCTGCCCGCGGCCCATCGACGCGTAGGCCCACGCCTCGATGGTGTGGAGCATGGCGCGGGTGCGCGGGAGGGCCCCCTCGCTCGCCCCGGAGTGGGCGAGCTTCATCAGATCCAGTGCCTCTTCCGGACGCCCGAGGTGGACCATCTGGCGTGCCGCCCGCGACAGGGCCTCTCCGGCACGCGGCCGGTCGCCGCCCTCGCGCGCCGCGTGGGCGGCGATGACGAAGTACTTCTGGGCGGTGGGTTCGAGGCCTACGTCGTGGGACATCCAGCCGGCGAGTACGGCGAGGTTGGCTGCGACCCCCCACAACCGCTGCTCCAGATGGGCCGGGTGTCGGTACGTCAGCAGCCCTCCCACTTCGTTGAGTTGGCCCACCACGGCCTTGCGCTGGAGGCCACCACCGCGTTGGGCGTCCCATTTGCGGAAGATGTCGACCGAGTTCTCCAGCGCGGTGACCTCGTCGGATCCGATGGGGGCGGTGTCGTAGCGGTCGTACCCCGCCGAATCCGCGGTGAGGGGGGTGTCGGTTCGGGGCGCGTCGGCCGCCGGAGCGGGATCGGCACGCAGCCAGTCGTTCATGGCGCCGGTGAGGGCAGGGCCGGCGGCGAGCGCGGCGCCCGCGCTCACCAAGCCGCGTCGGTTGAGCATGAGGTCCATTCCCGTGAATTCGGTGAGGACCGCAGCCGTCCGTTCGGGCGCCCACGAGAGGCCGTCGGGATTCTCTTCCTTCCCGGCGGCCCGCCGTTTCCCCGTGCGCCCGCGTCGGCCGAACCCGAGGTCCTCGATGGTCACGACACGGCCGAGCCGCTCGGTGAACAGAGCCGCCAGCACCTCCGGCACGGGATCGCGCGGGGACTCCCCCATGTCGATCCAGCGCCGGACGCGCGAGGTGTCGGTCGCCAGTTGGGAGTGGCCCATGGCCGCTGCCTTCCGGTTCACCATCCTCGCGAGTTCCCCCTTGGACCATCCGGCCATGCCGAACAGATCGGAAAGACGGGTGTTGGGTTCTCCGGTCACGTCAAGCCCCCAGGTTCTCGGCTGAGTTGCACACTAACCCCGAGTCAGATGCGGCGCGCATATTCGCTACCCCTTCGCCAGGGTGCGCTATCTGCACTGCCACGGGCGTCGCGGTGTCAGGTAGGAGTGCGCCACCCCGCCCGGCAGCCCTCGGTACTCCCCAGGGTGCCGGACGGCCGCCGGCCGGGGTGGTGCACGCAACTTGTCGGCGCACGAAGGGATCTGTCTCGCCCATGTACACAGCATCGTCCTCCGTGTCCGCCCCGCCCCGGCCGCTCCGTCCGAGGGGATCAGGCGGCGGACCGTACCTCGCCCCCCTCTCCGGCACCCCGGTACAGGGGCTGGGCCGGACCCGGCGGGCGGCGGGCCCGGGCACCCAGCCGCTCAGCGGGAGAATCGACTTGTCGGGTCCCCAGGGCGCGCAGGTACGCATGGCCATCGCCTCCGTCCAGCGCATCTGCCCCGAGTTCAACCCGGTCCAGGTTCTGCGCCGCAGCGGACGCTCCGTACTCATCGTGGGCATGACCGGACGCACGACGGCGGTGGCGAAGTGTTTACTCGATCACTCGCCGGCCTGGACCGAACGCTTCCGGCACGAGATAGCGACGTACCGCTCGTTCGTCCGGCACCGCCCTCCGGTCAGGGTGCCCCGGCTGATCGCGGCGGACCCGGAGAACTGCACGCTGGTGATCGAGCGGATGCCCGGACGGGTGGCGGCGCTGACGCGCCACCCCGTGGAGCCGCCGCCCCGCACGGACGTGCGTCAGGTGCTCGGCGCCATCCGCCGGGTCAACGAGTGGCGCCCGCCGGCCGGTCTCTTCGACGCCCCGCTGGACTACGCCTCGCGGATCTCGCGCTACCACGAGCTGGGGCTCTTCACCGATCGCGACCTGGGCGACCTGCAGAAGCTTCTGCACGGTCTCGCGGTCGCGGGCGGCCGGCAGCCCCTGGGGCAGTTCTGCCACGGGGACGCTCTGCTCTCCAACATCCTGCTGTCGCCCACCGGTCCGGTGCTGCTGGACTGGGAGCACGCGGGCTGGTACCTCCCGGGGTACGACCTGGCGACGCTCTGGACCGTACTGGGCCCGGATGCCGTGGTGGCGCGGCGTGAGATCAGCCAGCTGGCCCAGTCGCGGGGCGCGGACGCGAGAGACGCGTTTCTGGTGAATCTGATGCTGGTGCTGACACGAGAGATCCGCACCTACGAGACGGCCGTCCAGCGGACCATGCGGGAGCCCGGCCCTGCCGGGGCGACGCACGACCGCCCGGGCACCCTGTCCACGGGCGAGGAGCAGCGGCTGCTGCTGCGTCGGCTGCACGACGACTGCGCCATGGCCCGCCGGGCCGTACGGGCGGCCGTCGGCACACGCTGACCGAGGGTGGGGCCGGGGGCCACGGGCCCCACCCCTCAGGGGGAGCGCGCTCGCGGGAGGTGCCGACACACCGGCCCGCGGGCGCGCGGTCATGTCCGGGCGCACGGACGTTCCGTCCGCCCGGACAGGGGCACTTCGCCGGTCGGCGTCTCGCGGTCGGGCGTCTCGCGGGTCGGCTGTGCGTGCCGGCCGGCCGTGCGCCCGGCCGACCTGCCCGCGGGCCGCTCGCTCGTCAGCCCACGCGTACCACGTCCACGTCGGTCGCCTTCACGAATCCCACCCGGTGGCCGATCTGGACGGTCAGGTACTTCTGTCCGCCCGTGAAGTACGTGTGGTCGTACGGGGTCGACGCGTCGATCGTCGGCGCGTAGTAGTAGCCGGTCGGAGCCTCGCCACCACCGGGGAAGGACTGCCCCGCCTTGATCGTGTAGACGAGCGGGGAGCCCGTGCGGGGCGTGAAGCCGGCCGGGTAGTCGGCCGCGTCCGGGTAGGCGACGCCGTACACGGGGACTTCGGTCCGGCCCGCCTTCGGCCGGACGACCGTGCCCTTCGTGGGTACGGTGACACGTGTACCGGCGGGGGTGCTGAGCCAGGCCTTCTGGCCGTACCACCAGATCGCCGTCCAGCCGGGCACCCGTTCGGCGACGACGGCCTGCTGGCTCGCGCTGATCTTGCTGCCCCAGTCGGCGGCGCAGTCGGTGCCCGGCGAACCGTCAGGGTGCAGCCCCGGGTCGGAGAAGAGCGGTGCGTCCGCGGAGGGCGCGGTGCGCAGGGGGACGGCGCTGCTGCCCTGGAGCGGAAGGTCGACGCCCTTCTCGCAGTCGCGGAACTCCTGCTCGTTGCGCTGGAAGTCCGGTGCGACGGTGATGAGTTCGCTCTTCTTCGAGCCCGCGGGCCGGGCCTCCTTGCCGAGGAGGGCCATGAAGCGGTTCCAGTCCCAGTAGGGGCCCGGGTCCCAGTGCATGCTGGTGGTTCCGGCGGCGCTGGTGGGCGGGACACCGTCGTGGCCGAGGATGTGCTGCCGGTCGAGCGGGATGTCGTACCGCGCGGCCAGGTGGGCGACCAGCTTGGCGGTGGAGCGGTACAACGCGTCGGTGTACCAGGCGGCCCCGTCGGCGGCGAAGCCCTCCTGCTCGATGCCGATGGAGTGGGTGTTGACGTACCAGTTGCCTGCCTGCCAGGCGATGTCCTTGGTCTTGACCATCTGGGTGACGTGCCCGTCCGAGGAGCGGACGACGTAGTGGGCGGACGTCTTGTTGAGCGGGTTCTGGAAGGTCCTGATGGTTCCGTCGAAGTCGACCTCGGTGTCGTGCAGCACGATGTACTTGATCGAGTTGCTCGCCGGCCGCTCCGCCGTGTCGTAGTTGCCGTAACTGGCCTTGTCGGCGGGATCGCCGGTCTGCTGGTAGGCCGCCGGGACCCAGTCGCAGGCGAGGCTGCGCGGGCACTCGGGGCGCACGCCGTCGGCGTGGGCGGCCGGGGTGAGCAGGGCGGTGCAGAGCGCACCGGCCGCGACCAGCGCGAGCGCGAGCCTGGACCTCTTCTTCGACGTCATGACAACCCTTCTGGGAGGGGACTTCCCCGATTCCGTGGAGCTGGACCGGTGCGGGACGATCTTTCGTACCGTCGTGGCGGCACACTCTCCGACGCAGGATGACGACACGTCAAGAGCGTTGTGGTGTGCGGCGGATGAGCCACTGGTGCAGACCACCGGCAGTCGCCGTGACCTGCGACGGGCGAGAGGGGCCGGGGCGGGTGACGGGTTCCGTTACCGGAGTTTTACTCCACCCGGGAGAGACCGTGGTGATGATGCGACTTATGACCCGAGTGCGTACCCCGGATGGCCGAGGGGTAGTGCTGGCGCGCAAGACGGGTCCGCGCGAACGGCGCGCGGAGTCTCCTGGAAAGGCCCGACGCACATGGCACAGCCCTTCTCGTTGCCGGACTTCTACGTCCCGTATCCGGCACGGCTCAGCCCGCATCTGGAGGAGGCACGGCGTCACACCAAGGAGTGGGCGCGCGGCATGGGGATGCTGGAAGGGTCCGGCATCTGGGACGAGAAGGACCTCGACGCACACGACTACGCGCTGCTGTGCGCGTACACCCATCCCGACTGCTCGTCCGAGGCATTGTCGCTGGTCACCGACTGGTACGTGTGGGTCTTCTTCTTCGACGACCACTTCCTGGAGCTGTTCAAGCGCACCCCGGACCGCGAGGGCGCGAAACGATACCTCGAACGTCTGCCCGCCTTCATGCCGATGGAGAGGGGCGCCGCGACGCCGGACCCGGTCAACCCGGTCGAGGCGGGACTCGCGGATCTGTGGGCGCGCACGGTGCCGGGCATGTCGGACGCGTGGCGGGCGAGGTTCGCCGTGGCGACCGAGAACCTGCTCAACGAGTCCCTGTGGGAGCTGGCGAACATCAACGAGGGGCGGATCGCCAACCCCGTCGAGTACATCGAGATGCGCCGCAAGGTGGGAGGCGCTCCCTGGTCGGCCGGGCTGGTGGAGTACGCGGCGAACGCCGAGGTCCCCGAGGCGGTGGCGGACGCCCGGGCCCTGCGGGTGCTGCGCGACGCCTTCTCCGACGGCGTCCACCTGCGCAACGACCTCTTCTCCTACCAGCGCGAGGTGGAGGACGAGGGCGAGAACAGCAACGGCGTCCTGGTTCTGGAGAAGTTCCTCGGCTGCTCGACGCAGGAGGCGGCCGAGGCGGTCAACGACCTGCTCACCTCCCGGCTCCAGCAGTTCGAGAACACGGTGCTGACCGAACTCGGCCCGCTCTGTGCGAGTAAGGGACTCGGTCCGGCGGAGAGTGCCGCCGTCCTCCGTTACGTGAAGGGGCTCCAGGACTGGCAGTCCGGCGGCCACGAATGGCATCTGCGCTCCAGCCGCTACATGAACGACGGTGGCGCGGCGGCCACTTCGGTCTTCCCGGGAATGCCGGACGCGTTCGGCATGGCCGCCGCCTCGATCCGTTTCACTCCCCGGTCGGAGGCGGCCCGGCTGCGGGGGCACAGTCATGTGCCGCACCGGCGGGTGGGGCCCTCCCTCATTCCGGACCTTCGGCTGCCGTTCGGGACCACGCTCAGTCCCCATCTGGACGGGGCGCGGGTGCGGGTCGTCGACTGGGCCCGCCGGATGGGCATCCTGGAGGAGCAGCCGGGGGTACCCGGCTCGCACATCTGGGACGAGGACCGGATCGTCGCGATCGACCTCCCGCTCTGCGCGGCGGGCATCCATCCGGACGCCTCCCCCGAGGAACTGGACCTCTCCTCGGCCTGGCTGGCCTGGGGCACGTACGGCGACGACTGGTTCCCTGTGGTGCACGGGCGCACCCGTGACCTGGCCGGGGCGCGGCTGGCCAACGAGCGACTGTCGCTCTTCATGCCGCTGGACGGGACGGTGGCGGGCGTACCGGAGCCGGTCAACGCGCTGGAACGTTCGCTCGGAGACCTGTGGCAGCGGACCGCGGGACCGCTGGACGAGGAGGGACGGCAGGCTTTCCGGTACGCGATCGAGTCGATGACGGAGAGCTGGCTGTGGGAGCTGGCGAACCAGGCGCAGAACCGTATCCCCGACCCGGTGGACTACATCGAGATGCGGCGCATGACTTTCGGGTCGGACCTCACGATGGCGCTGTGCCGGCTGGCGCACGGCAAGAAGGTGCCGCCGGAGATCTACCGGAGCGGTCCGATGCGTTCGCTGGAGAACGCGGCGGCGGACTACGGGGCTCTCCTCAACGACCTGTTCTCGTACCAGAAGGAGATCGAGTACGAGGGCGAGGTGCACAACGGGGTCCTGGTGGTGCAGAACTTCTTCGGCGTCGACTACCCGACCGGGGTCGCGATCCTGCACGACCTGATGAACGGGCGCCTGAGGCAGTTCGAGCACGTCGCCGAGGTGGAACTGCCTCTGCTGTACGAGGACTTCGCGCTGGATGCCGAGGCGCGGGAGGTGCTCGACGGGTATGTGCGGGAGCTGCGTCACTGGCTCGCGGGCATCCTGATCTGGCACCGGGGCTGCCGCCGGTACCGTGAGGAGGACCTGCGCGGAGAGAGGGCCGCCCGGTCGCCGTGGGGGCTGCTGACGGGGCCGTCGGGGCTGGGCACGTCGGCGGCGAGGCTGGCCTCGCTGATGGCGGGGGCGCGGGGGTAGCGCGGGCGGGGCGGATACGGTGGGGGCCGGTCCCGCACGGGTCCGGCCCGTCGGTCCGCGAAGGCCCGCTCAGTACCTGTCGAGCCACACCACGATGCCGGTGTGTCCGGAGAGAACGGCCGCCGTTCCCGCGCGGACGGCGGCCGCGCAGCGGGCGGCGGTGAAGCTGGTGGCGTCGTACGCGGAGGACATGCCGAGGCCCTCGCCCCGGAAGGAGGCGCCCGTCCAGTCGACCGCCGTGACGTTGTGGGTGGGTTCGGCGAGTTCGGCGCCGACGACCAGGAATTCCTGGTCCAGGTGGCTCGGGGTGACGGTGGCCAGGGGGTCGATGAGACTGTTGCCCGCGCTGATGATCAGGTCGGGGTGGAGGTCCATCGCCCTGATGGCGGCGGGGAGCAGGTCGGCGGTGCCGGTGGCGGTCACGGTGCGCAGATCGACGTCCTCGGCCTCCGCCCAGTCCTTCACGGCGGTGACCAGGGTCTTCGTGGGCCGGTCGTGGCCGGCGGTGAGGAGCACGACGCGGGCTCCGTCCGAGGGCCGGACTCCGGACCAGGAGCCGGGGTCCGGCGTGACGGTGGACTCGGGGGCGGGCGACGCGTCCGGGCGGATGAATCCCGCGCCCAGCGCGCCGATCGCGGAGGGGCGCGGGTGCGGCTGCGACCAGTCGGCTTCCGAGGCGCATCCGGCGAGCAGGGCGAGGGCGGCCGCGGTGGTCACGGCGGCGGCCTGGAGCGGGCGGTGCAAGACGATCGTCCTCCGGTAGGGGCCCGACCCGGTGGCACGAGGTTGCGTGCCGGTGCGGCCCGGCGAGTACGGGGAGGGCCGGTGCGGGGCGGCTTTTCCACATCCTGCGCCGCCGGCGCACCCGATCTCCAGGAAACCGACCGTCATCGGACCTTTGTTTTCCCACACTTCGCTGACCAGCCGCTTTGGGTTCATCCACGGCCTGCACGGTGCACGGGCAACCTCAAGGAGTTTCATGCCTCACCGTGTACGCCGCCCCCTGCTCGCTCTCGCCGCGGCGGTCCTCTTCCTGCTCTGCCTCGCCCGGCCCGCAGCCGCCCACGGCTTCTCGTCGACCGTGTACGCGCACATCACCGGCGACGGCGACGGGCCGCTGCGCACCCGACTGAAACTGGAGTACGACCTGCTCGTCGTGTCGGCCGCCGACACGGGTGACGACGATCCCCTCTTCCGCTCGGGCACCGACGCGTTCGACGCCGGGGACGCGGACGCCGAGGCCGCAGCGCTCGAAGCCCACCGCGGGACCGTCCTCGGGTACGTCACCCGGCACCTCTCGGTGAGCGCCGACGGGAAGGCATGTGAGCCCGCACCGGCGGGCGGGTTCCGGATGGGCACCGAGGAGGGCGTGCCGTACGCCCTGCTGGATCTCGACTGGGCGTGTGCCGAACACGGTTCGGGCGACCACCGGGTGCGCAGCACTCTCTTCCCCGATTCCGAGGGGTACGTCAAGGGCACCAAAACGATCGTCACGTACGACGTCGGCGGTCGCTCCGGGAGCGCCGCTCTCGACTCCGCGCACCCGTCCTTCTCCGTCGGCCAGGCCTGGACGCAGCGCTTCTGGGAGTTCTTCCGGCTGGGCGCCGAACATCTGTTGACCGGTACCGACCACATCCTGTTCCTGCTGGCGCTGATAGCCGGGTCCCGGCGTCCGCGCGAGGTCGTCCTCGCCGCCACCAGTTTCACGCTGGCCCACTCGGTGACGTTCCTGCTGGCGGCACTGGGGCTGGTCGATGTTCCGGCCGGTCTGGTGGAGCCCGTCATCGCGCTCTCCATCGCCGTGGTCGCCGGCTGGCACCTGTGGCGGATCAGGGGGCGCGGCACCCGGGTGGCGGAGCTGCCGGTGCCCGGCGGGGGCAGGTTCGCGCTGGACCGGGCCGGCTGGACGCGACTCGGTGTGGTGTTCTGTTTCGGTCTCGTGCACGGACTGGGATTCGCGGGCGCGCTCGGTATCGAGGCCGCCTGGTCGTGGACTCTGCTGTGGTCTCTGCTGGTGTTCAACGTCGGCATCGAGACGGTCCAACTCGGCGTCATCGCCGTGGTGTTCCCGCTGCTCCTGCTGCTCGTGCGCCGCTCGCCGCGGGCCGCCGTGTGGACCACCGGCACGATCTCCGGGTGCGTCGCGGCCATGGGGCTCATCTGGTTCGTACAGCGTGTGGCCGGTTCGTGAAAACAGCAGGTCAGGGGTGAAGTTCAACCCCATCCAAGATCGCATTCAGATTTCGTTCATCTCGCCCGGACAACTTGGCGATCGCCGTTGCATACGCACCGTATGCACACAGAAGAAACGACACTTCATGAGATCGAACGCTTCCCACCAGGCCCGGGGGCCTGTGCGGACCCGAGTGGCCACCGGTGCCACCGCCGCCTTCCTCGGCCTGACCGTGGCCTTCGCGGGCGGAGTGAGCTCGCCCGCCTCCGCGGCAGAGGCCTCCACCCTCTCCGGCATCGTCCTGGGTGTCGGCGCCAACGAGACCCAGCGCACCGTCAGCTGGTACTCCTCCGGCGACACCGCCCAGAAGGTGCAGCTCGCCCCCACGGCGCAGCTCACCGGCGGCGAGTTCCCCGCCGACGCGGTCACCTTCGACGCGCTGGGCGCCGCGAACATAGCCTCCAGCGGCGGCTACAACCGCCACGCCACCATCACCGGCCTGAAGGAGAACACCGCCTACTCCTACCGCGTCGGCAGCGAGGGCAACTGGTCGACCGCGTACTCCTTCAAGACGCAGGACTTCGAGGGCGCGTACGACTTCCTCTTCCTCGGCGACCCGCAGATCGGCTCCTCGGGCGACCTGGCGCAGGACCAGGCCGGCTGGTCGGACACGCTGGACGTGGCCACCAAGGCCAACCCGAATGCCGAACTCCTCGTCTCCGGCGGCGACCAGATCGAGAGCGCCAACAACGAGGACCAGTGGAAGTCCTTCCTCGCCCCCGACCAGCTGCGCCAGATCCCGTACGCCGCGACCATCGGCAACCACGACGTCGGCGGCAAGGCGTACGAGCAGCACTTCTCGACGCCGAACACCGACAACTCGGCCTCGAAGTACGCCAACGGCAACCCGGCGTCCAACACCTCGGGCGGTGACTACTGGTACATCTACAAGGATGTCCTCTTCATCGACCTGAACAGCAACAGCTACGCCACCTCGCAGGGCGGCGGCGGCGACGAGGCGCACACCAAGTACGTCACGGACGTCATCAACCAGCACGGCTCCGAGGCCAAGTGGAAGGTACTCGTCTACCACCACTCGATCTACTCGCCGGCCTCGCACGCCAAGGACGGGGACAACAAGACCCGCCGGGTCGACTTCCCGACCACCTTCTCCAAGCTCGGCGTCGACCTGGTCCTCCAGGGCCACGACCACAGCTACTCCCGCAGCTACCTCATCAAGAACGGCGCGAAGGCCGATCCCGAGGAGCAGCCGGGCGCGGCCGACGTCTACCCGGGTCCCGGCGGCGTCCTGTACGTCACCGCCAACTCCGCCTCGGGTTCTAAGTACTACGACATCACGGCGCCCGACAACAGCGGCACCAGCGGCGCGGGCAACGGCGCCGACCCGCTGAACCCGGACAGCTACTGGTACAACTCCGTGCAGAACCAGGAGCACGTCCGCAGCTACGTCAAGGTCCAGGTGCGGGACGAGAAGCTCGTGGTGGAGAACGTCCGCAGCAGCACCTGCGACGCGCCCAACTCCGAGGTATCGCACGGCGACTGGTGCAACAACACCACAGCCGCGCAGCCGGTCGGCTCGATCGTCGACAAGGTGAGCATCCACCCGTACCACGGTGACGGCCAGTCGCTCCAGGTCAACGTGCCCAACGCGGCTCCGGGCGAGTTCGGCTGGACCGTCGACGGCTACAACGGTCTGGTGGACCTCGGCACCGCCAAGGAGGAGAACGGTGACCACTTCACCGCCTCCGGCAAGATCAACCCGATCCTCGTGTCGGACACCCGCCGCACGCTCTCCCCGTGGTCGGTCTCGGCCAACGTGAGCGCGTTCAAGGACGCCGACAAGACGTTCGCGGGCTCCTACCTGGGCTGGTCGCCGTACGTGCTCGACCAGGGCGCGGGCGCTCAGGCCGGTTCGCCGGTCGCGTCCGGGTACGACGACCAGGGTGACGGTCTGGCCGTCTCCCGCGGTCTCGGCTCCGCGGAGCAGGGTCACGCACGGGGAACCTCCAAGCTGGGCGCCGACCTGGATCTCAAGATCCCGGACAGCGTGCAGAAGGGCGGCTACCGCGCGACCCTCACGATCACCGCGCTGAGCAGCTGACCGATCCCGCTCCACCGGTGGGGCAGGCTCCGGTCCACCGGAGCCTGCCCCACCTCCTTTCCCAGAGAGACCCCGAGATGCACGCAGTGGCACCATCCCGCCGTACCACCCCCGGCCTCCTCCGCGCCGTCGTCCTCGTCCTGCTCACGGTGCTGGCGCTCGCGGGCGTGTGCACCGCTCCGGCCCGCGCGGCGGACGGTGACGTCACCTGGACGGTCCGGACGGCCTCCAACGACTTCGGGAACGACCGGTCGAGCTTCGGCTACAGCGTGAACCCGGGCGGGAAGACCGAGGACGCGATGGTCGTCGCCAACCACGGAACCACCGCGCTGACCCTCGCGGTCTACACCGCCGACGGCTTCACCACCGACAAGGGCCAACTCGATCTGCTGACCCGGGACAAGAAGTCCCGCTCCGTCGGCGCCTGGGTGCGCGCGGCGCACGAGACGGTGACGGTCGCCCCGGGCAGGACCGCCGAGGTCCCGTTCACGGTCTCGGTCCCCGCCGACGCCACCCCGGGCGACTACGTGGGCGGCATCCTCACCTCGCTGGGGCAGCCCGACGACACGGAGGGCATCGCGGTCGACCGGCGTCTGGGCATCCGTATCAAGCTGCGGGTCAGCGGGGCGCTGCGGCCCTCGCTCGCCGTCGAGGACGTGCACGTCTCGTACGACGGTTCGGCCGGCTCGTTCGCTCAGGGCGACGCCACGGTGACCTACAGCCTCCACAACACGGGCAACGCGATACTCTCCGGCACCCAGAAGGTCGCCCTCACGGGCCCGTTCGGCATGCTGGGCGCGGATGCCGCCGCCGTCGCCGCGCCGCCGGAGCTGTTGCCGGGCGAGCGCTGGAAGGTGACGGTCCCGGTCCACGACGTCACTGCGGCATTCCGCCTCACCGCCACCGTCACCGTCACCCCGGTCCTCACCGACGCGGCCGGCTCCACCACCGGCCTCGATCCGGTCGTGGCCACGGCCCACGGCTGGGCGGTCCCGTGGACGCTGACGCTGCTCGTGGTCCTGGTCCTCGCCGGGATCGTCGTGGCGGTCGTGCTGACCCGGCGCGGGCGTGCCCGTCGCAAGCGGCTGGAGGACGAGCGGGTGCGTGAGGCCGTGAGCCGCGCCCTGCGGGAGAAGAGCGGGCAGCAGTCCTGACCGGCCCGGTCCGCACGGCCTTCGATCGAACGGATCCGGGCGGTCGCCGTCTGCGGCCGACCGCCCGGGGCGTATCGCGTCCAGGTTCCGCCGACCCGGTGAGCCGGAGGTCCGGCGTACGGCACTGTCAGGTGCGGGCGGCGGCAGCGGCGACGATCCAGTTCCGGAACTCGACGGCGTAGTGCCGCAGGTGGTGGTCCAGGACCTCGTCCGGGCACGTGACGGGGAAGTAGACCGTCAGGTTCGCGGTGAAGCCGTCGGCCGTGTCGCCGAACTGGATCAGTGCGCGCCCGACGACCGTGCCGTCGGCCAGGAAGAGGTTCGAGGACATCTTGCGCGGAAACTCGGACTCCGGGAGGAGTTCCGCCGCGTCCTCGGTCCAGGCCAGCGCGTCGGTGCCCCAGCCGCCCATGTAGAAGTCGGCGACGTGCGGGCCTATGTTCTCCACCACCCGCGCGCCGATCTCGTCGGTGCCCATCACGTAGTGCTCGGGGTGCGCCGCGAGCAGCGTGCGTTCGTCCCCCGCGAACGCCCTGTCCATCCAGGCCAGGAACTCGGCCGAGGTCAGCCCCTTCGTCGCGAGCACGGTGGTGCCGCCCTTGAAGGCGCCGCCGGAGGTGCGGGCGCTTTCGCGCAGGACGGCGTTGCCCTCCTCGATGTCCGGGGCGAGGAGGTCGAGGAGCCCTTGGCGTCCCAGCAGCGTCCGGAAGCGGTCCACCGCGCGGCGGGCGTAGAAGAGCTCGAAGTCGTCGATGCTCCCGGCGCCGACGGGTCCGGCTTCGAGTGTCACGGTGACGGGCTGGAAGGTCTGGCTGTCGGTCATGGTCGAACCTCCAAAAAATGCGAATGTGAATTCATGTTCACATTCTGAGAGTACGCCGAGGGGTGCACCGGTTGTCAAAGGCCCTGTTGAGAGCCGTGCGGATACCATGCGTGACATGACCGAAGAGCCGGAGCGCCCAGCGTCCTACCGGGAGCCCCAGCAGGCCCGTAGCGCCGCGACCCTGGCTCGCGTGCTGCGGGCGGCCGAGGAGATCGCCTCCACCTCCGGCCTGGAGGAGATGACGATCGCCGGGGTCGCGAAACGCGCCGGTGTCGCCGTCGGGACGATCTATCGCCGCTTCGAGGACAAGAACCAGCTGATCACCGCACTGACCGAACGGATGCTGGAACGCCGCGAGGAATACGTGGCGGAGCAACTGCGGGCCGCCGAGCCCACGCTCTCAGCCGTCGTGCACACCTACGCGCACGCCCTGCTGCAGTCGTTCGCCGACAGCAGCAGCCTCTTCCCGGAGCTGCTGCGGACACGTGGCACCGGATCGCTGGACCGCGGGGCCCGCACCATCACCGAACTCCACCGTCTGCTGCTCGAAGCTGCGGATCCGTACACCGACCGGATCCGCAGCTCCCAGCCCCGGCAGGCACTCGACACCGTGGCCCGCGCCATCCTCGGCGCCTGCTTCCACAACTCGGTACGCCCCGACGCCATCACCGGCGAAGCCGCCAGACGCCGGTACGCGGACGAGCTCGGCGACATGGCCATGGCCCATCTCCTCACTCCCGGCCGACCCCACGACCCAGGGACCTGAGCCGGACGGGCTGCCGCACGGCCCCCGCGCCGACTCGTGGCGGAACTCCCCCTGAACACACGACGTCCCTGCGGCCCACGGATCCGTCCGTGGTCCGCAGGGACGTTTCAGCCCTGCTTTCGGCTACCGGGGTCAGCCCTGCTGGAAGAGCTCCGCGGGCAGCGGCTTGAGCAGCGCGTAGAGGTCGTCGGTGATCGGGCGGTCCCAGCTGGCGATCGTGACGAGGACGCCGTCGCTGCGGTCGAACTGCACGCAGGCGATACGCGTCTCCGAGAGCTTGACGCGGCGCACGATCAGCAGGTTGTCGCCCTGCATCACGGGCATGTCCTCGGTGGAGGTGACCTCCACCGGCTCGTCGTTCTCCAGTGCGAGCAGCAGCTGCGCGACCTCGAAGGGGACTTGGCCCTCCTCGGTCTCGCGGGCGGGCGAGCCGGCCGGGAGGTTCCCGATGATCATGGCCGGACCGCGGCCACCGTAGAGGTCGTACCGGAGGAAGACGCCCTGGCAGGTGCCGTCGGGCGCGGGCAGCAGACCGGCACCGAGGTTCCCGGGCCAGTCCCCCGGGTCCATGGCGAGGACATCGAAGTCCGGGCCGGCGGGAGTGGCGGCGCTGCGACGGCGGAGGAAGGACATGCAGCCATGTTACGTGGCCCGGCTCACCTCGCGGAGCCGGGCCCGGGCGGTGCGTCGAAAGCCGGGGCACCGCGTCCGGGCGACGCCCGAAGGGGCGCGGAACGGGTACGGAGCGCCCTACTCGGCCGCGAGGGACTCCAATACGGCGACGGCATCGGCGGAGCGTTCGTACGGGACGAAGAGGTGATCGTGGTGGTATCCGGCGACCACGTTGCAGCTGATGCCCGCGTCCGTCAGCGCGAGGGAGACGGCCGCGGTGAGCCCCACCGTGTCCAGGGCGGAGTGCACCCGCAGGGTGATCCAGCCCGCGACGAAGGTGTGGCTGAGGCCGGCCCGCTTCGCCTCGTACTCGGTCAGGACGAGGGTCACTCCCTCCCGCTCGGTGACCGTCACGACGGGCGAGACGCCGGCGGGTACGGCGTCCCGGCGGACGCTGGTGAAGACGTACCGGCCCTCGTTCAGCTCGGGCCGCAGGGATCTCAGGAGGGTGCGGAGGTCCCGCTCGCCGGTCATGGGCTCATGGTAGGCCGCCGGCCGCGGCGCCGCCGTCCTCCCCGCGGCGTCCGCCGGACCACCGCACGGACGGAGGCCGGAGCGCGGCATTCACCCTCGGCAACGGCACTCGCGGGCCCGGCGTACTCCGCCGACGGGCTCACTCCACGCCCTTGGCCAGCCGCTCGCGCAGCTCCCGCTTGAGGATCTTGCCGCTGGCGTTGCGGGGCAGGTCGTCCACGAAGACGACGCGCTTGGGGGCCTTGAAGGAGGTGAGCCGCTCGCGGACGTGGGCGATCAGCCCGGCGGCGGTCGCGTCGGAGGCGGTCGCCGTGTCGCGCAGGACGACCACGGCGGTGACGGCCTCGATCCAGCGTTCGTCGGGGAGTCCGACGACGGCGGTCTCGGCCACCTCGGGGTGGGTGTAGAGGGCGTCCTCGACCTGGCGGGACGCGATGAGGACGCCGCCGGAGTTGATGACGTCCTTCACCCGGTCCACGACGGTGAAGTAACCGTCCGCGTCACGCACCGCGAGGTCACCGGAGTGGAACCAGCCGTCGCGGAAGGCCTCTTCGGTCTCCTCGGGACGCTCCCAGTATCCCTGGCACAACTGCGGTGAGCGGTAGACGATTTCACCCGAGGTGCCGTCCGGAACCTCCTTGCCGTCCTCGTCCACCACGCGTGCCTCGACGAAGAGGACGGGCCTGCCGCAGGAGTCCATCCGCCCTTCGTGCTCGTCGGGGCCGAGGACGAGGGCGAGGGGGCCGATCTCGCTCTGGCCGAAGCAGTTGTGGAAGGCGAGGCCGGGCAGGCGGGCGCGCAGGCGTTCCAGGACGGGCACCGGCATGATCGACGCCCCGTAGAACGCCTTGCGCAGGGCACACAGGTCCCGGTTGGTGAACTCCGGGTGGTTGGCGAGAGAGATCCAGACGGTGGGCGGGGCGAAGAGGCTGTCCGCCCGCCCCGCCTCCACCAGGTCGAAGATCCGGCCCGGGTCGGGGGCGTCCAGGACGGTGTTCTCCGCGCCCACGGCGAGGTACGGCAGCAGGAAGACGTGCATCTGCGCGGAGTGGTAGAGCGGCAGCGAGTGCACCGGCCGGTCGGCGGCGTCGAGGCCGAGCGCGGTGAGGGCGCTGACGTACTCGTGCACGAGGGCACCGTGGGTCATCATCGCGCCCTTCGGCAGGGCGGTGGTCCCCGAGGTGTAGAGCAGCTGCACGAGGTCGTCGGCGCCGGGGGCGCGTTCGGGGGTGAACGGGCGGGGCGTGGCGAGCGCTTCGAGCAGGGAGCCCGGCGCGTCGCGCAGGGTCCGTACCCGGTGTCCGGCGGGAACGCGGTCCACGAGGTCCGGGTCGGTGAGGACGAGGGAGCTGCCGGAGTCGCCGAGGAGGTGGCTCAGGTCGTCGCCCTTGAGGTTCTGGTTGACCGGTACGTGGATGAGGCCGGCACGGGCGCAGGCGAGGTAGGCGATCGGGTAGACGTCGGAGTTGTGCGCGTAGGTGGCGACCCGGTCGCCGTGCCGCAGCCCGTGCTCGCCGGTCAGGACGGCGGCGGCGGTCGTGACCGCGGTGTCCAGTTCGGCGTAGGTCCACGACCGGTCCGCGTACCGGATCGCGGTGCGGTCGGGGGTGCGCCGGGCGCTGCGGGTGAGGAAGCCGTCGACCGTGCTGCTTCGTGCTCCTGTCATGGCCGGAATCCTGTGTGCGCGGGGGCCGCCGGTCAAGGGTGGCGCGGACACCGGAGGGAGGCGTCCACAACGCCCCTTTTCCGATGGCCCGTCAATTGTCGCCGTGCACGACCCCGTACGGAACGGGAGCGGCGACAGTACCCTCTCTTCCGGCAACAAGTTTCACGATCGGAAGCAGTTTCGAAAGTTACTTTCATGCGGATGTCGGACACGGACCGAGAGGGATCACTGATGACCGGGGACACGAAGGGTTTCGGAATCGGCCGGCGGAGGCTGGGCGGCGGGATACTCGCGCTCGGCGGGGCTCTCGCCCTGGCGCCGCTCCCGCTGGCGGGTACGGCGGCGGCCGCCGAGCGGGGCACCGAGACCTCCGGGGCGGAGGCGACTTCGAGAACGGGAACGGGAACGGGCATGACGGCAACGGCGAAGCGGCCCACCCTGCGGCACGGCTCCGCCGGGCGGGCCGGGCTGATCGAGGAACGACTGAGCGAGCTCGTCGAGGTGGCCGGCGCCTACCTGGAGGACTCCCCCAAACACCCGTGGTACGCCGGAGCGGTGCTGCTCGCGGCGCGCGGCGGCACCGTGGCTCTGCACCGGCCGATCGGGATGGCGGTCCGGTACTCGGCGTACGACGAGAAGACCGACACGGGCGTGGAGTTCCCCGCCGACCAGCAGGTACCGATGACCGAGGACACCGTCTTCGACCTGGCCTCCGTGTCCAAGCTCTTCACCTCGATCCTGGCGGTGCAGCAGATCGAACGGGGCCGGCTCACCCTGGAGGCCACGGTCGCCTCGTACCTCCCCGAGTTCGCCGGGGGCGGCAAGGGCGAGGTGACGGTACATCAACTTCTGACGCACACATCGGGTTTCCGGTCCTGGATCCCCCTCTACAAGGCACCGACCCGGGAGGGAAAGCTCCAGCTCGTCTGGGACGAGGCGCTCATCGCCGCCCCCGGTACCGCGTACCTCTACTCCGACCTCAATCTGATCTCGCTCCAGCTGATCCTGGAGAAGATCACCGGTCGCACCCTCGACGTCCTGCTCCGGGAAGAGATCACCGAGCCCCTGGGGATGCGGCGCACCCGCTACAACCCGCCCGCGTCCTGGCTGCCGGACATCGCCGCGACCGAGGACGCCCGGCTGCCGTGGTCAGGGCTCGACCGGGGGCTCGTCCGGGGCGAGGTGCACGACGAGAACGCGTACTCGCTCGGCGGGGTGGCCGGGCACGCGGGGGTCTTCTCCCGCGCCTGGGACCTGGCGATCCTCGCCCGGACACTGCTCAACGGCGGAATCTACGGGCGTGCCCGCATCCTGTCCGAGGAGTCGGTCGAGCTGATGTTCACCGACTTCAACTCCGCGTTCCCCGGCGACGCGCACGGGCTGGGGTTCGAACTCCACCAGCACTGGTACATGGGCGCGATGGCCACCCCGCGCACGGCGGGCCACACCGGGTTCACCGGCACCAGCCTGGTGATCGACCCCACGACCGACTCCTTCCTGATCGTACTCGGCAACTCCGTCCACCCGGTGCGCAATTGGCGCTCGGGCAGCGCACCTCGGGTCGCCTCCGCCGACCGGATGGCGCGCGCCGTCGCGGTCCGCCCGGCGCACGGGCGCACCGCGTGGTTCTCCGGGATGGCGAGCGCGTCCAGCGCCCTGCTCACGCTGCCCGCCGTGCGTCCCGTCTCCGGGCCGGCCCGGCTGGAGTGTGCGCTCTGGTGGGACACCGAACCGGATGCGGACGCCCTGTATCTGGAGGTGTCCACCGACGCGGGGGCCGTCTGGCAGCCGGTTCCGTTCACCACCGTGCCCGCCGGCGCCGGGGCGCACGGTACCGCGACCGCGCACCCGGCGGGGACGGTCTCCGGCTGGTCCGGGCGTGTCTGGCACACCGTGGACGCGGACCTGGGCGCCTGGCGCGGGCAGGCGATCCAGCTGCGCTGGCGTTACGCGACGGACAAGCTGTACGTGGGGCGCGGGGTCTACGCCGACGCGATCCGGGTGAAGGACGCGGGCCGGGTGCTCTTCGACGAGGCCCGCCCGGCCGACGCGGCCCGCGTCACGGCGGTCGGCTGGGCCCCTTCCGCCGACTGAGCGGCGCCGCGCGGTGCGCGTGCGGTGGCGCCGGTACCCGGAAAACCCCGGTGGTCCCCTCAGAGCCCCAGCGCGGCCATCGCCGCGTTGTGGCCGGGGACCCCGCTGACCCCGCCGCCGCGCACCGCCCCGGCGCCGCAGAGCAGGACGTTGGCGTACGAGGTCTCCACGCCCCAGCGGCCGCTGTGCTCGGTGGCGTACGGGAAGGAGAGGTCCCGGTGGAAGATGTGCCCACCGGGCAGGCCCAGTTCGCGCTCCAGGTCGAGCGGGGTCTTCGCCTCGACGCAGGGGGCGCCGTTCTCGTCGCGGGCGAGGCAGTCGGCGATCGGCTCCTCCAGGTGGGCGTCCAGCTGCGCCAGGGTCGCGGCGAGGAGTGTGTCGCGGCTGCCCGCGTTGTCGGCCGCGAACAGCCGGGCAGGGGTGTGCAGCCCGAAGAGGGTGAGGGTGTGGAAGCCGCGCTCCGCGAGTCCGGGACCGAGGATCGAGGGATCGGTCAGGGAATGGCAGTAGATCTCGGACGGCGGCGCGCTCGGCAGCCGCCCTTCGGCCGCCTCCCGGTGGGCGGTGGCCAGCGCCTCGTACCCCTCGGCGATGTGGAACGTACCGCCGAAGGCCGCACGGGGGTCGACGGACCGGTCGCGCAGCCGGGGCAGCCGGGTGAGCAGCATGTTCACCTTGAGCTGGGCCCCCTCGGGCGGGGCGGACGGTTCGCCCGCGTCCCCGGTGAGCGCGGCGAGTTCCCGGGGGGAGGCGTTGACCAGGACCCGGCGGGCGGCGACGGTGTGCTCGCCCCGGTCGTCGCGGACGGTGACCTCTGCGCGGGTGCCGTCCGTCTCGATCCGTACCGCCTCGTGCCGGGTGCGGATCTCGGCGCCGGCGGAACGCGCCGCGTCGGCGAGCGCGTCGGTGAGGGCGCCCATGCCGCCGACGGGGACGTCCCAGTCGCCCGTGCCGTTGCCGATGACGTGGTAGAGGAAGCAGCGGTTCTGGCGCAGCTCCGGGTCGTGGGCGTCGGCGAACGTACCGATCAGCGCGTCGGTCAGGACGACCCCGCGGACCAGGTCGTCGGCGAACCGCTTCTCCACGGCGACGCCGAGCGGTTCCTCGAACAGCGTCCGCCAGGCGGTGTCGTCGCCGACGCGCGCCCGCAACTCGGCCCGTTCGGGGAGGGGTTCGGTGAGCGTGGGAAAGACGCGCCCGGCCACCTGCCGCGTCATCCCGTAGAACCGCTGCCAGGCTTCGTACTCCCGGTCCCCGCCGGTGAGCGCGGCGAAGCTCTCCCGGGTGCGGCCGTCGCCGACGAGCAGCCCGGTGGCGGCCCCGCCGCGCACGGCAGGGGTGTACGAGGAGACGGTGCGCCTGCGCGTGGTGAAGCGGAGCCCGAGATCGCGGACCACCTTGTGCGGCAGCAGGGAGACCAGGTAGGAGTACCGGGAGAGCCGGGCGTCGACCCCGGCGAACGGGCGGGTGGAGACGGCCGCGCCGCCGGTGGTCCCCAGCCGCTCCAGTACGAGGACCGACTGTCCGGCCCGGGCGAGATAGGCGGCGGCCACCAGTCCGTTGTGGCCGCCGCCCACGATCACGGCGTCGTAACTCTTCTGGGTCGTGCTTCCGGGTACGGTCATCCGCCTTCGTAACACGGGACGGCCGTGCACGGCCAGAGGTGCGCGCGGGGCAGCCTGGCGGGCTCCGCGGCATGGCGGGAGCCGGGGCCGGAGACCGTGTCCGGCGTGTCGCGGAGAGCGCCCCGACACGCCGGACACTCGTGCCCAGGGCTCACGTCCCCGGCCCTCCCGCCGACATGCCGCCCGGCGGCGTGCGCTCGTCGACGGGCCGCCCGGTGGTCGGCAGACTGTCTCCAGGATCCGACCTCGAGGGGGACTCGTGACACTGCCGGCGGACAGCCATGTGCACAGCGAATGGTCCTGGGACGCGCCGAAGGGCTCGATGGTGCTCTCCTGCGCGCGGGCGGTGGACCTGGGGCTGCCGGCGGTCGCCTTCACCGAGCACCTCGACCACACCGTCTGGACCGTCGCCCTCGACGGTCCCCACGCCAGCGACCATCTCGCCGCCCTGGCCACCCCGGACGGACGGCTGACTCCCCCGGAGTTCGACGTCTCCGGGTATCTGGAGGCGGTCGAGGAGTGCCGCGACCGGTTCCCGGAACTCCGTGTCCTCAGCGGCCTGGAGACGGGAGAGCCGCACTGGCACGCCGCGGCCGTCTCCGAGGTGCTCGCCACCGGCCGGTTCGACCGGGTGCTCGGCTCCCTGCACTGCCTTCCTCTTCCGGGTGGCGCGGGATTCGCCGAGCCGCCGGGCCTGTACGAGCACCGGGGGGCGGCGGAGGTCGTCCGGGAGTACTTGGCGGAGGTGGCCCGGCTGGTCGAGCAGAGCGACGCGTTCTCCGTGCTGGCCCACATCGACTACCCGATCCGCTACTGGCCACGGCAGAAGGCCGGTCCGTTCGAACTCGCCTCGTTCGAGGAGGAGTTCCGCCACGCGCTGCGGGCGACCGCCGCCTCGGGCAGGGCGCTGGAGATCAGCACGCGCATTCCGCTGCACGCGACCGTCCTTCGGTGGTGGCACGAGGAGGGCGGAGACGCGGTGACGTTCGGAAGCGACGCCCATGAGCCCTCGGGCATCGCCCGCGGGTTCCGTGAGGCGGCGGAGATGGCGGAGGCTCACGGGTTCCGCCCCGGGCCGAACCCGTACGACCTCTGGGGGCGCGTGGGCTGACCCGGTCGGGCCCCCACCACACACACGGTGGGGGTCCGGTGCGTCGGCCGGCCTTCGGCCGGTGCCGTCTGCCAGCCACTTGATCATCGCGAATCCGTCCGCCGGTTAGACGTCGGTCCTGGTCGTCCTTCGTGGGGGCCGTCGGACAGAGCCGACCGCGGTCCGGGACCTGTACGGCACCGTCCAGGACGCCGGCGCCAACAAGGGTGTCCTGGTCCCGACGTCCGGATTCGGCCCCGGATCGCACGCGTTCGCGCAGGGAAAGCCGCTGGAACTGGTGGCGGGCTCCGAGCTCGTCGACCTGCTGCAACGCCATGGCCTGCGAGGGTGGCTGGGCAGTCGTGAGCGTCCGGTCCCGGCCCCGCGGTCCGCACCCGCCGGCCCCGACGCAGACGGCGCGGGCGGGGCCGGCGCGGGCGACCACAACACTCTGGGCATGTACTGGACGGGCAGCGTCACCCTGGACGTGTGCGCCCTCGTCTGCCACGGCGGCCGGGTACTCGACGACGACCACTTCGTCTTCTACAACAACCCGCGCACCCCCGACGGCGTGGTGCGCGCGCTGCCGCCCGCCGCGCCGGACAGGGCCGCTCTGCGGGTGTCCTTCGACGCGCTGCCCGAACGGGCGGACCGACTCGTCGTCGTGGCGGCCGTCGACCCGCTGGCCGACCCCGCCGCCGACCTGTCCGGCTTCACCAGGGCGGGTATCCGGTTACTCGACGCGGGGGGAACCGAGCTCGACACCCTGGAGGTCTCCGACGGCCGTCCCGAGGAGACCGCCCTGGTCCTCGGCTCCTTCCGGCGCCGGGCGGGCGGCGACTGGGACTTCGTCGTCGGCGGCAGGGGGTACCGGGGCGGGCTGGCCGAACTGGTCCGGGACTACGGCCTCGACGTGGACTGACATGCGCCGGGGTCCCGGAATCCCCGGCGGGCCGTCGCGGTGATCCCTGCAACGCCCACCGAGGGAAAACGTCTCCGGATGCCGGACCCGTCTGCGAGGATCAGGGCCATGCTCCAAGTCTGTTTGAACGGTGCCAGACTCCGCGACGAATGCGCTCAACTCCCCGTCACCCCGGGGGAACTGGCCTCGGCCGCCCGCGCGGCCGTCGCCGCCGGCGCCCAGGACGTCCACCTCCACCCCAAGAACCACGACGGCGAGGACACGATGGAGCCCGCCGCGGTCGCCGCGGCCCTCACAGCCGTGCGGGCGGCGGTCCCCGGCGTCCCCGTGGGGGTGACGACGGGAGCCTGGACGACGCCGGGCCCCGCGGAGCGCGTCTCGCGGGTCCGTTCCTGGACGGTGCTGCCCGACCACGCGTCGGTGAACTGGCACGAGGACGGTGCCGCCACGGTCGCCGACGCCCTGCTGGACCGGGGCATCGGCGTCGAGGCGGGCATCTACTCGGGGACGCATGCGGCAGAGCGCTTCCTCGGATGGCCCCGCTCCCACCGCGTGCTGCGCGTCCTGGCCGAGATCACGGACACCGCTCCGCAGGCCGCGATCCACGCGGCGACCGGGCTTCTGGAGGAGCTCCTCGCCGCGCCGGGACCGTCGGTCCTCCTCCACGGCGAGAACGATGCCGCCTGGGCCGTCCTGCGCATGGCCGCCTCCCTCGGGCTGGACATGCGGATCGGCCTGGAAGACGTGCTCCGCCTGCCGGACGGGACACCCACCGGGAGCAACGCGGACCTCGTCCGGGCGGCACGCGACCTCATCCCGTAGGCGCGGGACAGTCGCCACGGTCCGTCCGCGCCCGCCCGAACCAGCAGGTCCTGTCATTGTCGTGACGCTGCGTCAATGGTCGACCGGCGAGGGGCCGTCCTCCGGAAGCTCGAACAACCGGCCCGCCCTCCGTCTGTTCTCCTGACGCAGGACGGTGACCCAGGTCCCGAAGTCTCCCGGTCGCAGATACGGGCAGACCAGGCGGTGCGGAATGTGGCATCGGGTACCCGGGACGGGCTCGGCGTCCCAGAGGTTCATGGCTCTTCCGTCCGGAAGGACGATCCAGCGGTCGTGCGGAGGGACTGTGTGCGCGGCGACGACCATTCCGGGTTCGAGGAGGACCCAGTGGTCCCCGTAGTGGGTGGGGTAGCGGTCCTGGCGGAGGTCGCAGAAGGGGCATTCGGGCGGATGGGGCGGGCGCGGGGCGATGGCACCTTCGAGGAGGGCCTGGTAGATGTGATCGGCACTGTCCGGTCCTGGCGCGGTATTTCCGGTATCCCCCATGTATCCAGGGTCCGGACGGGTCGTCAGATGCGGTAGGACGCGATTCGGCCGCTACGGACGGGCCGGCAGCACACGGATGGTGCACGGAACGGCCCGCGAGGCGCTCCGCCGCTCACCCGCATCACGGGGACGGGCCGAACCACTCCCCCGTCCACCCGGCCGGGCAGAGGGGCAGGGGCGTGGCCGGACGGCCGTCAGAACGCTCCACCGCCGGGCCGGATGATCTTTCATGACGGCAACTCCGTTTTCGGAGTGGCCACCGACGGGGTGACGGTGGTGAGGCCGCGGCGCGCGACCCACCCGCGCCGCTGCGGAGGATGTCGACGTCTCGACTCGTCGGCGCAGGTGCCTCGTCGGCCCCCTGTCCCGCCGCACTCGGCCTGCATCGTCATGGCCAGGACTCCCACCCGCCGCGCCGACACCCGACGCCCGGCCCCCGGCCCCCGGCCCCCGGCCCCCGCGGCGATGATCCAACGAAATGCCTCGGGACGACCGGGAAAGCGGTGGCATCCGGAGGCGCGCGGAAAGTAGCTTGTCTCCGCCCCGCACGCCGCCCCCCGAGGAGTTCTCGTGTTCGACAACGTCCAGGGTCTTTCTCCGGATCATGCCGCACGACTCGCCGGCCTGGTCGAGCGATGCGGGCCGTTGCTGGACCAGGACGAGGGCATGGAAGATGTCCAGCGGCTGCTGCGGGACCTCGGAGCCGGGGTCATGGACTCGATCGTCGTCACCTGGGAACTGCTGGGAGCCCGCCACGGGGACCTCGGCGATGCGAAAAGGACCGTGCTGTCGAGTGCCGCGCGGACCACCGAGCTGCGCGCGCATCAGCAACCCGTGGACGTGGTGGAGCAGGCTAAGGCCGTCGCCGACGGCGTCCTGCACCTGGCCCGGGCCCGGGGGACCACCACGATCGTCGCCATCGACGGCACCGGAGGATCCGGCAAGACGACGTTGGCCGCCGCAGTGGCCGAACTCCTCGACGGCGCCGTCGTCGTCCACGTCGACGACTTCTACCGCCCGATGCCCGCCGGCGAGCGAGAACTGCTCGACGCGGAACAGGGCTATCACCGCTACTTCGACTGGGAACGTCTCCGGGACCAGGTCCTGATCCCGCTGCGGGACGACCGGGCCGCCCGCTACCAGCTCTACGACTGGACCACCGAACAGCTCGGAGCCTGGCGCGAGATCGCCACGGGAACCGTGGTGATCGTCGAAGGGGTCTACTCCGCCCGCCCGGAGCTGGCCCCCTGCTACCACTTCACCGCCTACGTCGACACACCGCGAGGCGTCTGCCTGACGCGTGTGCGAGCACGCGGCGAGAACTCCGAGGAGTGGATCATGCGTTGGCGAGCCGCCGAGGACCACTACGTGCACACCACATCGCCCCGGAGCAGGGCCGAACTCCTCGTCAGGGGCTGCTGAAGCAAGAGGGGAGGGCTCGGCGGCCGGTCGCGCTCACCGGTGGGTACCTGCTCCGGGGTGGGGCGGCGCAGGCGGCAGCGCTCCGGGGTGGGGCGGCGCGGGAGGCACGGCGGGCTGCGGCGAATCGGTGAGCGGGGCCGCGTGGCCGAGCTGCTGGAGGCAGCGGGCCTCGTCGTCGCGGCTCGCCACCGCGTCCGGGTGGCCGGATCCGAGCACCCGGGTCCGGGCCTCGGCGACCCTCCGGTAGAGGTCGAGCGCCTCCGCCCAGCGGCCGAGCCATCCGAGCGCGACGGCGACCTCGCGGCAGCTGACGAGGGTGTCGGGGTGGTCGGGCCCCAGGGTGCGTTCCCGCGCGGCGCACACCGCTCGTGCCTCGGCCAGAGCCCCTTCCCACTGGCCGGTGCGGCCGAGGTTGACTCCCAGGCCGTGCCGGGCCCGGAGCGTCTCCGGGTCGTCCGGGCCGCTCACTTCCGTCCGGTCGTGCACGAGGGCGCGGTAGAGCTCGGTCGCCTCCGCGCCCCGTCCGAGGCGTCCGAGGCAGATGCCGATCTCCTGGCGGGTGGCGAGCGTGTCCGGGTGGGTGGTGCCCAGTGCGTGGACCCGGCCCCGCACGACCTGGGTGTAGGTGTCCAGGGCCTCCTGCCATCGCCCCGCACGGCCGAGGGCGTAACCCACTTCGAAGAGGGTCACGAGGGTGTCGGGGTGGCCGGCGCCGAGCACCCGGGCACGTGCTTCGGCGACCTCGCACGACATCCGGTACGACTCCTCGGATCGGCCCAGCCGGCCGAGGGTGAAGGCCATGTTGTGGCGGCAGTTCAGCGTGTCCGGGTGGTCGGGGCCCGCCGTCCGCTCCCGGTCGGCGAGCACCGCCGCGTACACCCGGTGCGCCTCGGCGTGCCGTCCGAGGCGCCCGAGGACGTACGCCGTCTCCTGGCGCGCCGCGAGGGTCTCGGGGTGATCGGGGCCGAGAACCTCCGTCCGCCCCTCGGCGACCTGGCCGAACTCTCCCAGCGCCTCGCTGTCGTGTCCGGTGCGGCTGAGGCAGACGCCTCGTTCGTACCGGCTGGCGAGCACCTCGGGGTGGATGGCCCCCAGCAGCCGGGCGCGTTCCGCCGCGACCGCGCGGTGGATCTCCCCCGCCTCCGCCCAGCGCCCCGCGCGGGAGAGGGCGAGGCCCTCCTCGTGGCGTCCGGCCAGGGACCGCAGCGCGTCGGAGGCCGGGACCTGGCGGGGGGCCGGGAGTGCCGGGGGCCGGACCCCGGTCGTCCAGGCGCCGGTCAGCGCGGCGGCGTGATCGCCCGGTCCGGCGTCCCCGCGCCGGGTGCCGGTGGCCCTGCGTCCGATCGTCATCGAGCGGGTCCAGTCGGGCAGTTCGCGCGGACCGGAGGCCGGGGGCAGCGCGGGGCGTGCGGCCGGCACGGGGTACGGGGTCGGGGCCGGGCCGGTGTCCCGCTCGCCGCCGGTGCGCGAGAGGACCATCCGCCGCCGTACCGAGCCTGCGTCCTCCGGGCGCTGTCCGGGGGACTTTGCCAGCAGGTCGAGCACGATCCGCTCGAAGAACTCGGGGAGTTCGGCGCGGTGGGCGCGCAGCGGCCGGGGCGGGGTGTCCCGGTGGGCGACGAGAATGCCCCAGGCGTCGTCCAGGTCGAACGGAGGTACTCCGGTGGCGATTTCGTAGAGCACGCAGCCCAGCGAGTAGAGGTCGCTGCGCTGGTCGACGCCGACTCCGCCGATCTGCTCGGGCGACATGTAGTGGGGGGTGCCCATCGAGATCCCGGTACCGGTCAGCTTGGAGGTGAAGCCGATGTCCTGGGCGAGGCGTGCGATGCCGAAGTCGCAGATCTTCACCGTGCCGTCGGTGAGCCGCATGATGTTGGCGGGCTTCAGGTCGCGGTGCACGATGCCCTGCCGGTGGGTGTACCCCAGGGCGTCGGCCATCTGTTCGGCGATGTCGATCACGTCGTCGACGGGCAGCGCCCGCCTGTCGTTGTCCTCCAGGAGCTGGCCGAGGTTACGCCCTTCGAGCAGTTCCATCACCAGGTACAGGACACCTTCGTGCTCGCCGAAGTCGTGGACGACGGTGACGCCCCGGTGCTGGAGGGCGGCGGCCACCCGGGCCTCTCGGCGGAACCGCTCCCGCAGGACGCGGGTGAAGGTGCGGTCGTGCGGGGGGCCGGAGGGCTTGAGGCATTTGACGGCGACCTGTCGGCCCAGGGACTCGTCGCGGGCCCGCCACACCTCGCCCATTCCGCCGCGCCCGATCAGATCGAGCAGTTGGTACCGGCCCTGGATCAGCCTGGTCTCCGCCATGGTCCGCCGTCGCCCCCGTCGCTCCGTTACGTACGCGCCCTCCCCGGCGGATCCAGTATGGCGGGCCGTCCCGGCAGTCGGCGCGGGTCGGGTCGGCTACCGGGGCCGAGTCGGGCCATCGCGGTCTCGATCCGCCGGGGCGGAATCCTGCGGCGCAGTCGCGCGGGTACGGCCCGCAGGAGCCGGCCGGTCGCGCGCAGCCGGTGGTCGACGGTGGCGGCGGGCGGGGCGGGGCGGCCGTAGAGGTCGTGGGCGTACGGCGGCAGGGAGTCGTAGGCGAGCGCGGCGATCTGCCGCCAGAGCACCGCGCGGGCGGGTACCAGAAGTGCGGGGACGGGCGGGCGGCGCAGGAAGTCGTCGACCTCCGCGGCCTCGGCCGAGGCCGCGAGTTCGGGCCGGATCCGGTGGAAGTACGCGTCGAGCCCGCCGGTGGTGGCGGGGACGTCGGCCGGGTCGAGCCCGACGAGACGGGCGCTGCGGCGTTGCTCGTCGACGTAGCGGTCGGCCTGCGCGTCGGACAGCGGGTAGCCGGAGCGGCGCTGGACTTCGAGGTAGGAGGCGACTTCCGCGCAGTGCACCCACAGGAGCAGTCCGGGTTCGCCGACGCCGTAGGTCTCGCCGGTCTCCGGGTCGGTGGCGGTGATCCGGCTGTGGATCCCGCGGACCCGGGCGCCCGCCCTCTCCGCCTCTTCGGTGGTGCCGTAGGTGAGGACCCCCACGAAGTCGGCGGTGCGCAGGAGCCGGCCCCAGGCGTCCTTGCGGAAGTCGCTGTTCTGGGTGACGCCCCGTACGGCGCGCGGGTGCAGCGCCTGGAGGTAGAGGGCCCGCACCCCGGCGACCCACATCATCGGGTCGGCGTGCATCTGCCAGGTGACCGTGCGGGTGCCGAAGATCCCGGGGTCGGCATCGTTCATCGCGTGGGCCTCCAGCTCGGAGCGGGGCGGATACCGGACGCGCGGATGACCGTCCACCATGGTACGCCGCGCGGGTCCGGGTGCACCGGCCCGTGCGGGCGGTGGACCCGGATGCCGTGCGCCCGTACGACGCAGGGCCGGCGTGTACCACCAGCGCAGTACTACGGATGACGGCAGGCGCACGACGCCCGCCGGTGCCTGTCCGGGGAGGGTGGAGGAGTCCGCACGTACTCCGACCGGAAGGCCCGTCACCGTGGCCAGTTTCCTTTACCGCCTTGGCCTCGGGGCCTTCCACAGGCGACTGCTCGTGATCGCCCTGTGGGGGCTGGTCCTGGTCGGCGCCGCCGTCGGTTCGGCCGTCGCGCCGGAGGCCAAGGACTCCGCCACCACCATGCCGGGGATCGAGTCCCAGCAGGCCTACGACCTGATGGCGAAGCGCTTCCCCGGCGCTGCCTCGGACGGGGCCACCGCCCGTATCGTCTTCGTCGCGCCGGACGGGGAGCGCGTCACCAGCGCCGAGAACCGGGCGGTCGTCGACGAGACGGTGACCGAAGCCGCCGGTGCCGGGGCGGTCGCCTCGGCCGTGGGCCCGTTCGCCGCGGGCGCGGTCAGCGAGGACGGCTCCACCGCCTACGCGACGGTGACGTTCAAGGAGACCGCGAACGATCTCACCGACGCGGAGAAGGCCCCCGTCCAGGACGCGATCGACGATGCCCGCGCGAGCGGGATGACCGTCGAGGTGGGCGGCGACGCGCTGGCCGGCCAGGTGGAGTCGGGTGGTCCCGCGGAGGGGATCGGCATCCTCGTCGCCGCCGTGGTGCTGCTGGTCACGTTCGGTTCGCTGGTGGCGGCCGGGCTGCCGCTGCTGACCGCCGTCGTCGGCGTCGGCGTGTCCGTTCTGGCGATCGGCGCCCTGGCCAGCACCTTCGGCCTCTCCTCGTCGACCAGCTCGCTGGCGTCCATGCTCGGCCTCGCGGTCGGTATCGACTACGCCCTGTTCGTCGTCTCCCGCTACCGCGAGGAGCGCGGCAAGGGCCGCGGTGCCCGGGAAGCCACCGGCATGGCGGTCGGAACGGCCGGTTCCGCGGTCGTCTTCGCCGGACTCACCGTGATCATCGCCCTCGCGGGCCTGTTCGTCGTCGGCATTCCCACCCTGACCACCATGGGCTTCGCCGCGGCCGGGGCGGTCGCCGTCGGCATCCTGATCGCGCTCACCCTGGTCCCCGCCCTGCTGGGTCTCTGGCCGAACACCGTGCTGCCGCGACGGCTGCGCAAGGTGGCCCGACGGGCCCGGAAGGCGGCACTGCGCACCGCTGCCCCGGGTGAGGGGCGCCGTGCCCGCCGGCGTGCCGCCGCACGGGCGGCCGATGGAGCCGTCGCCGCCGCGTCCGCCGAGGGCGTCCACGCGAAGCCGGCGGAGAACGGTGGCAGCCGCTGGGCCCGTTTCGTCACCCGCCGTCCGCTGCCGGTCCTGATCGCGTCGGTGATCGGTCTGGGCGTCGTCGCCCTGCCCGTGCTGGATCTGCAGCTGGGCATGCCGGGGGCCGAGTCGAAGTCCGTGGCCACCACCGAGCGCCGGGCCTACGACGCGCTGGCCGAGGGCTTCGGCCCTGGCTTCAACGGTCCGCTCACCATCGTGGTGGACGCCCAGGGCGCGTCCGATCCGCAGGACGCCGTGGCGGACATCCACGACCGCCTGGCCGGGACGCGCGGGGTGGAGTCGGTGTCCGCACCCCGCTTCAACGCGGCCGGTGACACCGCCGTCCTGTCGGCCGTGCCGTCCACCAGCCCCACCGACAAGGCCACCGTCGAGCTCGTCGACTCCATCCGCGGCGACCGGGGTGCCATCGAGGACGGCACCGGGGCCACCTTCGAGGTGACCGGGACGACCGCGCTCAACATCGACGTCGCCCAGAAGATCCAGGACGCCCTGGTTCCCTACCTGATCCTCATCGTGGGTCTGGCCCTGCTGCTGCTGATGATGGTCTTCCGCTCGGTGCTCGTCCCCCTGAAGGCCACGCTCGGTTTCCTCCTGTCGGTGCTGGCGGCGCTGGGAGCCGTGGTCGCCGTCTTCCAGTGGGGCTGGGCCGCGGATCTGCTCGGTGTGGAGCAGGCCGGACCGATCATGAGCATGATGCCGATCTTCCTGGTGGGCATCGTCTTCGGCCTGGCGATGGACTACGAGGTCTTCCTCGTCTCCCGTATCCGCGAGTCCTACGTGCACGGCGAGAGCCCGAAGGAGGCCGTGGTCAGCGGTTTCCGTGCCAGTGGGAGGGTGGTCGTGGCCGCCGCGCTGATCATGATGTCGGTCTTCGCGGGCTTCGTGACCGCCGGCGAGTCGATGGTCAAGACGATCGGGTTCGGTCTGGCGATCGCCGTGCTCTTCGACGCCCTCGTGGTCCGGATGGCCTTCGTGCCGGCTGTCCTCGCGCTCCTCGGACGCTGGGCCTGGTGGCTGCCGAAGCCGCTGGCCAGGATCCTGCCGAAGGTCGACGTGGAGGGCGAGAAGCTCGCCGGAGAGGCCGCACCGGCCGAGGCTGCGGAAGCGGACTCCGGACGGTCCCCGGAGCGGGAACCCGCAGGCGTCTGAGGCGGCCGGAAGGTACGTACCGGGTCAGGGCTGCCCGTGTCCTCGCGACACGGGCAGCCCGATCGCGACCCCGCTCAAGGGAGATCATCATGGGACGGACAGCCCGAAGGAGGCCGCTGATGAAGGCTCGGCCCCTCGTCACGCGCTGGGAGGAGTTCGTACGGCGGCGCGCTCTGGTCGCCGATGGCGTCCTCGCCCTCGTCCTGTTCGCGGTGACGGTCACCGCCGGTGTAGCCACCAGCACGCATCCGAACGACGGCAGCCAGTGGGTCTGGGGCGCGGTGCTCGGCGGCGTGGGCAGCCTGGCCCTGTTGTTCCACCGTCTCCACCCGCGCGGCACCGTCGTGGTCACCGCCGTGTGCGCGGCCGTGGCCACGTCCCTCGGGTTCCTGCTGACACCGCTGGTCCTCGGCCAGCTGATGGCGTCCCTGTACTGGTTCGCACGGGACAGGGACCGGCACGAGGCCTTCAGGTGGGCGGCCGGAGTCGCCCTGCTGCTGGTGGCCGTTTCACTGCTGGAGGACACGGCGAACTACTCCTTCGTGCTCCAGACCGTCAATCCGGTCGCCTGGCTGCTGCTGATGCCCTACATGGGCGGCGCCGTACAGTTGCGCCGGGCCTACCTCGAAGCGGTGGAGGCGCGCGCCGTGTTCGCCGAACGGACCCGCGAGGAGGAGGCCAGGCACCGGGTGGACGAGGAACGCATCCGCATCGCCCGCGACCTGCACGACGTGGTCGCCCACCACATGACCCTGGCGAACGCCCAGGCGGGCACCGCCGCGTATCTCGCCCGCCGCAATCCGGACCCGCGGGTCAGCCGGGTCCTCGACGAGCTCGTGGGCACCACCTCGTCCGCGCTGCGCGAGCTCAAGGCGACGGTGGCGGTGCTCCGGGAAGCCGGTGACACCGACTCGCCCCTCGAACCGGCCCCCGGGCTGGAGGATCTGCCCGCCCTTGCGGAGTCGTTCACTCCGACGGGGCTCCGGGTGACCCTGCGCGAGGAGGGGCGGCCGCTCCCGGTCTCCTCCGGGGTCGGCCTCACCGCGTACCGGATCGTCCAGGAGGCGCTGACGAACGCGGCCAAACACGCGCGCACCGACGCGGCTGTCGTGACCTTGCGCTACGGCCGCGACCGCATCGTCGTGACCGTCACGGACGACGGCCCCGCGGGGGCCTCCGAAGCGCCGGTGACCCCGGAAGCGCCGGCCGGGGCGCCCTCGGGGTTCGGACTGCTCGGCATGCACGAGCGCGCCCAGCTCGTCGGCGGCACCCTGACCGCGGGACGCCGGGGAACCGGCTTCTCGGTGGTGGCGGAGCTCCCTCTGCTGCCGGGCGAGCTGACCGCGAACGACCCTTCTCCCGAACAGGAACCCACCACGTGACCTGCACCGTACTGCTGGCGGACGACCAGGGCCTGCTGCGCGCGACGTTCCGCATGCTCATCGAATCCACCGACGACCTCGTGGTCGTCGCCGAGGCGTCGGACGGCGCGGCGGCGGTCGCGGCGGTGCGCGCCCACCGCCCCGACGTGGTCCTGATGGACATCCGTATGCCGGGAACCGATGGCCTGGCGGCCACCGAGGCCATCTGCTCCGACCCGGATCTGGCCCCGACCCGGGTCCTGATCCTGACCACTTTCGAGACCGACGAGTACGTGGCCCGGGCCCTGCGCGCCGGGGCGAGCGGGTTCCTCGGGAAGGACGCGGACCCCGACACCCTGCTCGACGCGATCAGGACCGTGGCCGCGGGCGAGGCACTTCTGTCACCGATGGCGACCCGCTCGCTGATCGCCTCGTTCGTCGGTACGCCGCCGCCCTCGCCGCCCGCCGACGCGGACGCGCTGGCCGAACTCACGCCCCGGGAGCGGGAGGTGGCGGTGCTGGTCGCCGAGGGGCTCTCCAACCACGACATCGCCGAACGTCTCGTGCTCAGCCCGCTGACCGTACGCACCCATGTGCACCGCACGCTGGCGAAGACGCACTCCCGCGACCGGGCGCAGCTCGTCGCCCTGGCCTACCGCACGGGGCTGGTACGGCCGCCCACGTGACCCGGCGCCGGTCGTCCGGCGCCGGGTCACGTGGCGTCAGCGCTTGACGGCGCGCAGGACCACGAACTTCGGGTCGCCCGCGACGGTGGTGCAGTTGCCGAAGATACGGCGCAGCTGCGTGTGGTAGCCGAGGTGCCGGTTGCCGACGACCCAGAGCTCACCGCCCTGCCGCAGCGCCGTGCGCGCGCCGTGGAACATGTTCCGGGCGGTGGCGTCGGTGGTCGCCAGGTGGGAGTGGAACGGCGGGTTGGTGAGGACCAGGTCCGCGCTGCCGGGCTCCGCCTCGGCCAGTACGTCCCCGACGACGAACGACGCCTCGCGGCCCGGCTCGGTGCCGGCCCGGAAGGTCTCCTCGGCGGAGGCGACGGCCTGGTACGACTCGTCGGTGAAGACCACGGAGGCGTCCGGGTTGGCGAGCGCCGCCGCGAGGCCGACGACTCCGTTGCCACAGCCGAGGTCGACGACCCGGTCGGGGCCGGAGCGCGTGGGCAGGTGCTTCAGGAAGAAGCGGGTGCCGATGTCGAGCCGTTCGGCGCAGAAGATGCCGGCGTGGTTGACGACCGTGCGTCCGGCGGCGGGCCCGATGTCCGCGGGGAGTTCGTACCGCAGCGGCCAGGGGCTGGGTGTGCGCGCCAGGGCCGGGTCGGGGGTGGAGAAGATCAGCCGGGCCTTGCGTACCGCGAGCGAGGTGCGGGTCGGGCCGACGATGCGCTCGAAGAGCTTGAGCGTGGAGGTGTGGATCTCCTTGACCATGCCCGCGCCGATGACCACGGTGCCCTCGTGGAGGGAGGGCGCCAGGCGGTGCAGCTGGTCCTCCAGGAACGCGAGGCTCTTGGGCACGCGTACGAGCAGGACGTCGATCCGGTCCGGCGGGGTGTCGCGCGACGACAGCAGGCGCACCGACTCGGGGTCGACGCCGTTGCGGGCGAGGTTCGCGCGGGTGGCGCACTGCGCCAGATAGGAGTCGGAGATCTGTACGGGCCGGTGGCGTGCCAGCACGGTGGAGAGCGCGCCCCAGCGGTCGCCGACCACCACGACGGTGCCGGAGAGGTCGACCGGCCCGGCCGGTCCGGCTGCGCCGGGCTCCGCAGGGCCGTCCAGCCTGTTGAGGAGGTACTCGTCGGCCGCGTCCCAGGCGCGGAGGGGGTCGCGCGGGTGCTCGGGGAAACGGGCCAGGTCGACGGGGCCCTGTGACGTCGTCAAACGGTTCATTGTGCGTTCAGGCTATCCCGGGAGAGAGCACCCGCCGTGCCGGGCGCTCCCTCCCGGAGCCCGCCGGTGCTCAGGGCAGCCGCTTGTCCATGGCCGAACGGCCTTCCTCGGCGATTTTGCGCCTGGCCCATTCCAGGGTCTTCGGTGTCACGTCCCGGCCCGACGCGAGAACCAGGTCCTCCGGACTCGGGCGGTCGACGGCTCCGGTGTGGAGCAGCCGGTCCGGCGTGACCTCCTGCGGCGTGATCGCCCGCGCGTCACGCGTGAGGTATATGGATTCGGGATCTTGGCTCATGCCGCCTCCTCGTCCTTTCGGGCAATTCTCGCGCCGCGGCGCCGCACGCGCATCCGAGGCCGGACGGAGCGGGCGACGGGGGCCTCCGGGCAGGGCCGCGACAGTGGCGTGATCTCTGAAGGGGCTTCCCGACGGACTCCTCGATGGGACGTCCGGGGCTGCTGGGGCCGGCGGGACCGGTCACCACTTGACCTGCACATGATGATTACGTTCCGTTCATGCATCGGGTACGGCGCGCATGGAAGGCTGCCGAGCAGATCGCCCTTCACTTGGCTGCCGCATCCCCTCCCTCCCCCACGAATCCGAGGGTGGCCGCAGCCCTTTCCGTCCCGGAGAGGACACCCCACATGTCCCGTCACCCAAAAATCTACGCGCGTCCACTCCTCGCCGCCCTCGCTGCCGTCACCGTTCTCACCGGGACCGCCGCGGCGGTCCCGGCCAAGGACACCCCGGCGCCGGTCGCCGCGTTGGCGCCCGCCACCGCCTCGGCCACCCTGGACGACACGTACTACGCGGGCGCCCTCGGCAAGTCCGGCACCGCGCTCAAGGCGGCGCTGCACACCATCATCAGCAGCCAGACGAAGGTCTCGTACAGCCAGGTCTGGGAAGCGCTGAAGGACACCGACGAGGACCCCGCCAACCCCGACAACGTCATCCTGCTGTACACCGGCGAGTCCCAGTCCGAGGACGACAACGGCGGCAACGTCGGCCAGTGGAACCGTGAGCACGTCTGGGCCAAGTCGCACGGCGACTTCGGTACGGCGACCGGCCCCGGCACCGACCTGCACCATCTGCGTCCGGCCGACGTCCAGGTCAACTCCATCCGGGGCAACAAGGACTTCGACAACGGCGGCAGCCAGGTCTCCGGCGCTCCCGGCAACTACACCGACGCGGACTCCTTCGAACCCCGCGACGCCGACAAGGGCGACGTCGCACGGATGATCCTCTACATGGCGGTGCGTTACGAGGGCGACGACGCCTGGGCCGACCTGGAGCCCAACGAGAAGGTGAACAACGGCTCGGCGCCGAACATCGGCAAGCTCTCCGTACTGAAGGAGTGGAGCCAGGAGGACCCGCCGAGCGCCTTCGAGAAGAACCGCAACGAGGTCATATACACGCAGTACCAGCACAACCGGAACCCGTTCATCGACCACCCGGAATGGGTCGAGTCGATCTGGTGATCCCCCTGTTCCGGGTTCGCCGCCGCTCCCGGTGGCGAACCCGGAACACGGCCGTTCGCAACCGTCGTTCAGGCCCTCCGCCCGCTCCCTTCCGGCGCGTCTCCTTCTCGCGCGGCCCGCGCGACGGCCTCGGCACGGGAGGAAAAGCTCGGCGGACCGGTGTCCGGGCGGCCCTCGCCCCCGAGCCGGCCGGCGGCCGCGGGTGACCGGCCGGCCGGCGGGGTGCTCAGCCGCCCGGCGGGGTCGGCGAGGGCCACGTGGTGCCCCGCCCTCTCCAGCCGGGCCAGCCCCTGCCGGAGCATCGCGTACGCCACCGACTCGATCCCGCTCACCTGCCGCAGGTCCAGCACCACCGAGGGGGCTCCCGCGGAGCCGGCCTCGTCGAGTCCGTACAGCACCCGTTCGGCGGCGGTGAAGTCCAGTGCCCCCTGAGCGGCCACCACCGCCACCCGCCCCTTCACCTCCGGGCCGCTGCCGGGCGGCGGGTCCTCCCCCGTGGTGACGAGCGTGACGGTGGAACCGGGCAGCGCGGGGTTGAGCATCAGATGGAGCCCGAGGCGCTCGGAAAGGGCGGCGAAGGCGGTCCGCCCGCGCACGGAAGTCCCGGCGGCGTCGAGGGGCGGGCTGTAGGAGGCGAGCCCGAACCGGGCGGGCCCGGCGGCGATCAGGCCTCCCGAGACCCCGCTCTTGGCCGGCAGCCCCACCCGCAGCAGCCACTCCCCCGACGCGTCGTACATCCCGCAGGTGGCCATGACGGCCAGGACCTGGGCCGCGACCTCCTCGGACACGACCCGGTCGTCGGTCAGCGGGTTGACGCCGCCGTGGGCGAGGGTGGCCGCCATGACCGCGAGGTCCACGGCTGTCACCCGTACCGCGCACTGCCGGAAGTACGTCTCGGAGGCGGTGACCGGATCGACGGGAAGCCGTCCGGCGCCCCGGATGAGGTAGGCGAGCGCCCGGTTGCGGTCGCCGGTCGCGGATTCGGAGCGGTACACCGCCTCGTCCACGTCCAGGTCCCGTCCCGCGAACCGGCCCAGGAATTCCAGGATGCGTTCGAATCGCGGGTGTTCCGGGGTGTCGGGAACGAGCGAGGAGGCGACCAGGGCCCCCGCGTTGACCATGGCGTTGGCGGGCCGGCCGGTACCGTGCTCCAGGCTGATGGCGTTGAACGCCTCGCCGCTGGGCTCCGAGCCGACCCAGGCGGAGACCTCGTCCAGCCCCAGTTCGGCCAGCGCCAGGGCGTAGACGAACGGTTTGGAGACGGACTGCACGGTGAAGGGCGTGCGCGCCTCGCCCGCGCTGTAGAGATGGCCGTCCATGCTGACCAGGGCAAGCCCGAAGGCGTCGGGATCGGCCCGGCTCAACTCAGGAATGTACGACGCGACTTCGCCCTGCCGCATCGGGGCGAACCGCGCACGCAGCTGGCCGAGGGCCGCTGTCACGGCACCCGCGGCTCCCGCCCCGGCACCGTCCGAGGCGAACGGCGGCGCGGCGGGCACCCCGGACGCGGACGGCCCCCCGGGCGGCTCGGCGCCGGCCGGACTCACCTGTTCCCGTCGGTCGCTCCGGGCCCGGACGCATCGCCTCCGGCAGCCTCGGGGTCCTCAGGGTCCTCGGCGAAGACGCTGCGGAGCCGCTCCTCGCTCGTGGCGTCCAGGTTGCTGTGGAGCAGTTCGGCCCCACCGCCGGGGAGCGCAGCGCCGATGCGGTCGGCGACCTCGTCCACGGTGAGCAGGAAAAGCGCGGAAGTCCCGGGCGTGACCTGCTCCTTGACCTCGTCGATGAAGTCGTCGTCGATCCCCACGTCGGCGAGCTTGCCGCCCAACGCCCCGGCCGCGGCGCCGATGGCCGCGCCGAGCAGCGGCATCAGGAAGAGCAGCCCGAAGAGCATTCCCCAGAAGGTGCCTCCCAGCGCACCGGCGCCGACCAGGCTGCGGAGCTGTCTGGTGCGGGGTTTCGCGCGGTCGGCGGGCCAGCTGACCACCGCCGCGTCGATGATCTTGATCAGCCCCTCCTTCTGGAGGGACTTGAGTGACTCCTCGACACTCTCCGCGGCGTCCGCCGTCCGGAACTTCCACACGGTAAGGGTGGACATACCGCTACCTCCCGAGCACGACAGCTGCTAATTGGCCCATATTAGGATCAAAAGGTATGAATTGACTCGTCGGGCCTTCCGTCACCTGGAGCGGGGAACGGCCCGGGCCCCGCGGTACACCGCGCCGGGCCCTCCACCGGAATCGAACCCCTGGGAGGGAACGATGGACACGGACGCCCTGACCACCGGAGTGCTCAAGGAATTGCGGGCGACCCGCACCTATCCGGTCCTGTCCCTGACGATGCCCACCCACCGCCGCGCTCCGGACAACGCCCAGGACGCCGTACGGCTGCGCAATCTGGTCGCCGCGGCCACGAGTCACCTCGACGCCGATCCGCGGGTGTCGCGCGAGACCGCCGCCGCCCTGCGGGCGCAACTGGACCGTGCGGTCGCCGAGGTGGACCCGCGCCGGGCGCTGGACTCCCTGGTGCTCCTGGTGAGCACGGAGGAGTACCAGATCTGGCAGCTGCCCCGTACCGCTCCCGAGCGGGTGGTGCTGAGCGACACCTACCTGACCCGCAACCTGGTCGCGGCCAAGGCACAGGCACAGCCGTTCTGGGCACTGACCGTCGCCGCCGACCACGCGAACCTCTGGGGCGGCACCGCGGACTCCGTGCACCTGGAGGAGAGGGGCGGCTTCCCGCTGGCCGCCCCGAGCGAGGCGCCGAACCCGCAGCGGATGGAGCGGATCGGCGACACCCCGAGCACCTTCTCCGACGAGGAGACCCGCCAGTTCCTCCGTACGGCCGACGAGAAGCTGCGCGCGGTGCTCGCCGCCGAGCCGCGCCCCCTGTACCTGGTCGGGCTGCCGCCCGCGCTCGCGCTGCTGGACAGCGCCGGAGACGGCGCCCACGCGGCCGTCGGCCGGGTCGCCAAGGGGGCGCCCGCCGACATCACGCCGACCGCCCTGCTCGCGGAACTCGGCACGGCGATGGCGGAGCACGCGGAACGCCGCGCCGCCGAGGTACGCGCCCGGCTGGACGGCGCGCGCGGGGCCAAGACCTTCGCGGGCGGGCTGGACGAGGTGTGGACCGCCGTGCAGGAGGGGCGCGCCGGGCTGGTCGTGGTGGAGGAGCACTTCCAGGAGACGGCGCGACTGACCGAGGGGCACCTCGTGCCGGTGGGCGACGAGGAGGTCGCCCCGGGCGACGAGACGGTACGCGAGGACGTGGTGGACGAACTCGTCGAAGCCGCCCTGGACAGCGGGGCCGAGGTGGTGTTCCTCCCGGACGACACCCTGAACGAGCACCACCGGATCGCGGCGGCGCTGCGCTACTGAGTGCCGCCGCGATCCCGCCCGGTCCGCCTCACGCCCCCAGGAGCCGGACCGGAGCGCCGGCAAGGTACGCCTCGATGTCCTCGACCGCTTCGCCGTAGTAGCGCGCGTAGTTGGCGCGGGAGACGTAGCCCAGGTGCGGGGTGGCCAGAAGGCGCGGCGCGGTGCGCATCGGGTGGTCGGCCGGGAGCGGCTCGGTGTCGTACACGTCGACGGCGGCGCCCGCGATGGTCCCGGCGCGCAGGGCCGCGAGCAGGGCGTCCTGGTCGACGATGGCCGCCCTGGAGGTGTTGACGAGGTAGGTGTCCGGGCCCATGAGCGCCAGCTCCGGGGCGCCGATCAGGCCGCGGCTGCGGTCGCCGAGCGCCAGGTGGACGGAGACGAAGTCGCTGGTGGCGAGGAGCTCTTCCTTGGACGCGGCGAGTCCGGTGCCCACCTCGGCGGCCCGCTCGGCGGTGAGGTTCGGGCTCCAGGCGACCACGTCCATGCCGAAGGCGAGCCCGACCGCGGCGACCCTGCTGCCGATCCGGCCGAGCCCGAGCAGTCCGAGGCGCCGGCCGTGCAGATCGGCGCCGACCGTCGACTGCCAGGGGCCGCCGGAACGCAGCGCGGTGGACTCCGGGACGATGCCGCGGGCGAGGCCCAGCAGCAGGGCCCAGGTGAGTTCGACCGGCGGGGCGAATGAGCTGGCGGTCCCGCACACGGTGACTCCGTTGCGCGCGGCAGCCTGGTGGTCGATGACGGTGTTGCGCATGCCGGAGGCGACGAGGAGGCGCAGCCGCGGCAGCCGGTCGAGCAGGCCGGCGGGGAAGGGGACGCG
Source organism: Streptomyces sp. NBC_00102 (assembly GCF_026343115.1). GTDB lineage: Bacteria > Actinomycetota > Actinomycetes > Streptomycetales > Streptomycetaceae > Streptomyces. Next base: position 116,225 of record NZ_JAPEMC010000003.1, read on the forward strand.
TTCGCGCAGGGTCACCACGATGTCGAAGGTCTCCAGCGCCGCGGCGAGTTCGTCCTCCGTGGCGAAGTGCTCGGGGAAGGAGACGACGTCCACCCGGCCGGCGAGCGGGGACCAGTCGGCGGCCCGGGTGGCGACGGACTGGAAGTCGTCGAGTACGGCGCAGCGCAGTGTCATCGGTTCGGCTCTCCTCGGGCAGGCGTTGGGCCCGGCCATGATCGCTCACCGCGGATCGCGGGACGGGACCGGGCTCCGGGCAGCCCCGCGCGGGGCTGCCCGCTAGAGCACCCGCCGGGTCAGCCGGTCCAGGTCCAGTCGGCCACCTCCGGCATGTCCTCGCCGAACTCGCGGATGTAGGCGTGGTGGCGGGTCCGCGCGTCGGCCATGGCCTGGCGTACGGCGACGGCGCGTACGCCGAGTCCGGGCACCCGGTCGACGACGTCCATGACGAGCCGGTACCGGTCCAGGTCGTTGCGGACCACCATGTCGAAGGGGGTGGTGGTCGTGCCCTCCTCCTTGTAGCCGCGTACGTGGAGGTTGGCGTGGCCGGCCCGTCGGTAGGCGAGGCGGTGAATGAGCCACGGATAGCCGTGGTAGGCGAAGATGACCGGCTTGTCCCGGGTGAAGAGCGCGTCGTACTCGGAGTCGGGCATGCCGTGCGGGTGTTCGCCGTGCGGCAGCAGCCGGGTCATGTCTACGACGTTCACCACGCGTACCGAGAGGTCGGGCAGGTGGCGCCGGAGCAGGTCGGCGGCGGCCATGGTCTCCAGGGTGGGGACGTCTCCCGCGCAGGCGAGCACCACGTCGGGTTCGCCGCTGCCGTCCTCGGTGCCCGCGAATTCCCACACCCCGGCGCCGCGTGCGCAGTGGACGCGGGCCTGGTCCATGGTCAGCCAGTCGAAGGTCGGCTGCTTCCCGCAGACGACCACGTTGACGTAGTCGCGGCTGCGCAGCACGTGGTCGGCGGTCGAGAGCAGGGTGTTGGTGTCCGGCGGCAGGTAGACGCGCACGACCTCGGGGCTCTTGTTGAGGATGTGGTCGACGAACCCGGGGTCCTGGTGGGAGAAGCCGTTGTGGTCCTGGCGCCACACGTGCGAGCTGAGCAGGTAGTTGAGGGAGGCGACGGGGCGGCGCCAGGGCAGCCGGCGCGAGGTGCGCAGCCACTTGATGTGCTGGTTGACCATCGAGTCGACGATGTGGGCGAACGCCTCGTAGCTGGAGAAGAGCCCGTGGCGGCCGGTGAGCAGATAGCCCTCCAGCCAGCCCTGGCAGAGGTGTTCGGAGAGGATCTCCATGACCCGCCCGTCGCGGGCGAGGTGTTCGTCGGTCGGAAGGATCTTCCCCTGCCAGCCCTTGCCGGTGGCGCCGTAAACGGCGTCGAGCCGGTTGGACGCGGTCTCGTCCGGGCCGACGAGCCGGAAGTCGCGGCGCTCGGAGGTCGCCGCCATGACGTCTTCGAGGAGCCGGCCGAGCACCCGGGTGGGTTCGTGGGACGAGGCGCCGGGCTTGTCGACACTGACGGCGTGGTCGTCCAGCGGGGGTACCGGGAGGTCGCGCAGCAGCAGTCCGCCGTTGGCGTACGGGGTCGCGCCGAGCCGGAGGTCGCCCTCGGGGACCGTCGCGAGCACCTGGGCGGTGGGGCGGCCGGCGTCGTCGAAGAGTTCTTCGGGCCGGTAGGAGCGCAGCCACGCCTCCAGTTGCCGCAGGTGGTCGGGGTTGTCGCGGACCGCGGAGAGCGGGACCTGGTGGGCGCGCCAGGTTCCTTCGACGGGCAGCCCGTCGACCTCTGCGGGCCCGGTCCACCCCTTGGGCGTACGCAGGACGATCATCGGCCAGCGGGGGCGCTCGGTGGCCCGGCCGCCCCGGGCGGCGCGCTGGATCTCGCCGATCCGGTCCACCGCCGCGTCCAGCGCGGCGGCCAGTGCGCGGTGGACGTCCTCGGGGTCGTCGCCGCTGACGTGGATCGGGTCGTGGCCGTATCCGCGCAGCAGCTGGTCGAGTTCGTCCTCGGGGATGCGGGCCAGTACCGTCGGGTTGGCGATCTTGTAGCCGTTGAGGTGGAGGATCGGCAGGACCGCTCCGTCGTGCACCGGGTCGAGGAACTTGTTGGAGTGCCAGGAGGCCGCGAGCGGTCCGGTCTCGGCTTCTCCGTCGCCGACGACGCAGGCGACGAGCAGGTCGGGGTGGTCGAAGGCGGCACCGTAGGCATGGGCGAGGGCGTAGCCCAGCTCGCCGCCCTCGTGGATGGAACCGGGTGTCTCGGGCGCCACGTGGCTCGGCACTCCGCCGGGGAAGGAGAACTGCTTGAAGAGCGCCCCCATGCCTTCGGCGTCCCGGCCGATGTCGGGGTACGTCTCCGAGTAGCTGCCCTCCAGCCAGGAGTTGGCGAGGACGGCGGGGCCGCCGTGCCCGGGTCCCCAGACGCAGAGCGCCGGCCGGTTCCGCGCCTTGATCACCCGGTTGAGGTGGGTGTGGACGAGGTTGAGCCCGGGTGAGGTGCCCCAGTGGCCGAGCAGCCTCGGTTTGATGTGTTCGCGGGCGAGGGGCTGCTCCAGCAGCGGGTTCGCCATGAGGTAGATCTGTCCCGCCGCGAGGTAGTTGGCGGCCCGCCAGTGGGCGTCGAGGGCGGCGAGTTCGTCGTCGTCGAGCACGGTGGTACCGGGCGTGGGCGCAGAGGGTGCCGGCTGCCCGGCGGTGCTGGTCACGAGTCGGTCTCCTCCTGGTGGGTGGACGCGGCGCCGGGCGTCGGTGCCGCGGAAAGGGTGCGGCGCACGGGCCGGATCACGCCCCGCCGTCGTCCCCCGTGGGGCCGTACCAGACGGTGGTCGCGTTGCAGAACTCGCGGATGCCATGGCCGGCGAGTTCCCTGCCGTAGCCGGAGCGCTTCACTCCGCCGAAGGGCAGGGCGGGGTGGGAGGCGGTCATGCCGTTGAAGAAGACGCCGCCGGCCTCCAGGTCGCGGACGCAACGCTCCATCTCGTCCGGGTCCCGGGTCCAGACGTTGGAACTGAGGCCGAAGGGCGTGTCGTTGGCGAGCTCCAGGGCCTCTTCGAGTCCGGAGACCCGGTAGAGGGTGGCGACCGGGCCGAAGGTCTCCTCGCGGTGGATCCGCATCTGCGGGGTGATGCCGGCCAGGACGGTGGGCGCGTAGAACCAGCCGTGGTCCAGTCCGGCGCCGAGTCCCTTCGGCCGTCCCCCGCCGCAGAGGGCCTCGGCTCCCTTGCCGAGGGCGTCGTCGACGAGTTCCTCCAGGTCGGTGCGGCCCTGTTCGGTGGAGAGCGGGCCGACGTCGGTGGACTCCTGGAGCGGGTCGCCGACGGTGAGGGCGTCCATGGCGGCGGTGAAGCGGGCGGCGAAGGCGTCGTACACGTCGGTGTGGACGATGAACCGCTTGGCGGCGATGCAGGACTGGCCGTTGTTCTGGACCCGGGCGGTGACGGCGGTCCTCGCGGCGCGTTCGACGTCGGCGGAGGGCAGGACGAGGTAGGGGTCGCTGCCGCCGAGTTCGAGGACTGTTTTCTTCACCGTGTCGCCGGCGGTCGCGGCGACGGCGCGGCCGGCGGGCTCGCTGCCGGTGAGGGTGGCGGCGACGACCCGGTCGTCGCGCAGGACCGCCTCGACGTCGCGGGAGCCGATCAGGAGCGTCTGGAACGCCCCGGCCGGGAAGCCGGCCCGGTGGAACAGGTCGCCCAGGTAGAGGGCGGTCTGCGGGACGTTCGAGGCGTGTTTGAGGAGCCCGACGTTGCCCGCCATCAGTGCGGGCGCCGCGAAGCGGACCACCTGCCAGAGCGGGAAGTTCCACGGCATCACGGCGAGAACGACGCCGAGCGGCCGGTAGTGGACCCGGGCGCGGGTGGCTCCGGAGTCCTTGACGTCCTTCTCGGAGGGCTGCTCGTCGGCGAGGAGGCGTTCGGCGTTGGCCGCGTACCAGCGCATGGCCTTGGCGCATTTGGCGGCCTCGGCACGGGCCGCCGCGAGCGGCTTGCCCATTTCCAGGGTCATCGTGCGGGCGATGGCGTCCTGGTCCGCGTCCAGCAGGCCGGCGGCCTTCTCCAGCAGGGCGGCCCGCTCGCCGAAACCCGTGGTGCGGTAGGTGCGGAAGGTGTCGTACGCGGTGGCGATCCGTCGCTCGATCTCCGCCGCGCCGATCGCCTCGTACGTTTTCAGCGTCTCACCGTTCGCGGGGTTCACCGTCGCGATGGGCATGGCAGTGGCCTCCTTGCCTGGGTTCTTCGACCGTCCCGCGCCTTCGCTCCCGGCGCAACGCGGGCCCCCTGGGGTGTGTCGTCACGCTGCCGTCTGCCGGGCGGCCTCCGGCCGGACGACGGCAATGTGACAACGCACCCAAGCAGCACCTACCCGGCCGACGCGGATCATGCGCGCCGGGGGCACGCGATCCGGATCGGCCGGGCGGGGGGGCGAAGGGGTCAGACACGGTCCAGGGCGGCGGCGGGCAGCGGCCGGGCCTCGGGGGTTCTGTCCAGGGGCGTGCGGGGCAGCAGGCCGGTCGGGCGGGGCACCTCGGCGTACCGGGTGAACCAGACGACTTTGCCGTCGTCCGTCCGGCAGGTGCCCCAGCTGTCGCTGAGCGCCATGACCCGGCTCAGTCCGCCGCCGGTGGCCAGCAGCCTCGGCATCCCCTCGCCGTTGTCGGCCACGGCCACCGTCAGATGGCGGCCGGTCCAGCGGAGTTCGATGACGCACTCGTTGTCGCCGCCGACGTGCCGGTGGACATTGGTCAGCAGTTCCTCCAGCGCCCGGCAGACCGGGCGGACGTGGAGTTCGAGACTCCAGTGGCGCAGGTGCGCGGCGACGATGCGCCTCAGCTGGGATACGCGCTCTGCCGACACCTGCAGTTCGACCAGATAGTGCCGGTCGAGTGGAACGGTCATCGTCGGGGCTCCTCACCGCGAGGCCCACGTGCGTGTCCGTCGTGGTCCGACGGCCCCTGAGCACGAAGCGTGAGCGGTCATCACTTCTGTGTCACTCCTCAGGGTGACGCCACTCGTCCGGGTGCGCAACAGTTGGCCCATCGCCGCTGGTGGAGACGGTCTACGGCAGGTAGGGCAGGATCTTGTCCGGGGTGAGCGGGAGTTCGGTCAGCCGTGCCCCGGTGGCGTGCCGCACGGCGTTGCCGATGGCGGCGGCGGTGCCGACGATGCCGATCTCGCCGATGCCCTTGCTGCCCATGGGGTTGAGGTGGGGGTCGTCCTCGTCGATCCAGTGCGCCTCGACGTCCGGCACGTCGGCGTGGGCCGGTACGTGGTAGGCGGCGAGGTCGCTCTCGGTGAAGTCGCCGTACACCGGGTCCAGGGTGCTGCCCTCGGTGAGCGCCATCCCGATGCCCATGACCATGCCGCCGATGAACTGGGAGCGCGCGGTACGGGAGTTGAGGATGCGTCCGGCGGCGTAGACGCCGAGCAGCCGGCGCACACGGATCTCGCCGGTGAGCTGGTCGACGGCTGTCTCGGCGAAGTGGGCGCCGAAGGCGTGCCGGGAGTACGGGGACTCCGCGCCGGTCTCCTCCCGGGTGTCGGCGGACACCGTGATGCCCTCGGCGGGCAGCGGCCCGGAGTGCGCGGCGAGCCGGGCGGCGAGGTGGGCGGCGGCCTTGTGCACGGCCCACCCCCAGGAGGCGGTGCCGGAGGAGCCGCCGGCGAGCGAGGCGGTGGGCAGGTCGCTGTCGCCGAGGGCGACCCGCACCCGGTCGGCGTCGGTGGAGAGCGCGGAGGCCGCGATCTGGGCGAGGACGGTGCGGGCGCCGGTCCCGATGTCGGTGGCGTTCACCTCGACGAGGTAGCTCCCGTCGGCGGCGGCGTGCGCGGTGGCCGTGGAGGGCGCGACGAGTACGGGGTACGTCGCCGCGGCCACGCCCGTACCGATCAGCCAGCGGCCGTCCTGCCGGGAGGCGGGGCGGCGGTCGCGGTCCTGCCAGCCGAAGCGTTCGGCGCCCTCGCGCAGGCAGGCGACCAGGCCGCGGCTGCTGAACGGTTTGCCGGAGTCGGGCTCGGTGGCGGGTTCGTTGCGCACCCGCAGTTCGACGGGGTCGATACCGAGCGCGCAGGCGAGTTCGTCCATGGCGGACTCGAGGGCGTACATCCCGGGCGCCTCCCCGGGGGCGCGCATCCACGAGGGGCTCGGGACGTCGAGAGCCACCACGCGGTGGGTCGTACGGCTGTGCGGGGAGGCGTACATGATCCGGGCCGGTACGGCGGCCTGCTCCACGAACTCCTTGACGGTGGAGGTGTGGGTGGCGACCTCGTGGCTCAGGGCGGTGATCACGCCGTCGTCGTCGGCGCCGATCCTGACGCGGTGCACGGTGGGCGCGCGATGGCCGACGACGGCGGGCAGCTGCTTCCTGGGCAGCGCGAGCTTCACGGGCCGGCCGGTGTGCAGCGCGGCCATCGCGGCGAGCACCACCTGGGGGCGCGGGGTGCCCTTCGAGCCGAAGCCGCCGCCGACGTGCTCGGAGATCGCGGTCACCCGGTCCGCCTCGATCCCGAAGACGGCGGCCAGGGTGTCGCGGACCGTGCTGGAGCCCTGGCTGGAGTCGTGGACGGTCAGCCTGCCGTCCTCCCACCGGGCGGTGGTGGCGTGCGGTTCCATCGGGTGGTTGTGCAGGGGACCGATCCGGTACGTCGTGTCGATCCGGTTCTCCGCGTCCGCCCAGGCCCGCGCGAAGTCGCCGCGCTCTCGGACGGCCGGGAAGCCGCCGTTGGCCTTCTCGGGGGTGTACAGCCCGGGGTGTTCGTCGGTGAGGACGACGTCGTGCGGTTCGCGCGCGTACTCGGTGACGACGGCGTCGGCTCCGGCCCGGGCCGCTTCGAGGCTGTCGGCCACCACCAGAGCGACGTACCAGCCGCGGTGCGGGACCCGATCGTCCTGGAGCACCGCGAGGGCCGGGTCCTCGGGGGTGTGGAGGCGGGGCGCGTTGTCGTGGGTGAGCACGGTGTGCACGCCCGGGAGGGCGAGCGCGTCGGCCGTCCGGACGGCGGTGACCCGCCCCTTGGGCACGGTGGCGGGGACGGGCCAGGCGTAGAGGCAGCCGGGCGGGGTGTGCTCCGCCGCGTAGCGGGCCGCCCCGGTGACCTTCTCCCGGGCCTCGCGGCGGACGACGGGTGCACCGAGCGGCTGGGGGGCGTGGCTCATGACGGATCCTCGGGCGGGGTGGGGTGGGGTTCAGGCGGAACGGGGACCGGTCCGCCCGGTGAGCTCCGTGAGTACGTCGACGGTCAGCCTGCGGGCGAGGCCTACCTTGAAGGCGTTGTCGCGCAGCGGCCGGGCCGCGGCGAGCTCGGCGTCGGCGGCACGCGCGAAGGTCTCGGCGGTGGCGGGTGCGTCGCGGAGCACCGCCTCGGCGGCGGTGGCCCGCCAGGGCCGGTGGGCGAGACCGCCGAAGGCGAGGGCGGCGTGCCGGACGCGGCCGTCGCGCACCGTGAGGACGGCGGCCACCGAGACGAGCGCGAAGGCGTACGAGGCCCGGTCGCGGACCTTGCGGTAGAGCTGCGCCGAGCCCCCGGGCGCCGGGGGCAGGACCACCCCGGTGATCAGCTCGCCGGGGCGGATCACCGTGTCCTGGTCGGGGTTGTCCCCCGGCAGCCGGTGGAATCCGGTGACGGGTACGGTCCGTTCGCCGTCCGGTCCGTGGAGCACGACGGTGGCGTCGAGGGCGGCGAGCGCGGCGGACAGGTCCGAGGGGTGGGTGGCGACGCAGTTCTCGGAGTGGCCGAGGACGGCGAGGTCCCGGTGGGCGCCCTCGCGTGCGGGGCAACCGGTGCCGGGCAGGCGCTTGTTGCACGGTTTGGACACGTCCTGGAAGTACGGGCAGCGGGTGCGCTGGAGGAGGTTGCCGCCCGTGGTGGCGATGTTGCGCAGCTGGCCGGACGCCCCGGCGAGCAGCGCCTGGGTGAGGACCGGGTAGCGCTCGGTCACGAGGGGGTGCGCGGCGAGATCGCTGTTGCGGACGGTCGCCCCGACGCGCAGCCCGCCCTCGGGGGTGGGTTCGGTGCGGTCCAGGGGCAGCCGGGTGACGTCGACGAGGAGGGCCGGTGTCTCGACGCCGAGTTTCATCAGGTCGACGAGGTTGGTTCCGCCGCCGAGGAAGCGGGCTCCTGGGTGTGCCGCCACCGCGGTCACGGCTTCGGTGACGGAGGCGGGTCGCAGGTAGCCGAAGGGCTTCATCGGGCCACGTCCTGGATCGCTTCGACGATGTGGGGGTAGGCACCGCACCGGCAGAGGTTGCCGCTCATCCGTTCACGGATCTCGTCGGGCCCGAGGCGTACGGGACCGGGCGCGGCGAGGGCGGCGGGCGGGGTGGCGTGGGAGGGGAAGCCGTCCTCGGCCTCGGCGAGCATGCCGACGGCGGAGCAGATCTGGCCGGGGGTGCAGTAGCCGCACTGAAGGGCGTCGCGGTCCACGAACGCCTCCTGGACGGGGTGGAGCCGGCCGTCCTCGGCGAGCCCCTCGACCGTGGTGACACGGGCACCGTCCTGGGCGACGGCCGGCAGCAGGCAGCTGTTGGCGCGGCGGCCGTCGACCAGGACGGTGCAGGCCCCGCACTGCCCGTGGTCGCAGCCCTTCTTGGCCCCGGTGAGGCCGAGGTGTTCGCGCAGCGCGTCCAGAAGGGTGGTGCGGTGGTCGAGCGACACCGTCCGGGCCGCGCCGTTGACGTGGAGGGTGACGGAGGAACGGTGCGGGAGGCCGGTGTCCTCCGTTTCCCACGGAGGGGGGCCGAGCACCGTCTCCAGGTCCTCGGCCGGCCGGTGGGGTTCCATGGGCGGGTGCCTTCCGTTCTGTTGTCCGACCGGACGGTGGCGGTGCGGGGCGCGTGTGTCAGCGGCTGGTGAGCCGCATCCTGACTTCCTCTTCCTGGTCCCCCGCCGCGGTGCCGATGTCCTCCACCGAGAACACCTCCCCGAGGTGCCCCTTGAGCCGGTCGACTGCCCAGTAGCCTCCCTGGGCATCGAGGGTGACCGGCCCGGCGAGGGAGGCGGGTCCGGCGGACTCCTTCTTCGTGGAGACGTCGACGGTCGCGGACCAGATGGTCGGGCGGGGCGCGTTCGCGTCGGTGGGCGCGTCGGCTGCGGCCCTGTCGGACGTGAAGGAGCGGCGGAGCACCTCGAACACGGTGCTCGCGTCGTCGGTCGTGCACTCGCTCAGCGAGACCAGGACGTCGTAGTTCTCCTGATGCTCGGAAGCGGTCTTGTCGCTGGTGTTCACCATGGTTCCTTTCTCGGGAGCCGGACGCGGCGGAGCCGGCCCGTTCCCAGGCTCGCCCCGCGGCGGGAAGTCGGCGACACGGGTACGGCAGTCGGCCGAGTGGCTGCCCCGGGTCCTGCCCGGGAAGAACCCGCGTACGCGTGGAGATCACGCGCGGGCAGGCTCACAGTGCGCGCAGCGCGGGCAGCAGCGTCTTCTCCGCCCAGGCGATGAAGGGCTGCTGGTGCGCCCCGCCGACCTGGATGAGCGCGATCTCCGTGAAGCCCGCGTCGCGGTAGGCGAGTACCGCTTCGGTGAACTCGTCCACGTCGCTCCCGCAGGGGATCGCGTCGGCGACGTCCTCGGGTCGTACGTACGTGGTGGCCTGGTCGAATCCGTCGGGCCCCGGCAGCTCGGAGTTGACCTTCCAGCCGCCCACCGACCAGCGGAACTGCTCGTGCGCGCGGGCCACGGCGGCACCGCGGTCGGGGTCGTAGCAGACGGGGAGCTGGCCGACCGAGGGTTTGCCGGCGCCTCCGTGGCGGGCGAAGGCGTCGAGGAGTTCCGCCTTGGGCTCGGTGGCGACGACGAGGTCCGCCAGTTCGCCGGCGATCGCGCAGGATTTCGGTCCGGAGACGGCGATCCCGATCGGCACCCGAGTCTCCGGGAGGTCCCACAGCCGGGCGTTCTCCACCTGGAAGTGGGTACCGGCATGGTTCACCACGCCGCCGTCGAAGAGGGCACCGATGATCCTGGCCGCCTCCTCCAGCATGTCGAGCCGGACCCTGGCGCGCGGCCACCCGGCGCCGGTGACGTGTTCGTTGAGGTTCTCGCCCGATCCGAGCCCGAGCCGGAAGCGGCCCTCGGAGAGGATCTGGAGCGTCGCCGCCTTCTGCGCGACGACGGCCGGGTGGTAGCGGACGGTCGGGCAGGTCACGTACGTCATGAGCGGGATGGTGGAGGTGGCCTGGGCGGCGGCGCCGAGCACGGTCCAGGCGTACGGAGCGTGCCCCTGTTCGGACAGCCAGGGGAAGTAGTGGTCGGAGGTGACCGAGAAGTCGAAGCCCGCGCGTTCGGCGGCGACGACGTCCGCCACGAGCTCCCGGGGGCCGGTCTGCTCGGTCATCATCGTGTAGCCAATTTTCACCATACAAACCACTTATCCGGCCATATAGCTACAAAACATGAATTCGATTGAATGGCTGTCTGACGCACCGCATCCGGGGTATCCGGCATGCATGGACGTATCCAACGGAGCCCAGGCCGCCGCATCCACGACGCTCGCCGTATCGGGAGCGCTGGGGACCGGCCTCATCATCGCCGCGGTCGCTGTCGTGGCCCTGCTCATCGGCGCCTTCTGGTTCGGCATGCGCCGCCGCGACAAGGAACTGCCGCCCCCGCGCGCCGACGAACAGCCCATCCCGCCCGCCCATCGCTCGCACATCCAGCAGGAGAACGTGCACGGCGAGGACCGGTTCCCCGAAGACGGCACCGCGCTGTCCCCGTACGAGCTCGGGGAGCGCGGCACCGGCAGCACTCCGCCGGAGAGCGACCGGCCCCGTGACTGAGGGCATAGCCACCGGGCGCCGGTCCTCCGCCGCCCCACCGGACGCACCCGACGCGGGGGCGACGGGCGAGGTGAACGGGAAGTCCGCCGACCGGCGGACCCGGATCACCGTGCTCGTCGCCCTCGCGGCGAATCTGGTCATCGCCTCGGCCAAGACCGTGGGCGGGCTGCTGTCGGGCTCGCCGGCCCTGCTGTCGGAGGCGGCACATTCGGTGGCGGACAGCGTGAACGAGGTCTTCCTCCTCGCGGCCCTGCGGCGCAGCCGCCGCCCGGCCGACGCGCGTCACCCGTTCGGCTACGGCAAGGAACGGTATTTCTGGTCCCTGCTCGCCGCGGTGGGGATCTTCGTCATGGGCGGCTGCTTCTCCTTCTTCCAGGGTTTCGAGGCGCTGCGCAGTCACGAGGAGGAGTCGGGCTCCTCCGGTTACGCGGTCGGCCTGGCCGTCCTCGGTGTGGCGCTGGTGGCCGAGGGCACCTCGCTCGTACGAGCCCTGCACCAGGTGCGACACGAGGAGGGCGGCGCGAAGGACCCGGCGCTGCGCACGGTGGTCGCGGAGGACGCCACCGCCGTGATCGGGGTCGTGCTGGCCATGGCCGGCATGGCGCTGCACCTGGTCACCGGGAACGTCGTCTGGGAGGCGTCGGCCTCCCTCGCCATCGGAGTGCTGCTCGTGTACGTGGCCTTCCGGCTCGGCCGGGACGCCCGCGACCAGCTGATCGGCGAAGCCGCCGATCCGGAGCTGCGCGAGGCCATCGGGGACTTCCTCGGCCGTCAGGCGGAGATCGACAATGTCGAGTCCCTCCTCACCATGCGGCTGGGGCTCGACTCGGTCCTGGTCGCCGCCCGGGTCGACCTCTCGCCCGGGATCGACAGCGAGGAGGTCGAGCGGGTCTCGGTCCGCATCAGGCGGACGATGAGCCGTACGTGGCCCCAGGCGGACCATGTCTTCCTCGACATCACCAACGCACCGCCCACCGGCGGGGTCTGAGTCCGCCGGTCGCGTGTTGCGGGACCGGTCCCGTCGGCCGACGCTGGTTCTGGCCCCGCGGCAGTCGGCAGACGGGCCCGCCCGACCGGACGAAGGCAGTGTGAAGATGACCGGAAGCGATCCCCGTACGACCCCCGGCGCCGTGCCGCTCACCGGCGCGACGGCGCCCTGCTGGGTCAACCTGCTGACCCGGGACCTGGAAGCCGCGCAGCACTTCTACGGCCTCGCCCTGGGCTGGACCTTCCACCCCAGCAAGCTCGGCCCCGAGTTCTCCGTCGCCCGTCGCGACGGGGTACCGCTGGCCGGCCTCGGAGGCGTCTCGTCCGCCTACCAGACCGCTGTCGCCTGGCTGCCCTACTTCGCCGTGGAGGACGCCGACGTCGCGGCCGGGCGGGTGCGCGAGCGCAGCGGGACGGTGGCGGTGGGGCCGCTGACTCTCGGCAAGGGGCGCGGGGTCCTGGCGTCCGACCGGGACGGAGCCGTGTTCGGGCTCTGGGAACGGCTCACGCCCGCCGCCAAGCGCTCCACGTCCGCCGACCGCTCGTACGCCTGGCTGCGGCTGCGCACCCGGAACGCCTTCGACGCGGCGATCTTCTACGGCGAGGTACTCGACTGGGCCAGCGGGCGGCCCGGCAGTTGCGAGGTCTCCTACGAAGAGGAGGAGGTCATCGTGCGCTGCGAGGAGCGCCCGCTGGCGCGGATCAGTTCGGGGGCGGTCGAGGCCTCCCCCGATCCGGTCATGCGCCCCCACTGGCAGGTGCAGTTCCTGGTGGAGGACGTGGACGGCACCGCGGAGGCCGTGCTCCGCTCCGGCGGGACGGTCATCGCCCGCAACGAGGTCCGGGGCGGCAGGGAGGCCGTGGTGCGCGACCCCGACGGCGCGGTCTTCGGCGTCACGGAGGCCAGCAGCCCGGTGGCGGTCTCGGTCTGAGGCCGGTCCGGCGGCTGGATGCCCGGCCCGCCGCCGGCTCAGGACCAGGGCTTCTCGTTGGGATCGTGCCGGGCTCGCGGGGTCCGACCGGAAGTCCCCTGGGCCGGGCCGGTGGTGCCCTGTCCGTGGTCACGGGCGATCGCCCACAGCGGGAAGACGAACCAGCAGACGGCGAACCACGCCGCCATGCCGCCGACGAGCCAGAGCGCCAGTTGGTTGTGGAGCGCCACCCGCAGGATGAGCAGCAGCGCGCTGCACATGGTGCAGAAGAGCAGGCCGAGGCCGAGGACGGTGAGCCGCGACGCCCAGGTGACGGTCTGGGGCTTCAGCCGGCGTCCGGTGAGCAGCCGGTGGTAGGAGACCGGGCCGATGAGGGCCGCGGCGGTCGAGGAGCCCAGTATCACCGTGACGACGTAGATGTTCCGGTCGGTGGTACCCAGTTCGGCGAACCTGGGCTGGAACACGACGGCGAGCAGGAAGCCGAACAGGATCTGTACGCCCGTCTGCGCGACCCTCAGTTCCTGGAGCAGGTCCGTCCAGCGCCGGTCCGCCCGTTCCTCGGCGCTCTCCTGTCGTCCGTCGTCCCGTGCGAGCGTCACGGAAGTTCTCCCCTCGTCGGCGGTGCCCGGCCGGGGCGGTGTGCCACCGGCCGGGTCCTACGCCTTCCCCGCACCCGTCGCCGTGAATCCGCGGGACCGCCGTCCCGGAGCGTCCGGGGCGGGGTGCTCGGTCCGGCGGGGCGGCAACGCCCGGAGAGCTGCCGCCCTTGTAGCGGGCGGCGCTCAGGCGATGGGGAGCGTCAGTTCGGGCCGGTCCCACATGACGTACGGCGGGGTGGCGGGAACGGTGCCGGTGCGTTCGGCGCCGACGCGGCGGTAGAAGCCCTCGGCGGGGGGATGGGAGACGACCCGGACGGCGTCGAGGCCGGCCCGGGCGGCCTCCTTCCGCAGGTGGGCGATGAGCAGGCGGCCGATCCCGCGTTCCTGGGCGGCGTCGGCGACGAACATGAGGTCCAGCTCGCCGGTGGCGGCGGAGCCGCGGGGCTCGCCCGTGCCGTTCGGGCCGTTCGGGCCGTCCGGGCCGTCCGGGCCGTTCGTGTCGAGTACGAGGGAGTAGAAGCCCAGCACCGGGGTGCCTGCCCCGGTTCCGGCATCGGCCCCGGTGCCGGCCCCGTTTCCGGTTCCGGCGACCGCGACGAAGACTCTGTGGGCCTCGATGTAGTCGGGCCCGACGCGGTACCCCTCGACCATGGGCGCCCAGTGGCCCTCGTACGCCCGCGAGGTCCTGACCAGGCGGGTCAGCTGCTTGGCGTCCTTGGCGACGGCCCGCCTGATGAGTACCGCACCGGGGTCGGTGCTTCGCGCGTCCATGGGGCCATTGTCGCTCAGGGGCCGTACGGGACGGACGGCCCGTACCGGGTCCATGACGACGAGGTCGTGGCGGCAGCGGCGCCGACGGGCCGGACCCGGAGTGGGACCTCGGCCCCGACGGGGCGGACGGCCTCGACGCACGGGCGCGGGACACCGTCCGCTCCGGGTGGCAGGGCATCCGGGAAGCACGCCGGCCGGGTGGGAGCGGTGGTCAGTCGGCGTGTCCGGCCCGCGCCGCGCGCCATTCCCCGACCGTCTTCTCGACGTCGAAGCGCCCGAGGTTGAGCGGCGGGCCGGGCGGAGGCATCCGCACGGCCTCGTCGATCTTCTCGTTGATCGCGTCGAGCAGTTCCCGCACCCGGCGTTCGGAGACCGCATCGGCGATCTTGCGGCGGACGTCCTCCGCCTCCTTGCGCAGGGCGAGGGCGGGCGGCAGGACGGAGAGCCCTTCGCGCTGCATCTTCTCCTTGATCCACCAGTCCTCGTCGTAGGCGCGTCCCAGTCCGGGGAGCGGCTTGCCGAAGCCGGGCAGGGAGGCGAAGTCCCCGCGCTGTTCGGCTTCGTGGATCTGCCGGTCCACCCACGAGTCGAAGCTGACGCCGGGGGGCTTCCGTTCGGTCACGCCACACCTCGTTCTTCCGTCCGGCCAGGTCACTTCCACGATACCCAGAGCCGCCGCTCGAACAACGCTGTCTCGAACTGCCGGTCGGGGGTACACGACTTCACGCACCCCGCTCGGCCGGATCAACCGGCCGGAGCCCGGATCGGAGGGAGTTGACGACCGTGCGAGAGAACTGCGTACCGGACAGCGAACGGCGGGAGACGCGATCATGACGACCGTACTGATCATCATCGGTGTCCTCGTCCTCGCGGCGATCGCCGGCTGGCTCCTTCTGCGCGGACGGACGACCGGTGGCGCCGGGCTGAAGCGCCGCTTCGGACCCGAGTACGACCGGGTGCTCGCCCACCACCAGGGCGACACCAAGCTCGCCGAGCAGGAGCTCGGGGAGCGGGTGAAGCGACACGGTTCGATCCGCGCGCAGCCGCTGTCGGCCCAGGCGCGGGAGCGGTACACCGCGCGCTGGACCCGGGCGCAGGAGCGGTTCGTCGACGCTCCCGGGGACGCGGTCGCCGAGGCCGGCGACCTCCTCGACGAGCTCTCCCGCGAGCGCGGTTTCCCGGAGGCGGGCAGCGTCGAGGACCGCGCGGAGGCGCTGTCGGTCCACCACGGCGCGCACGTCGACGCCTACCGCCGGGTGCACGCGGCGCGCGACGGTTCGGGTAGCACGGAGGAGTTGCGTCAGGACCTCGTCGAGGCCCGCGCGCTCTTCGACGCGCTGCTCGGGGACCGGATCGCCGAACGGGTCGAGCGGGACGACCACACGGACATGCGGAAGCAACACCACACGAAGGGAAGTGTGACGTCATGACGTACGGATCTTCCACGAACGATGAGCGGTTCGACGGGGCGGCGGACGCCCGCCGCCCGGACGGGACCACCAGGACGGACAGCACGGACGACTCCACACGCCCGGCGGCCGTCCGCTCCGAGGCTTCCGAGCGGACCGGGGCCACACCCGCCCCGGAGAGTGCCGCGGGCCCCAGGCCCTCGCACGCTCCCAGGACGCCCGGCGCCGGCTCCCCCGCCGGAGTGAAGGCGGCTCCGGAGAAGACGGCCCCGGAGAAGGACGCGGAGGCGGAGCGGCCGGTGCAGAACTCCACCGCGACCGCCGACGAGAGCCTCGCCCCCCGCTCCGACCGGGACTTCGGGACGAGCCGCCCGGACCGTTCGGGTACGGCCGACGCGGACCGCACCGGGCCCCTCGGCGCGAACGCGGGTGCGGACCGGACCCGGGCGGACGATGCCGGAACGCGCCGCGGGACCACCGGTACTTCCGCGTCCGCCGCGAAGGGTGTGGACCACGACCGGGCCCTGCTCGCCGGGACGGACCACGACGAGTTGGAAGGGCGGATGCGGCACGCGGTCAGCGACTTCGTGGAGGACCCGCAGCGCGCCGTCCGGGAGGCCGGCGCCACCCTCGACGCCGTCACGGAGAACCTGGTCAAGGCGCTCGCCGAGCGGAGCACCGCGCTGCGCGCCGAGGAGGGCCCGGACGGTGCGGACGGCCGCAACGGCGAGCGGACGGAGCAGCTGCGGATCGTGCTCCAGCACTACCGCGACCTCACCGACCGGCTCCTGGCGGTCTGAACCGCCCCGGCCCACTGCGTGGTCCCGGCGCCGGAGCACGGCGCCGGGACCACGCAGTGCGACCACGAGCGGCCGGGAGGCACACGGACATACCGTCCGCGCCTCCCGGCCGCTCAAGCGTTCCCCTCGCGGAGACGGCCCCGCGCGCCTACACCGGTACGCCGACGGGGACGGTCAGCTCCTCACGCAGCCGCTCCACCACCGGGTCCGGCAGTCGCAGCCCACTGCGCACGTAGCCGTCGAGCCCGCCCCACCGCTCCTCCATCGCGTCCAGGGCGACATCGAGGTAGCGGGGCCGCGCCTCGATGACGGCCGAGGCGATGGCCGGGTCGCCGCCCGCGTCGAGGAAGCGCCGTACCGAGGGAGCGAAGGCGAGGCGTACGGCGGGGTTGACCGCGAGGAACTCGGCCCGGACGGTCTCCCGGGGCGCCCCCAGGATCATCAGCAGGACCGCGGTGGCCCACCCCGTCCGGTCCTTTCCCGCCGTGCAGTGGAAGAGCACCGGCCGGGCCGACGCGTCCGCCGCGGTCTCCAGGAAGGCGCGGTAGGCGGCCGCGGCCCCCGGGGAGAGCACCATCTGGCGGTACGTCTGCGCGAACACCTCCTCCGCCCTCCCGCCGCCCAGCGTCTCCTCGGCGGCGGCCGGATCGGCCAGCAGGGCCCTGAGCCGGGCGGGGGCGACGCCCGGGTTGCCGCCCAGCACGTCGGCCACGAAGAGCCTGGCTCTCGGCGGCAGCCGGTCCGGTGCCCAGTGGCGTTCGTCGGCGGTACGCAGGTCCACGACCGTGCGGACACCGAGCGCGGCGACCGCCATGTCGTGCTCCGGGTCGAGTTCGCTCAGCTGGCCCGAACGCAGGAGGATTCCCTGCCGCACCCGCTGGTCGTGGCCCAGGGCGATGCCGCCCAGATCCCGCAGATTGACGACGGTGGTGGCCGGGACGGCCCGGGCGGTCTGCACGATGAACTGCCTCTTTCCCGACGTTTTACGCATTTACGTATCAACGTCGCATGTCAGAGGCGATTCGACAACGGAAAACGCCGGAGCACACCGCCGCTTCGGCGCCGGCGCGCTCCCCGTCCGGGGCAGCCCGTGCGTGCCTCCCCATCCGGTCCGGTCCAACCGCACCGGGCCCGCCGCCCCCCGTGGACCGGACGCGGCTCGCTCCGCGACGCGGCAAGCGGTTGCGTGGGCCGGAAGAGGGACCACCTACCGGCGTCCCTGTCACCCCCTTACGGCCCCCAGTCGTCCCTGACCAGGCGCCGACACCCCGGCCTCGGCCGCAACACGCTGCGTGTTCGCCCGGACGCGCATCGGAGAGGGATAGGTCACAGCGGCTCCCTCTGCTGGTCCCCCGCCCAACTGTCCTAGCATCTGGGCATGACGGTCCTGCCTGCTGACGGGCTCCCCCTGGCCGCCGAGTTCGCTGACGCTTCCCCGGAGCAGTGGCAGACCCTCGTCGAGGGTGTGCTGCGCAAGTCGGGCAAGGACGTCACGGGTGAGGCCGCGCTGGAAGCCCTGTCCACGACGTTGGAGGACGGGCTCACCACCCGCCCCCTGTACACCTCCCGCAGCGACGCGCCCCCGGCCGGGCTGCCCGGTTTCGCGCCCTTCACCCGGGGTGGCGGACCCGCCGGCAACGCGGCGGGCGGCTGGGACGTGCGGCAGCGCCACGCGCTGACCGACCCGGTCCGGCTCAACGAGGCCCTGCTCGCCGATCTGGAGAACGGCGTCACCTCGCTCTGGCTCGGCGTCGGCGGGCACGGCGGCGTACCGGTCCTGGGCCTGGACCGGGCGCTGGAGGGCGTACTGCTCGACCTCGCCCCGCTGGCCCTCGACGCCGGGGACGACTCCGGCGCGGCGCTGGCGGAGCTGGTGCGGCTGTACGCGGACCGGGGCGTCGCCCCTGAGGCCGTGCGCGGCAGCCTCGGTATCGATCCGCTGGGCGGGGCCGCCCGCACGGGGGCCGCGCCCGACCTGAGCACCGCCGTCGAGTGGGCCGGCCGGTGCGCCGGGGAGTACCCGGGGCTGCGGGCGCTGAGCGTGGACGCTCTGCCGTACCACGAGGCCGGTGGCGGCGTGGCCCAGGAGCTGGGCCTCTCGCTCGCCACGGGGGTGGCGTACCTGCGGGCGCTGACCGCCGCCGGGATGTCCGTCGAGACGGCCTGCTCGCAGCTTGAGTTCCGGTACGCGGCGACCGCCGACCAGTTCCTGACGATCGCCAAGCTGCGGGCCGCGCGCCGGCTGTGGGCGCGGGTCGCGCGGGCCTGCGGGGCGCCCGGCGCGGGTGCCCAGCGGCAGCACGCGGTGACCTCGTCGGTGATGATGACGCGGCGTGACCCCTGGGTGAACATGCTCCGCACCACGCTGGCCTGCCTGGGTGCCGGGGTGGGCGGCGCGGACGCGGTGACGGTCCTCCCCTTCGACGAGGCCCTGGGCCTGCCGGACGCCTTCGCCCGGCGGATCGCCCGGAACACCTCGACCATCCTGATGGAGGAGTCGCACCTGGCCCGGGTCGTCGACCCGGCGGGCGGCTCCTGGTACGTGGAGCGCCTCACCGAGGAACTGGCCGTCGCCGCCTGGGCGTTCTTCCAGGAGATCGAGCGGGCGGGCGGCCAGGAGGCGGCCACCGCCTCGGGTCTGGTCGCCGAGCGGCTCGCCGCGACCTGGGAGAAGCGCTCGCGGGACCTGGCGCGCCGCAAGGAGCCGGTGACGGGCGTCAGCGAGTTCCCGCACCTGGCCGAACCGCCGGTGGAACGCGAAGCGGCGCCCGCGGCGCCGTCCGGCGGCCTGCCGAAGGTCCGCCGTGACGAGGCCTTCGAAGCACTGCGGAGCCGCTCCGACGCCCACCTGGCGGCCACCGGGGCCCGTCCGGAGGTCTTCCTGGCGGCCCTCGGGCCCGCCTCGGCGCACACCGCGCGGGCCTCCTTCGCCGCGAACCTCTTCCAGGCCGGCGGCATCGAGACGGTCCACCGCCCGGTCACCGTGGACGCCGCGACGGTCGCGGACGCCTTCACCGCGTCCGGCGCGTCCACCGCCTGCCTCTGCTCGTCCGACGCGGTGTACGAGCAGGAGGCGGCCGACGTGGCCGCTGCGCTCGTGGCCGCCGGAGCGGACCGGGTACTGCTCGCCGGCCGCCCCGCCGAGGTGGCCGGAGTCGACGCGTACGTCTTCGCCGGCTGCGACGCCGTCGCCGTGCTCTCCTTCGAACTCGACCGACTGGGAGTTGCGTGATGCAGAACCCCGAGACCCCCGAAGCCGCCGGGACCGGTGGCGTCGCCGCGGGCCCCATCCCGGACTTCACCACCGTCCCGCTGCTGGACGGGGAGGCTCCCCCGGCGCCCTCCGCCGACCACTGGCGGGCCGCGGTGAAGGAGTCGACCGGCAGTTCGGTGGACGACCTGCTGTGGGAGACTCCCGAGGGCATCACGGTCAAGCCGCTGTACACCGAGGCGGATCTGGAGGGCGTCGATTTCCTCGACACCTTTCCGGGCATCGCCCCGTACCTGCGCGGTCCGTACCCGACGATGTACGTCAACCAGCCGTGGACGATCCGTCAGTACGCCGGTTTCTCCACCGCCGAGGAGTCCAACGCCTTCTACCGGCGTAACCTGGCGGCCGGTCAGAAGGGACTCTCGGTCGCCTTCGACCTGCCCACGCACCGGGGGTACGACAGCGACCACCCCCGGGTGACCGGTGACGTAGGCATGGCCGGCGTGGCGATCGACTCGATCCTCGACATGCGCCAGTTGTTCGACGGCATTCCGCTGGACCGGATGTCGGTGTCGATGACGATGAACGGCGCGGTGCTGCCCGTGCTCGCGCTGTACATCGTGGCCGCCGAGGAGCAGGGCGTACCGCCCGAGAAGCTGGCCGGAACCATCCAGAACGACATCCTCAAGGAGTTCATGGTCCGCAACACCTACATCTATCCGCCGGGCCCCTCCATGCGGATCATCTCGGACATCTTCGCGTACACCTCGCGGAAGATGCCTCGGTACAACTCGATCTCCATCTCCGGGTACCACATCCAGGAGGCCGGGGCCACGGCCGACCTGGAGCTGGCCTACACCCTCGCGGACGGGGTGGAGTACCTGCGAGCCGGGCGGGACGCCGGTTTGGACGTGGACGCGTTCGCGCCCCGGCTGTCGTTCTTCTGGGCGATCGGCATGAACTTCTTCATGGAGATCGCGAAGCTCCGGGCCGCTCGGCTGCTCTGGGCCAAGCTGGTCCGGGAGTTCGAGCCGAAGAACCCCAAGTCCCTTTCGCTGCGCACCCATTCCCAGACCTCTGGTTGGTCGCTGACCGCGCAGGACGTGTTCAACAACGTCACCCGCACCTGCGTGGAGGCGATGGCCGCCACCCAGGGGCACACCCAGTCGCTGCACACCAACGCCCTGGACGAGGCGCTCGCGCTGCCGACGGACTTCTCGGCCCGCATCGCCCGCAACACCCAGCTGCTCCTCCAGCAGGAGTCCGGCACCGGACGGGTCATCGACCCGTGGGGCGGCAGCGCGTACGTGGAGAAGCTGACGTACGACCTGGCGCGGCGGGCCTGGCAGCACATCGAGGAGGTGGAGGCGGCCGGCGGCATGGCGAAGGCCATCGACGCGGGCATCCCGAAGCTCCGGATCGAGGAGGCCGCCGCCCGTACGCAGGCGCGCATCGACTCGGGCCGCCAGCCCGTCATCGGCGTCAACAAGTACCGCGTGGAGACGGACGAGAAGATCGACGTCCGCTCGGTCGACAACTCCTCCGTGCGCACCCAGCAGATCGAGAAGCTCCGCCGGCTGCGGGCGGAGCGGGACGAGACCGCCTGCCAGGACGCGCTGCGCGCGCTGACGGAGGCGGCGGGGCGCGCCCCGGGCGCCGATCTGGAGGGCAACCTGCTGGCCCTGGCGGTGGACGCGGCGCGTGCCATGGCCACGGTGGGCGAGATCTCGGACGCGCTGGAGAAGGTGTACGGAAGGCACGCCGGGCAGATCCGTACGATCTCCGGGGTGTACCGCAAAGAGGCAGGAGAGTCCCCGTCGGTGGACCGCACCCGCAAGCTGGTCGACGACTTCGAGGAGGCGGAGGGCCGCCGCCCGCGCATCCTGGTCGCGAAGATGGGCCAGGACGGCCACGACCGCGGCCAGAAGGTGATCGCGTCGGCCTTCGCCGACCTGGGCTTCGACGTGGACGTCGGCCCGCTGTTCCAGACGCCCGCCGAGGTGGCGCGGCAGGCGGTCGAGGCGGACGTGCACATCGTGGGCGTCTCGTCGCTGGCCGCCGGCCACCTCACGCTCGTCCCCGCACTCCGGGAGGAGCTGGCGGCCGAGGGGCGCGAGGACGTCATGATCGTCGTCGGCGGGGTGATCCCGCCGCAGGACGTCGAGGCCCTGCACGAGGCGGGGGCGGCCTCGGTCTTCCCACCGGGCACGGTCATCCCGGACGCCGCGTACGACCTGGTGCGGCGGCTCGGTGCCGCGCTCGGCCACGAGCTGTGAGCCGCTGACCCGATGGCACCGACGATCGACATCGAGAGTTACGCCAAGGGAGTGCTCGACGGGAAGCGCGCGTTCGTCGCGCGCGCGATCACCCTCGTCGAGTCCTCCCGCCCCGACCACCGGGTGCTCGCCCAGGAGTTGCTGAGCAGGCTGCTGCCGCACGCGGGCCGGGCCCGGCGGGTCGGGATCAGCGGGGTGCCCGGGGTCGGCAAGTCGACCTTCATCGACGCGCTCGGCACCCTGCTGACGGGGCTGGGGCACCGGGTCGCGGTGCTCGCGGTGGACCCGTCGTCCACCCGTACCGGCGGCTCCATCCTGGGCGACAAGACCCGGATGGAGCGGCTGTCCGTGGACCCGCGCGCGTTCGTCCGCCCCTCGCCCTCGGCGGGCACCCTGGGCGGGGTGGCGAAGGCGACCCGCGAGTCCATGGTGGTGATGGAGGCGGCGGGTTACGACGTGGTGCTGGTGGAGACGGTCGGCGTCGGCCAGTCGGAGACCGCGGTCGCGCGCATGGTCGACACCTTCCTGCTGCTCACCCTGGCGCGTACGGGCGACCAACTCCAGGGCATCAAGAAGGGCGTCCTGGAACTGGCGGACGTCATCACGGTGAACAAGGCGGACGGCCCGCACGAACGCGAGGCCCGCTCGGCCGCACGCGAACTGGCCGGCGCCCTGCGGCTGATGCACCCGGCCGACGCCGCGTGGACCCCTCCGGTCCTCACCTGCAGCGCCCGTGAGGCGACGGGCCTGGGCGCGGTGTGGGAGAGCCTGGAGCAGCACCGCACGCTGCTGGACTCGACGGGGCGCCTGGCGGCGAAGCGGAGCGAGCAACAGGTGGACTGGACCTGGAGCATGGTCCGGGACGAGTTGCTGGAGAGCCTGCGTTCCCACCCGGACGTACGGGCGCGGGCGCCGGAGCTCGAACGGCGGGTGCGCGAGGGCGATCTGACGGCGACGCTGGCCGCGGAGGAGATCCTCGCGGCGTTCCGGGGCGGGTCCGGGCGCGGGTGACGGCGGGCCGGAAGGCCTGCCACGACGCTCCCCGACGGTCGTACGGGGGCAGCAGCCGGAGCCGGCGCGCGGAGTAAAAGTCGCGCGCCGGCTCCGGCGTTTCCGGACTCCCCCCTGCCGGAGCCCCGTCTTTGCCGGGCTCCCCCACCCCGCGCTCGACGGCCCCTCGCCCCCGGAGAACCGGCAACCCTGTTCCCTCCGGCCACTCGCCGTGGTACTCTCCGAAAAAGCACTCGTGCACGTCCCCGCCGGGACGCCGGTGCAGATTCCTCTTCCTCGCTGTCGCACCTGTCGGATCACGACCCGCGATTCAGCTCACTCCCCCAGCAACTCGCATTTCCCGTTTCCCGCACGCGTAGAACCGGTCCGTCGTGCCCGTGACACCCACGGCGTGACGCGGTCCCCGCTCTTCGTCCGCCGGGAAACCGGCCGGCGCGGCGCACGTCGAGGCGTGCAGACACCGCCTCCGGGCCGCCCGCACCGGGCTCACACACACTTCCGTCCTCGAAAGGACAATCCCGTGACCACCACACTCGAACGCCCCGTATCCGCCCCGCACGCACCTGTCGCCGCCGCCGGTGTCCTCGACACCTCGGAGGGCGGACACGGCCTGCTGCGCGGTCCGCACGGGCATCCCGCTCCCGGCGACGTCCGCGTCCCGGCCGCCCTGATCGGCCGTCACGGCCTGCGCAAGGGCGACTTCGTGAAGGGCGGCTGCGACCGGCCGGGCACGCTCACCGTCGTGGACCGCGTCAACGGACTGCCCCCGCAGGCCCTTCGCACGCGTCCGCACTTCCACGAACTGACCCCGCTGCACCCCCGGGAGCGGCTGCGCCTGGAGACCCGTGCGGGCGGGCCCGCACCACGTCTGATCGACCTGATCGCCCCGGTGGGCAAGGGGCAGCGCGGTCTGATCGTCGCTCCGCCGAAGACCGGAAAGACGGTGCTGCTCCAGCAGCTCGCGGCGGCCGTCGCGACGAACCACCCGGAGTGCCACCTCATGGTGGTGCTGCTCGACGAACGCCCCGAAGAAGTGACGGACATGCGCCGATCCGTGCGGGGCGACGTGCTCGCCTCCACCTTCGACCGTCCGGCGAAGGAGCACATCGCACTGGCCGACCTCGCCGTGGAGCGGGGCAAGCGGCTCGTCGAGCAGGGACAGGACGTCGTCATCCTCCTCGACTCGCTCACCCGGCTCTGCCGGGCGCACAACAACGCGGCCGGTCCCGGCGGGCGCACGCTGAGCGGCGGTGTCGACGCGGCCGCGCTCAGCGGGCCGAAGAAGCTGTTCGGGGCTGCGAGGCTGGCCGAGGAGGGCGGCTCGCTGACCATCCTGGCGACGGCGCTGGTGGAGACCGGTTCGCGCGCGGACGACTTCTTCTTCGAAGAGCTCAAGGGCACCGGCAACATGGAGCTCCGCCTGGACCGCGCGCTCGCCGACCGCCGTATCTTCCCGGCGGTGGACATCGCCCCCTCCGGCACGCGGCGTGAAGAACTCCTGCTTTCCGATTCGGAGTTGACGGCCGTACGCGGACTGCGGCGCGCCCTGCACGGCCGGGACAGCCGGGCCGCGCTCGAAGCCGTACTGGACAAGGTGCGCCGGACGCCCGACAACGCGGCCTTCCTCCGCCAGGTGCACCAGACGGTCCCCGGCGCCTGAAAACGGCCCGGGCCCGTCTCGGGGCTGCCGCCGGGCCGGCCGGAGCACGGGCGTGCCGCCCCCGCACGCGGCCCTGTCCTCACGAAGCTACGGTGAAGCGGAAAGCAGCTCCCTGGGGGCTGGACGACGAAGATTCACCTGGCCTGCGAGCACAAGGGCAGAGGCCGTTATCGCTGCTGATCACAGCAGGTCAGCGGGGAGACGGCCCGCGGTTCAGGGCGGTGCTGGAAGCGATCCGGGTTCCACGTATCGGGCTGGGCCGGCCGCGCGTTCGTCCGCTACGGGTGCGGGGCGACAAGGCGTATTCGTCGCGCGCGAACCGTGCATACCTACGTGGGCGCGGGATCCTCTGCACGATCCCGGAACCTGCCGATCAGGCCGGCCACCGCAAGCGGCGGGGAGCGGCTGGCGGGCGGCCTCCGGCCTTCGACCGCGAGGACTGCAAGGCCCGGCACGCGGTTGAGTGCGGCACCAACCGGCTGAAACGGAACCGGGCGGTGGCGACCCGGTTCGACAAACTTGCGGTCCGCTCCCTGCACACCCCAGATCCGCTGCAGAGAGTACGTGTCACTTCGCCGAAGCAGCTTCGGGAGGACAGGGCCCACGCACACGGCCGCTTGACCTCATGTTCGGTTGAGGTCCTACGTTGGTCCCACCTGTCGCGTTACTCGGATGGTGAGGGCAGAACGATGGAGTACTCGCACAACGACCCCGAGCTGGTCCAACAGCCCATCGGCTACTGGAGCTGGGCCGCTCACAAAGCGGTCGTCACCAACATCCGCGCGGGGCTTGCGGAGTTCGGCGTCACCCAGCCCCAGTGGTGGGCCATGGCACAGGTCGCCGCCGACGAGAACGGCCGGACCCGCGCGGAGGTGACGGAAGTCCTGCAGGGCTACTTGGACGTGGGCTCCTCGCTCGCGGGCGAGATCGACGCCCTCCTCGTCCGGGGCCTGCTCACGGTCGACGGTGAGAACCGGCTTCGGCCGACCTCCGAGGGAGACACGGTGTTCCGCCAGTGCGCCCAGCGCCAGACGGCGATGCGGAGGCAAACCCACGACGGCATCGCCGATGAGGAGTACCTGGTCACCCTCAAGGTGCTGCAGCGGATGATCCACAATGTCGGAGGAGAGGCGTGGCACCACTGAGGCCCGGTCCGCCGGCGTCGGCATGATTCCGTGCGCGGCCGAACGTGCCGGCCAGGACCGGGTCCTCTGCACACTGAGCCCATGCGGTACGAGGAGAAGGCGAAGACAGCCGCGGCGAGAGGCCTTGATCCCGATAGCCATCGTCGTCTGCTCATCCGTGCTGCTGATCGCCGGAGCGCCGATCCGCCGCCGCTGCCTTCGGCACATCCACCGGGACGGGACCCCGCCAATCCTTGAGAAGGAGCGGGGACAGGTCAGCATCCACTGGTTCATGGCCACCAGCCCACTTCTCCAGTGACTGTGTCGGCCCACGGAATCACTCACCCCCCTCGTCTCGCGCCGAGGCTGACCGGCGTTCCCGAGGAGAACGTGGACCACACGGGTCGCCGTCACGACGGTTCGCTTCCTCCGTCACGGCGATATTCACCCCGGCAGCGGCCGGGATGCCGTCCGCCCGACCCGCATCGCCACGTCCGGCCCGGGCAAGTGAACCTGAACACCCTTCGCCGCACCCACCCGTCAACGCCGGACGGCGATGACATCCTTGAGGACCGGCTTTCCGGGAACCCACTCCCCCGCAGGAGGCACCCGCCCATGACCCACCGTTCCGCCACCGCCCTGGCCGGCCTGCTGGCAGGCGCGGGAGCGCTGCATCTCGCGGTGCCGCGCCCCTTCGACTCGCTCGTCCCGAGCGCCCTGCCGGGAAGCCCCCGCACCTGGACGTACGCGAGCGCCGGCGTCGAACTCGCCCTCGCGGCGGGCATTCTCGCCCCGCGCACCCGCCGCGTCGCCGCTCTCGGGGCTGCCGCCTTCTTCGTCGGCGTACTCCCCGGCAACGTGAAGATGGCGGTCGACTGGCGACACCGCCCGGCTCCGCAGCGCCGTGTCGCCTACGCGCGAGTGCCGCTCCAGCTGCCCCTGGTGCTGTGGGCCCGCCGGGTCGCCCGGCAGGCGTGACCTGCGTGTCCGACAACGACGCCGCCGCCCGTCACGCCGGTCACCCCGTCACATGGGCGAGGAACGCGGCGAGGTTCTCCGAAGTCCGCCGGATCATCTCCTCCAGGGTGAGCGACTCGCGCAGGCGGGCGCCGGGGCCCGCGTCCTTCTTGCCCCGTACGTACAGGGAGCAGGCGAGGTCGTCGCAGAGGTAGGCGCCCACCGAGTTGCCCTGCTGCCCCGCCTTGCCCGCCTTCGGCGCGACCATCAGCGAGACGCCGCCGGAGTGGGTGGTCAGGCACAGCGAACACATGCTCCGGCGCTGGCGACCGGGGACCGCGCCCGGGCTGCGCATCACGATGGC
Organism: Streptomyces sp. NBC_00102; assembly: GCF_026343115.1. GTDB lineage: Bacteria > Actinomycetota > Actinomycetes > Streptomycetales > Streptomycetaceae > Streptomyces. The sequence goes on from NZ_JAPEMC010000003.1 coordinate 143,089, forward strand.
CTGCGGGCGGCCCTCCGACTCGGTGACGAGGTAGGCCCGGTCGGGCGCCTGGGGGTCGCGCCAGCCGAGGAAGTCCAGGTCGTCCCACTCGCGGTCCGCCAGATCGCGCGGAACCGCCAGTCGCTTCGCCTCGCCCTTGCTGCAGTTCACGAACGCGGCGCGGATCTCTTGCTCAGTCAGCGGATTCATGAGCGATATGCTAATTTCCCTAAAGGTTATAGGCAAATGAATATGTCGCTCAGGCGGAGGAGGGGGAAGGTCATGGCGCGCGCGGGACTCACCACGGAACGGCTGGTCCGGGCGGGGGCGGAGATGGCCGACGCCTCGGGCTTCGACCAGGTGACCCTTTCCGCGCTCGCCCGGCAGTTCGACGTCAAGGTCGCGAGCCTCTACTCGCACCTGAAGAACTCCCAGGAGCTCAAGACGCGGATCGCGCTGCTCGCACTGGAGGAGATGGCCGACCGGGCCGCGGTCGCCCTGGCGGGCAGGGCAGGAAGGGACGCGCTGACCGCCTTCGCCGACGTCTACCGAGACTACGCACGCGAACACCCCGGCCGTTACGCGGCTGCCCAGCTCAGGCTCGACCCGGAGACGGCCGCCGCGAGCGCGGCGCCCCGGCACTCGCTGATGACGCGGGCCATCCTGCGGGGCTACGACATCGCGGAGCCGGACGAGACGCACGCCGTCCGCCTCCTGGGCAGCGTGTTCCACGGATACGTCAGCCTGGAGGCGTCCGGCGGCTTCAGCCACTCCGCCCCGGACTCCCAGGAGAGCTGGACCTGGGCCCTGGACCGGCTCGACGCGCTCCTGAGGAACTGGGCCGCTCCCTGAGCCGCCGCCTTGCGGGATCCCGACACGCGCCGTCCGACATCCACCACCCGACCGACGACCGACGGGCCGAACACCTTGAGCACCCCACAGAGCACCCCGCACCGCTGGATCACCACTCCCCTGACCGCCGCGCTGCTGCGGGGCGCCCTGGATCTGGAGCACACGGCGCACGGCGTCCTCCCGCACCGGCTGCCCGCCCGGGCCCGTGCCCAGTACACCGATCCCCAGCTGGCCTTCGCCGAGTCCCAGCCTTCCGGGGTGCGGCTGGCCTTCCGCACCGCGGCCACCGCCCTGGAGCTGGACACCCTGCCCACCAAGCGGGCCTACGCGGGTGCGCCGCCGCGCCCGGACGGGGTGTACGACCTGCTCGTCGACGGCCGCCCGGCGGGCCGGGCCACCGCGTCCACCGGCAACACCGTGATCGTCGACATGGCCACCGGATCGGCCGAGTACCTGCCGGGGCCGGTCGCCACGATCCGGTTCGCCGGTCTGCCCGAGGGCGACAAGGACGTCGAGATCTGGCTGCCGCACAACGAGACCACCGAGCTCGTGGCCCTGCGCAGCGACGCCCCCGTCGCGCCGTCGCCGGACCGGGGCCGGCCCGTGTGGCTGCACCACGGGAGCTCGATCAGCCACGGTTCCGACGCCGCGAGCCCCAGTACCATCTGGCCCGCCCTCGCCGCACGCCTGGGCGGAGCGGAGCTGATCAACCTGGGCCTGGCCGGCAGCGCCCTGCTCGACCCCTTCACCGCGCGCGCCCTGCGGGACACCCCCGCCGATCTGATCAGCCTGAAGATCGGCATCAACCTGGTCAACACCGACGCGATGCGGCTGCGTGCCTTCACCCCCGCCGTCCACGGCTTCCTCGACACGATCCGCGAGGGCCACCCCACCACCCCGCTGCTCCTGGTCTCACCGATCCTGTGCCCGATGCACGAGGACACCCCGGGCCCGAGCGCCCCGGATCTCTCCCAACTGAGCATGGGGAAGCTGAAGTTCGTCGCGATGGGCGACGCGGCCGAAACCGCGGGCGGGAAGCTGACACTGAACGTCGTACGCGCGGAGCTGGCCCGGATCGTCCAGCAGCGGTCCTCCGAGGACCCGCATCTGCACCACCTCGACGGCCGCGCGCTCTACGGCCCGGCCGACGCGGACGAGCTGCCGCTGCCCGACCAGCTGCATCCCGACGCCGCGACCCACCGCCTGATGGGCGAGCGCTTCGCCGCGCTGGCCTTCGCGGGCGACGGCCCGTTCGCGGCTGCGCACGCCTGACGGGCGGGCCGGCTCTCACGTGTGGCAGGGGCCGCCGACAGCCACGGGCCGCCGGAGCGGTTGCGCGACACACGTGTGCGGCCGGTCCCGCCTCACCGGGGCCGGCCGCACACGTGACGGGGTCTCAGCCCGCGGCGCCCAGGACGGTCGAGACGAGGGCCTTGGCCTCGTCCTGGACCCTGCTCAGGTGGTCGGGGCCCTGGAAGCTCTCCGCGTACACCTTGTACACGTCCTCGGTGCCGGAGGGCCGGGCGGCGAACCAGGCGCTGTCGGTGCAGACCTTGAGACCGCCGATGGCCGCGCCGTTGCCGGGCGCCTCGGTGAGTACGGCGGTGATGGCCTCGCCCGCGAGGGTGTCGGCGGTGACCTGCTCGGGCGAGAGCTTGGCCAGCACGGCCTTCTCCTCGCGGGTGGCCGGGGCGTCGACGCGCGCGTAGGCGGGGTCGCCGAAACGGGTGGTGAGCTCGGTGTAGTGCTGGGACGGGGTGGAGCCGGTGACCGCGGTGATCTCGGAGGCCAGCAGGGCGAGCAGGATGCCGTCCTTGTCGGTGGTCCACACCTGGCCGTCGCGCCGCAGGAACGAGGCGCCGGCGGACTCCTCGCCGCCGAAGCCGAGGCTGCCGTCGAAGAGACCGTCCACGAACCACTTGAAGCCGACAGGTACCTCCACCAGCGGGCGGCCGAGGTCGGCGGCGACCCGGTCGATCATCGAGGAGGAGACCAGTGTCTTGCCGATGCCGGTCCCGGCGGGCCAGCCGTCGCGGTGGGTGTAGAGGTACTGGATGGCGACGGCCAGGTAGTGGTTGGGGTTCATCAGCCCGCCGTCGGGGGTGACGATGCCGTGCCGGTCGGCATCGGCGTCGTTGCCGGTGGAGATGGCGTACGCGTCGCGCTGCGCGATGAGCGAGGCCATGGCGTACGGCGAGGAGCAGTCCATCCGGATCTTGCCGTCCCAGTCCAGCGTCATGAAGCGCCAGGTGGGGTCGGCGAGCGGGTTGACCACCGTCAGGTCGATGCGGTGGGTCTCCGCGATGCGGCCCCAGTAGCCGACGGACGCGCCGCCGAGCGGGTCTGCGCCGATCCGGATGCCCGCGTCGCGGATCGCGTCCAGGTTCAGTACGGACGGCAGGTCGTCGACGTACCCGCCGAGGAAGTCGTGGCGTCCGGTCGTCCCCGCGGCCAGCGCACGGGCGTACGGGACGCGGCGCACCTCCTTGAGCCCGCCCGCGATGAGTTCGTTGGCGCGGTCCTGGATCCAGGAGGTGGCGTCCGAGCCGGCCGGTCCGCCGTTGGGCGGGTTGTACTTGAACCCGCCGTCGGCGGGCGGGTTGTGCGACGGGGTGACGACGATCCCGTCGGCCAGCCCTCCGGTCCGGCCGCGGTTGTACGTCAGGATCGCGTGCGAGACCGCCGGGGTCGGGGTGTAGCCGTCCTCGGAGTCGATGAGGACGGTGGCCCCGTTCGCGGCGAGGACCTCCAGGGCGGTGACCCGCGCGGGCTCCGACAGGGCATGGGTGTCCACGCCGAGGAAGAGCGGGCCGTCCGTGCCCTGCCGGGTGCGGTATTCGCAGATCGCCTGGGTGGTGGCGGCGATGTGGTCCTCGTTGAACGCGGTCGCGAGCGAGGAACCGCGGTGCCCGGACGTGCCGAAGGCCACCCGCTGGCCGGGCTCGGCCGGGTCGGGGTGGAGGGCGTAATACGCAGTCACCAGCCGTGCCACGTCGACCAGGTCGTCGGATTCTGCCGGCTTGCCGGCCCGTGCGTGCACCATCGGTTCTCCTCGTTCGTGGGTGGTGGCTCCGTCCGTACCGGGCCACCGCCCCGGGGGCGGACGATCACCACGATTTGTACCCGATCACGACCCTCCCCTCCCGCACTGGCGTCCGGTTTCCGTCGCGGGCGAACGCGGCGTTTCTCACGTCCGCTCCTCCGCGGGTGCCCGCAGGCGCAGTTCCGTACCCGGCCAACGGGACCTGAGCCACCGGTCGTGGCTGGCGACCACGACGGTCCCCGGACCGGTGCCGAGTGCCTCCTCCAACTCGTCGGCGAGCCGTGGCGAGAGGTGGTTGGTCGGTTCGTCGAGCAGCAGCAGGTCCGGCGGGTCGGCGACGAGCAGGGCGAGGGCGAGCCTGCGGCGCTGACCGGCCGACAGTTCACCGACTCTGCTGTCGAGATCCCGTGCGGCGAAGAGCCCGAGCCCGGCGAGCGGGACGAGTTCGGCCCGTTCCTCGCCGAGCCCGAGGGTGTACGTCTCCGCGACGGTACGCCCCGGATGCTCGAACACCGTGTCCTGGGCGAGCAGTCCGGCCCGAAGCCCCTCCCGGCGACGCACCCGGCCGGTGGGAGCGGTCAGTCCGCCCGCCAGCACCGCGAGGAGCGTCGACTTGCCCGCGCCGTTCGGGCCGGTCACCAGCAGGCGGTGGCCCGAGTGGAGGTCCAGGCGGTCGAGGGTGAGGCGGCCGGGCACCCGGAGGTCCCGGAGGGAGAGCAGCGGGGCGTCGTCGGCGGAGTTCGCGGGCTCGGCGGCTTCCGGTTCAGGGGTGCGGAAGCGCAGGGGCTCCGGCGGGGCGGGGACCCGCTGCCGCTCCAGTTCGCCGAGCCGGCGGGCGGCGTTGCGCACCCGGCGGGCGATCTGGTGCTGGACCCGGCCCCCGGCGTGGCCGTACCCCATCTTCTCGTTGTCGCGCGGCCCACGGTCCGGGGCGACCCGGTGGGCCGTGACCTCCACCGCGACGCGCAGGTCGGCGAGTTCTTTCTCCTCCTCCTCGAAGCGCCGCTGCCAGCTCTCCCGGGCGGCCCGCCGCTGGTCCTGGTAGGCGGTGTAGCCGCCGCCGTAGTGGACCGGCCCGCGCACCGCGGGGTCGAGGTCGATCAGGTCGGTGCAGACGGCGTCGAGGAACGCCCGGTCGTGGCCCGCCACCACGACGGCACCGGGCATCTCGCACAGCCGCCGTTCCAGGAACGCGGCGGCCTCGTCGTCCAGGTGGTTGGTGGGTTCGTCGAGGAGGAGCGCGGTGGGCCGGCGGATCAGCAGCGCAGCAAGGGCGAGCCGCCCCCGCTGTCCGCCCGAGAGGGTGCCGAGGGTGCGGCCGTGGGCCAGGGCGCCGAGGCCGAGGCCGTCGAGGACGAGCCCGGCGCGCCGGTCGGCGTCCCAGGCCTCGTGCTCCTCGGCCTGCTGCAGGCACTCCGCGTACCGGGCGAGGAGGTCGCCGTGGCCGGGCGTGTCCTCGGGCACGGCGGCGATCTCCCGGGAGAGTAGGTCGAGCCGGGCAAGGTCCGCGCGGGACTCGGCGAGGGCGTCGTCGAGCACGTCGGTGATGCTCGCTCCGCTCTCGTACGGCATCTCCTGGTGGAGGTAGCCGAGTCCGGCAGGGCGGACGACGGTGCCGGAATCGGGCTCGTCCACCCCGGCGAGGATTCTCAGCAGGGTGGACTTTCCGGCACCGTTCTCGCCGATCAGGCCGATGCGGCGGCCGGGGGCGGCGGTGAGGGAGACGCCGTCGAGCACCCGGCGCCTCCCGAGGGTACGGACGAGGTCGTGGGCGAGCAGGGCGGGTCGGGTCATGGGGGATCACCTGGGTCGGGTCGGCTGCGGTGCCCGCCGGGCGGGGCCTCGGGCGCGGGCGGGGCAGCGGGGGACAGATGTAGGCGGAAGCGGGACGGGCGCAAGCGGGACGGGGCAGGACCGCCTGGGCGGTCAGTCGCCGCCGGGTGCGCCCGCCTCCGTCAGCCGTCCGTCGGTCAGGTGGAGCCGCCGGTCGACCCCGATCTCCGCGAGGAAGCGCTCGTCGTGGCTGACGACCACGAAGGCTCCCTGGTAGGCGTTGAGCGCGCTCTCCAACTGGCCGACGCTGACCAGGTCGAGGTTGTTGGTCGGTTCGTCCAGCAGCAGGAGTTGCGGGGCGGGTTCGGCGTAGAGGACGCAGGCGAGGGTGGCACGCAGCCGCTCACCGCCGGAGAGCGCCGACACCGGAAGGTGCGCGTGCGAGCCCCGGAAGAGGAAGCGCGCCAGCAGGTTCATCCGCTCCGCCTCCGGCAGGGCGGGCGCGAACGCGGCGAAGTTCTCGGCGACGGTACGTGCGGAGTCGAGCAGATCGAGACGCTGGGAGAGGTACGCGATGCGGCCGTCCGCCCGCCGGAGGGTCCCGCCGTCCGGCACCTGCTCACCCTGGACGATCCGCAAGAGGGTGGACTTTCCTGCCCCGTTGGGGCCGGTGAGCGCGATCCGCTCGGGGCCGCGGATCTCCAGGTGCGCCCCGTCCCCGGCGAACAGCTCTCGGTCACCGCGGCGGACCCGGACGCCCTCGCCGAGGAAGACGGTCCGTCCCGCGGGGACGCGGGTCTCGGGCAGTTCCAGGGTGATCCGCTGGTCGTCGCGGAGTGCGCGGCCCGCCTCGTCGAGCCGGGCCCGGGCGTCCCCGACACGGGCCGCGTGCGTACCGTCCGCCTTGGCCGCCGACACCTGGGCGCTGCGCTTGAGTCCGCCCGCGACGATCTTGGGCAGTCCGGCGTTCTTGATGGTGCGGGCGGCGTTGTTCGAGCGGCGCTGGGCGCGTTCGCGGGCCTGCTGCATCTCCCGCTTCTCCCGCTTCACTTCCTGCTCGGCGCTGCGGACGTTCTTCTCGGCGACCTCCTGCTCGCCGCGCACCATCTCTTCGTATTCGGTGAAGTTGCCTCCGTAGAAGCGGAATTCACCGCGGTCGAGTTCGGCGATGCGGTCCATCCGGTCGAGCAGTTCCCGGTCGTGGCTGACCAGGAGCAGGCAGCCGTTCCACTCCTCGATCACGGTGTAGAGCTTCTTGCGCGCTTCGAGGTCGAGGTTGTTGCTCGGTTCGTCGAGGAGGAGCACGTCGGGGCGCTTCAGGAGCTGCGCCGCGATCCCGAGGGAGACGATCCGCCCGCCGCTGAGGGTGTCCAGAGACTGTGTCAGCGTGACGTCTTCGAGGCCGACGCGGTCGAGCTGGGCCCGGGTGCGTTCCTCGATGTCCCAGTCGTCGCCGATCACGGCGAAGAGTTCCTCGCTGGTGTCGCCGGATTCGATGGCGTCGAGCGCCCGGATCACCTGGGAGACGCCGAGCACCTCGGCCACGGTGAGACCACCGGTGAGCGGCAGGTCCTGCGGGAGGTGGCCGAGCAGTCCGTTCACGGAGACGGAGCCCCGGGTGGGGCGGTACTCACCGGTGATCAGCTTGAGCAGGGTGCTCTTGCCCGCGCCGTTGGGTGCGACGAGTCCGGTGCGGCCGGCGCCGACGGTGAAAGAGAGGTCCTGGAAGACGGGTGTGCCGTCGGGCCAGGAGAAGGAGAGGTGGGAGCAGGTGAGAAAGGCCATGGAAACGGACATGGAGACGTCCTGGTGACGTGATGCGGGCGCGCGTCGAAGCGGCCGCCCGGAGGCGAACAGAGGTGGGGTACGACAACGGAAGCCATCACAGCGGCGCTTGAACGCGCCTGCCGGTGGCAGATCACCTTCGGGTGTCACCCGGAGATGTCGTCGTCACCCTTCACAACTGCTCTCCTTCATCGATGATCACATCGCTGATCACGTGCCATTCACGATAACAGCCTCGTCCGGCGGGTGCCGGGGATTTATCGCCGGGGCGGCACGGAGGCCCGCAGGCCCGGCCGCCCCGGCCGTCTCAGCCGTTCACGGGCTCGGCCGCCGGTACGGGAACCCCCGCGGCCGGAGTCACGCGACGCCGCCCGGCCATCCGGCACCCGAGGCACTCCGGGTGGCCGTCGCGGGCCCGGGTGTCACGTACGCGCCAACTCCACTCCTCGGGTCGCCGGGGCCGCTCGGCTTGCCCCGGCCCGCCAGATGCAGCAGCCAGGTGACCACAGCGCCGGCGGCTATCACCGTCCCGCCCAACGCCACCCCTGGCGGGGAGGCCGCGCAGACCGCGACTCCGGCGCCCGTAGCGCCGACGATCACGAGGGCCGTTCCGGTCCAGCCGGCCAGAGTGTGGCCGAGGTCGACATCACCGTGTGCACTCATCGCTTCTCCTGTCCGGGAAATGGCGGCGGCAGGTTCTGAAGGGACAACTCGTCTCACGAGCCGAGTAACGCAGACGCTATAGCCTCCGGGCTCAGGCCTCGTCATTTCCGATAATCCCGCCCGGCACGTGCGGGTCGAACCCGCCGCCGCGGATGGCCTCGATGCACTGCAGGACACGGGCGAAGGACGTCAACCCGTACGTGATGCAGCACGTCGGCGAGTCCCCGCTGACACTTTCCCGCTCGACAGGAACACCACTCATGATGGCCGCGTACGCGTCACGGGCATCGTGCTCGGGGTGAATCCTCACCCACGCCATCTGGACGTCCAACGCGAACTCGTTGGCAGACGTACAGGTGTACTTGTCCCATCCTGGATGCCGCCGCCGATCTTCACCCCGGCCCCGGGCTACATCAACGGTGACACCTATGCGGAGTGGTACGTCCCGGCCGGCCCTGTTGGTCTCCTGGTCGCGTGCACCGTACCCCCGTGCGTACTGGCTCCACCCCGGTACGGGCCACTCCCCCGCCGCGACCGCTTTGAGCTCGCTCGGCGACTCCCGGGGCGTCGAGACACCGGCCACGCCCGTCCCCCCACCCCTCCTCGCGGAAGCCGGCCACGTGTGCCCGTTGGGGTAGCCATGGCGGCTCCACGGGCACTGAAACAGGCCGTGAACTCCCCCTTAACGAACGTTGGGTTGGGTGAGCCCGCACCCCCTCTCCTCTCCCGGGAGGGGGCGTCGAGATGCTTGGGAGCGCTCCCATAAGGAGCTACTGGAAGGAGCCTCGTGACTACGAGCGCACGAACCCTGCGAAGGAGGTTGGCGGTACCCCTGCTGGCCTTCGTCCTGGCGGGGGGCGGCACGGTCGCCACCGGAAACGCGGCAATGGCCGCCCCGCCCGAGCAGGACACCCCGGCGGGCAACAGTGTCCGCTCCGGTCTGCGTCCCGCAGGGGACCGCGTCGACCTGACGGGAGGTGCCGGTCGATTCGGACAGGGCCGGACCGGCGAGTCCGAGGCGGTGCGGAAGCAGACGCCCACCGGGCGCACCCCGTACATCGTGCAGCTCGCCGAGGAGCCAGTGACGACGTACACGGGCGAGGTCCCGGGGCTGGCCCGGACCCGCCCGGCACCGGGTGAGCAGCTGGAACCGCAGTCGGCGGAGGCGAAGGCGTACCGGAAGCACCTGGGTACCCGGCGGACAGCCGTGGCCGCAGCAGCCGGGATCACCGTCGAGGAGATCTACACCACAGCCTTCAACGGGTTCTCCGCCACCCTGACTTCCGCTCAGGTCAAGGCGCTGAAGGCGGACAAGCGGGTTCGTTCGGTCACCGAGTCCAAGGTGGTCAATTCCGGCCAGACGTCCCTCGGTGACACCACGTCGCAGTCGGCGACCGGCACCGCAACGGGCACTGTCGGATCATCGTCGGCTGCGGCTGCGGCTGCGGCATCGGCGACCGGCGCACAGGCAGCCGGCGCACAGGCGACCGGTGCGCAGGCGACCGGTGCGCAGAAGTCCGACACATCCAAGTCCGCCCCGCGGAAGCCGAGCAAGACCACCGGCGCCGGGGTCGTGATCGGCGTCCTGGACACCGGCATCTGGCCCGAAAGCGCTTCGTTCGCCCAGAAGATGCCGGCCCCGGCCGGCTGGCACGGCACCTGCCAGACCGGCTACACGTTCGCCGCCGTGCACTGCAACGGCAAGATCGTCGGCGCCCGGTACTTCGCCGACACGGTTCTCGCGGCGTATGGCTCGCTGCCCGAGGGCGAGGTGCTCTCTCCCCGGGACATGGTCGGACACGGCACGCACACGGCGTCCACCGCAGCCGGCCTGCCCGTCGACGACGTCACCATCGCGGGGCGGGACTTCGGTTCCATCTCCGGAGTGGCCCCGGACGCGCGGATCGCCGTCTACAAGGTCCTCTGGGGCGGTTCGGGATACGACGCCGACATCATCGCGGGCATCGACGCGGCGGTCGCCGACGGCGTCCAGGTGCTGAACTACTCGATAGGAACGGAGTGGGGGGACACCGAGCCGAACACGCCGATCGGCAACGCCTTCCTCAACGCCACGCTGGCCGGGGTCTTCGTCACCGCCGCGGCCGGCAACACAGGCTTCAGCAGCGCGGTCAGCAACACCCAGCCGTGGGTCACCACGGTCGGCGCGGCGGTGACCGAGGCGAACGGGGGAACCGTCCGGCTCGGTGACGGCACCTCGATCGCCGGCGCCACCCTGGACGTGCTCCCCGGCGGCCGGTCCCTGCCGCTGGTCTTCGGCGAAGAGGCAGGCACGCTGGACGACGGTTCGGCGTACTGCGTGCCCGGCAGCCTGGACCCGGCGAAGGTGAAGGGCAAGGTGGTCGCCTGTGCCCTCTACAGCCCGTACGACTCGGTGCAGGAGCTGAAGGCCACGGGCGCCGCGGCCATGGTCCTCTTCGACCCCAACGGCAACTTCAGGGTCAACAGCGTCTACGACTTCCCGGTGCTCTACCTCAACACCCGGGAGCAGGCCGGCAAAATCTTCAACTACCTGATGAGGCACCCGGCCAACGGCTCCGCCAGGCTCACCTCGGGCAGCGACAGCTTCGACGTGCCGAGCATCGCGGACTACTCCTCCACAGGGCCGGACAAGACGCACACCGGGCTCATGAAGCCCGACCTGGTCGCCCCCGGCAGCGACATCGTCGCGGCCGTCTCCCCGCCGGGGAACTTCGGCCGGCAGTACGACGCGTACTCGGGGACCTCGATGGCGACCCCGCACGTGGCCGGAGAGGCCGCGATCCTGCGCGCCGAGCACCCCGGCTGGTCGCCCGGCGCGGTCGCCTCGGCGCTGCACACCACCGCCGGCACCGTGAGCGACGCCAGCCCCTTGGCCCAGGGCAGCGGACTGGCGTCGGTGAAGCGGGCCGCCGATCCGGGGCTGGTCATCGAGCCGGACGCGCAGAGCCTGGTCGCCTTCAGCGAGGCCGCTCAGCCCGACGGCCGCGATCTGAACCTGCCTTCGATCGCGCTGCGCGAGTACGACGGAACCAAGCCGGTGGTGCTGACCCGCAAGCTGACGAACGTCGGCAGCAAGAAGGAGACGTACCGCGCGTCGACCAGCGGGCTGCGGGGCATGGGAATCACCGTCTCCCCCTCGGTGGTGACGGTGGCACCGGGCAGGACCGTCTCGGTCACCATCACCCTGCGGCGCGGCAGCGCACCGTGGGACCGCTACACCACCGGCGCGATCACCTGGCGCGGCAACGCCCACCAGGTACGGATTCCGGTCGCCGCCCGCCCGTGGGGCATCACGCCCCGGGAGTACGACGACAACCTGGAGGAGTTCGGCCGGCTCGCCGGCGGCTCCTTCGCCATGATGGAGCCGGGCTTCACCGGCCCGGTCTCCGGCAGGTCGACCGGCTACGCCCCCATGAAGTGGGAGTCGTACTCGATGCCGACCGGAGTCAGCGGCGGCGTCTTCGACCCGAAGGCCCTCGGGGTGCGTGCGCACACCTTCAAGGTGCCGGCGGGCAGCGCAGGAATCGTCGTGAAGGCCGAAACCGACGATCCGGACACCAACCTCGACCTGTATCTGTACAGGGGCGACAAGCTGGTGTACCGGAGCAATTCCACCTGGAACAGCCTCGAACGGGCCTGGTCCTTCATGCCGGAAGCGGGCACCTACACCGCGTACGTCTTCGCACAGGACTCCGCGGGCCCGGTCGTCGACTACCGGCTCGGCCACGTGATCCTCAGCCGTAACGGCCACTACGAGCAGGCGACGCTGGAATTGCCGGCCTCACTGGTGCGTGGCACGACGCCGCAGTACAAACTGCGGCCGGGCGCTGCGCTGAAGCCTGACGGCGACTACTGGGCGTACACCGAGTTCCGCACCGGAGGGCAGGTAATTCCGGGGCAGTTGGTCAACACGAACCAGTACTTCTGGGAGTGACCCCGTAGCGGGTTTCCGGCGGATCAAGGCCGGAAACCCGCTCGTCCTCGTGACACGCCTCGTGCAGGACGTCCCCGTTGGACGCTCCCCGAGCCCGGAGCGCGGCCGTCGGCCCGCCAGCCCCCAGATCAGCCCCCGCGCCCCCGCGCCCCCGCCCTCCGCCCGCAGCTCCAGCCCCTCGGCCCCGGTGATCCGGGCCGAGGCGTTCGCCCGAGGGCCACCTCGCCGGCCACCACGTCGACGTACGCGCGCACTGCGTCCGAGACCGCCGCGCGTTCGCCCGCCGTGAGCCGGCGGACGTGCAGCATCGCTCCGGCGGCAGGCAGGGCGGACGGGGTGGAGTCGGCAATGCCGGGGACGACGGCGTACGCCGGCTCGCCGCCGACTGCCAGGACCTGTGTCAGGTCCCGGGCCGGGCGAGAACTGCCCGTAGCCGAGCAGTCCTGCGAGGGTCAGGCCGGTTCCGTAGCTCAGGCCGTGCACGAAGTGGCGCAGCGCGGAGCGATGGCGGCTGCGTCGTCAGCGGCGCGTTGGGCTGGGGACAGAGTCCGGGGGCTTCAGGTCTTCGCGTACCAGGAGCGGCCGCGGGCTGCCCAGCGGGCCGCCCACCCTGCGAAACCGGGAGTGCCCGGCATCAGGGAGGTGCCTGACCTGGTGCCGAAGGGCACCGCGCCGTACTCATCGATCAGCCAGACGTGGCCGCGCTGCGGCCCGGTGACGATGAGGTGCCAGTACATGCCGCAGCCGTCGGTGCCCAGCAGCAGCGAGCCGTGGTCGAACACGGGGTCCGTCCGCTTCTCGAACTCCTGCTCCGAGAGGGTCGCTTCGTCGCCTTCCGCCGTCCACAGCCATGCCGCCGTGAGCGGGAACGGCTCGGCGAGCAGGCGCACGGGGCGGTACGAGCCCCAGTCGGAGGGCGCTTGCGCGAAGGGCAGCAGACCGTACATGGGTGGTCCTGCGCGCAGGCCGTCGCAGATGTCCGTCACGAACGTGCGGTACGGCTCCGGAAGGACGATGCCGTGTTCTGCCTCGAAGGACCGCACCGCTTCCGAGCCGGCTGGCGGTGCTGCCCCGGGACGGCCCACGAAGATGTCGCGGAGAGCAGCCAACTCGGCCGGGTCGCAGGATTCCGTGTTCATGCGGGTCATTATGCAAGGCGTGTACGAGGCGCCGGGACTGTGGCCGCAGCATCAGCGACGACCAACGGCTGCCCGCCGGATCCGACGATGAAGGAGCAGACAGCACTGCCGGCAGTCCGTCCCCGCGGATGCTGTCGGTACAACTGGGACTCCGGCACATCGACCACGTTCCCCGGTGGTATCACTGTTCCCGACGACGACATGGGGCGGCTGCACAAGGTGGGCTTCGCTCAGGAATTCGACATGCGCGGTAGCAGCAGCACCTGCACCCATGATCTGAACAATGGCTCAGCCCCCGGAGTGACGCCGGCGGACCCTGGCGGCGAGGGCTCCCGCGGAGACGTCTCACGCGGCAACGAGGAGAACCGTTGAACAGCCGATCATCCCTGCGACCACGTCTGTTGGCACTGTTGGGGGCCACTCTGCTGCTCGCCTCCTGCTCTGGTGCAGACAAGGAAGACCACCGGACGACGGACGGGCGCGCCTCGCACTGGGGAAAGGGCATGGGCGCCCCGGAGGCATCAGCGTTCATGAAGGTGCCAGTGCCCGAGAATGCGACAGAGGTGAAGGGCGCCGTGCAGATCAATCCGCAGGAGGACATCTACCTGCTCTCCTTTGTGACCGACGAGAGGACAGCCGTGGAGATGGCGGAGGACCTGCGTCCCGAGCAGCCCCTGCGCATCAGGAACCAGGACCTTCCGCCCTCCACGAAACTCTTCGGGCACCTCGGACTCGCCGAGCCCCAAAGCGAAAAGGGGGCCCGCTGGGCCGGGGTCTGCCCGCCCTGCGTGGGCGACAGCCGCCGGAGCGAGGTCCAGTGGATCGAGATCCACGTCCTCGGACTGGACGCCGACACCACCCGGGTTTACCTGCAGGCGTTCTGACCATGACATGGAGAAGCACTGCCAACGAACCGATCGACGAGAGCGTCGGGCTCCCGAGCTCCCCATCGGCTGCCAACCCGAGCCGCCGCCGAACCACCACAACCCGGCCCGCCGCCAGGCCGCACCCGTCCCGTTCCACCCGCGCCGCGGACGAGACGTCACGCCCACCTCGCGGAGCTCAGGGGCTGAACGGGGCCGCGTCCGGCCGCGGTTCGTCCCGTATCGGGGTCCCGGAATCGGAATCGGTGATGTCCCCCGCCCACCAGTCCGGCGCGTCGGTCGGCGTCCAGGCCATGCCGACCGGCCGTTGGAAGGTGTCCTCGACCCAGCGGCGCATGGCCTCCTGAGCGGACTCCGGCGAACCACCGGGCGATGCGCCGCGGAGCGCGCCGTCCAGTACACCGCCGGGCTCGAAGTGGATCGCGAAGCGCCACGTGACCGGGGTCCTGTACAGCACGACCGCGGCAGGTCGGCCCAGTCGGCTGCGCCAGTCCCGCTTCGGCTTCGGCCCGCGCATCGGATTTCCTGCTTTCGTGTGGTGACCGAGCGGGTCCGCGCGCGTCCCCGGCGGGAAGACCGTCCGCCGGGATGGATGCCCACCCCGCGCGGCGTCCTGGCCACCCTTCCGCGAAGGGAGCTACGAGGCCGACAAGTTGGCGCGGAAACGACGGAACGCGGTCAGCGCGTCCGGCGCCCGCGTGACCGCGCGGCCCACGACCACGTGCGAGGCTCCGTCCGCGACTGCGGCGTACGGCGTGCCGGGACGGGCGTGCTCGTTGACGGACGCGCCGGGCAGGACGACTCCGGGGGCGACGATCAGCGCATCGCCACCCAATACCTCACGCAGGGAGGCCACTTCGTGCGGCGAGGCGGTCACGCCATGGCATCCGGCCCGCTTGGCCAGACCGGCCAACCGCAGCACCTGACTCTCCGTGGAGCCGGCCACGCCGATGTCGACCAGGTCCGCGTCGGTCATGCTGGTGACGACGGTGAGGGCAAGAACGCGAAGGTCTGAATAATCGCGGGCCGCCTCGACCGCGGCGGTCAGGATCCCCGTGCCGCCCATACTGTGCACGGTCACCATGGAGACGCCGAGCGCGCCTGCCGCCCGGACGGCGCCGGCGACGGAGTTCGGGATCTCGAAGAGCTTGAGGTCCAGGAAGACTTCGTTGCCCCGCCCGACCAGGTATTCCACGAACTGGGGCCCGACCGCGGTGAGAAGTTCCAGACCCACCTTGTAGAAGCGGCACTCGTCACCGAGCTGTTCGACGACGGCTTGGGCGGCTGGGCGGTTGTCGCAGTCCAGTGCGACGATGATCCGACGGCTCGGATCCATGACGCCCTGATGGTCTCGCCCCGTCAACCCTTGCACCCGGCCCTGTCCTTACTCTCCCGCACCTGTTCGGAAACGGACGATACACCGGGATCTCTCCGGTCGCGGCTCTCGATGCTCAGTGCCTTGCGGAGGGGTTCACCGAACTCCGTGGCCGGGGGATGTCGGGGGCGTGGGACATGAAGCTCGGCACGATCCGCCCGACGAAGTACGGCAGGTCACGCATCGTCCTCTCGGCCCGTGCCGCCGCCTGCGGCGGGAGCTCGGCCACGTCCTCGGCCCTGGTGGTGTCACCGCTCTTCCGCGGAGCGGCGCGGCGGAATCACGGACGGGGAGATTCGCCGTCGGCCGATGCCCCGCGGTCACACCCGCTCCTGATACACCCTCACCTCGGCCGGTTTCAGACCGCGGATCATCTTCCAGCCCGCCCCCTCGGTGAACTCCGCGGCCCACTGCTCGAGTTCATCCCCTGAATCGTGAAAGAACCACGAGTCGAAGCTCCCCAGCGCGTCGAGCAGCGGCGTCGGTTCGTAGCGGAGCTCGCAGTGGACTTGCACGTACTGGTCGTGGAGGCCGTCGGAATCGACGATCTCGAACTGCCTGACGAAATCCAGGAGGAACATCGGGGGCCCGTCGAACGCGTACGTGCCGTACTGGAGCAGCAGGCCGTCGGCGTCGGGCACGTCCGGGACGTCGAACCGTCTTCCGCCGAAGCGGAGCCAGGCGGGCCAGAGGTCTTCGGCCGCCGAAGCGGCGAACTCGCCGCGTTCCGGACCGATCTCACTCCGGAGCAGTCCCAAGGCCTCGTCCTTCGACGGCCTGTGCACCATGCCCCGTTCCCCGCCCTCTTATCGCCCCGATGTCGGGCACCAGCTTGCCCGTGGTCCGGCAGGCTGCGCACGGCGGTGCGCCTCGGACGCCCGGGGCGGCGCCAGGCTCTCGATGCGTTCCCGCGACTCCCCCGCACGCCACGAGGGCCGATCGGCGTGCCGGATCGGCCCTCGTGCGGCCCCTGGATACGGGCCGGGTGCGCGGAACGCGGGAGGAGCCCTGGTCCTACAGCTGCGGGTAGATGTCCCCGCTGCTCATGCCGGACTGCTGCTCGCTGCGGTCCCGCATCTTGCGGGCCTTCTCCGCCAGGCGCTGCCGCTCGTCGGGGTCCTTGGCCTTCTCGGCCGCGTCGCTCAGTTGCTGTGCCTTCTCCCGCATCTGCTTGGCCAGCTTGGCGGGTTCGTCCACTCCGCTCATCACCACTCCTCGTCCGCTGGGCATCCGACGCTCCCAGCGAAGCAGCAGGACGGGGCCGACGCATCTCGGCGGGCCGCTGCGGACCGCTCTCCGCCCGGTCACCGGCCGCCGACACCCGTCACCGCCACCGGCCACAAGGCCCGCCCCGCTACTCGTCGGCGCTCTCCACGGCCGCGGGCGTTTCGGCGCGGGGAAGCCTGGTGGCCGTGTAGTCCGCCACCGCGGCCGTCAGGCCGATGTCGTGCTGGGCCCGCTCGGAGAGGAACCAGCGGTGCTCCAGCAGCTCGTGGTAGAGCTCGGCCGGGTCCATGGAGCCCCGCAGATCGAGCGGGACGGCCCGGACCGTGGGCCGGAACTGGTCGCGGACCCAGCGGTGCGCGAGGACCTCCGTACGCGCCCCGAGCGGGTCGCCGGGGGCGTAGTCGTCCTGGGTGGCCATCCAGCTCTCCAGGTCGTTCAGGAGCCGCCGCGCCTGGTTCTCCTCGGTGTCGAGGCCGGTCAGCCGCAGCAGCTGGCGCTGGTGGTGGCCCGCGTCGACGACCTTGGGCACGAAGGTGACGGTGTCGCCGTCCGGGGAGTTGACGATCTGCATCTCGGCGACGTCGAAGCCCATGTCGTTGAGCCGGCGCACTCGTCGCTCTATGTAGTGGTACTTGCCCGCCGGGTAGACGGAGGTGCGGGTCAGCTCCTGCCACAGCGCGGTGTACCGCCGGGAGATCTCGGCGCCGAACGCGATCGGGTCCACCGAGGGGTGGAGCGCTCCGGCGGCCTCCAGGTCGAGCATCTCGCCGCTGATGTTGACGCGGGCGAGGTCGATGTCGTACTCCCGCTGCCCGTCGCTGAGCCGCTCGTGGGTCTCGCCGGTCTCGGCGTCCACGAGGTAGGCGGCGTAGGCGCCCGCGTCACGCCGGAAGAGGGTGTTCGAGAGCGAGCAGTCGCCCCAGGCGAAGCCGACGAGGTGGAGCCGGACGAGCAGGACCGCGAGGGCGTCCATCAGCCGGTGCACGGTGGAGGGGCGCATGGTGGTCTCGAACATCGAGCGGTAGGGCAGCGAGCCGTTGAGGTGCCGGGTGATCAGTACGGGCTCCAGCGGTTCGCCGTCCGCCCCGACCCGTCCGGTGACCACGGCGAGGGGGTCGACCGCGGGTATCCCGAGCCGGTCGAGGGTGCGGAGCTGGTCGTACTCGCGTACGGCCGGGCGTTCGGCGAGTTCCTTGACGGCGATCACGTCGGCCCCCGCGCGGGCGTAGCGCACCACGTGGCGGGAGATACCGCGCGGCAGCGGTACGAGGTACTTCTCCGGCCACTCCTCGAGCGGCAGGTTCCACGGCAGCTCCAGAAGGAGCGCGGGATGTTCGGGGTTGGTGGCGCTGATCTGCAAAGCCATGGTTCGCCTCGCTCGTACGGGTGACGGGCCACCAGTGTGCGGGACGCCGTCGTACGGGCCGGGGGGCGGGGTACCCGCGGGTCCCCCGGCCGCTCGCCGCTCCCCTACCGGTCCCCGGGTGTGGTGTCCGGGCGCGCGGTGTGGTCGGGGCGGCCGCGGGTCCTGCGGGCCTCCTTGAGCTCCGCCTCGTACACGTGCGTACGTCCTGCGGCGAGTTCGTCCACCAGACTCCGCTCGATCTCGGCGAAGGGACGGTAGTAGGTGCGGTCGTACGCCTCGACGATCTGGAAGGTCCAGTGGCCGGGGATGACGTTGCGGCCCACGATCTCCCGGTCGACCAGTTCCGCGGCGCGGTCGTGCCCGGCCTCGCGGAGCAGCCGTACCGCGTCGCCGAGCTGGAAGTCGGCGCCGCCGGTGAGCTGGTGGAAGGTGTAGAGGGCGCCGCGGGCGCGCTCGGTGGTCTCCAGCGCCTCCGACAGGACGCTCAGGGCGCGGACGGTCGCGTCGCTCACCCCGTCGGGGCGGGTGTGGGCGGTGTCCGGGCGGTCGGCGTGTTCTTCACTCATGCCCGGTACCTGCCCGCCCCCGGGCACAGGACAGGGCTCGGACCACCCCGGCCACCCGACCGGACGCGGGCGGTACGTGCGACGGGCCGTACAGGGCGTGGAAGCGGTTCTACAGGGCCGTCATGACGTGCTTGATGCGGGTGTAGTCCTCGAAGCCGTAGGCGGAGAGGTCCTTGCCGTAACCGGACTTCTTGAACCCGCCGTGCGGCATCTCGGCGACCAGCGCCATGTGGCTGTTGATCCAGACGCAGCCGAAGTCGAGGTTCTTCGACATCCGCATCGCGCGGGCGTGGTCCTTGGTCCACACCGAGGAGGCGAGCGCGTACTCGACGCCGTTGGCGAACTCCAGGGCCTGGGCCTCGTCGGTGAAGGACTGCACGGTGATGACGGGGCCGAAGACCTCGTTCTGGATGATCTCGTCGTCCTGGCGCAGGCCGGAGACGACGGTCGGCGCCCAGAAGTAGCCCTTGTCACCGACCCGGTGGCCGCCCGCCTCGACGGTCGCGTGCGCCGGGAGGCGGTCGATGAACCCGCTGACCTGGGCGAGCTGGTTGGCGTTGTTGAGCGGGCCGTAGAGCACGTCCTCGTCGTCCGGCAGGCCCGTCTTCGTCTCCTTGGCCGCCGCCGCCAGCGCCGCGACGAACGCGTCGTGCACCGACTCGTGCACCAGCACCCGGGTCGCCGCCGTACAGTCCTGACCGGCGTTGAAGAAGCCGCCGACGATCAGGTCCTCCACGGCCTTCTCCAGGTCCGCGTCCTCGAAGACGACCGCCGGGGCCTTGCCGCCGAGCTCCAGATGGACGCGCTTGACGTCCTTGGCCGCCGACGCGGCGACCTGCATGCCGGCGCGTACGGAACCGGTGATCGAGGCCATCGCGGGGGTCGGGTGCTCCACCATCATGCGGCCGGTCTCGCGGTCGCCGCAGACGACGTTGAAGACGCCGGGCGGGAGGTCCATCTCGGCGAGTACACCGCCGATGATCTCGGCGATCAGCGCGGTCGAGGCGGGGGTGGTGTCGGAAGGCTTGATGACGACGGCGTTGCCGGCGGCCAGGGCCGGGGCGAACTTCCAGACCGCCATCAGCAGCGGGTAGTTCCAGGGGGCGACCTGGGCGCAGACACCGACCGGCTCGCGCCGGATGATGGAGGTCATGCCCTCCATGTACTCGCCGGCCGAGCGGCCCTCCAGCATGCGGGCGGCACCCGCGAAGAAGCGGATCTGGTCGATGGCGGGGGCGAGTTCCTCGCTCCGCGTCAGGTGGAGCGGCTTGCCGGTGTCGCGGCTCTCGGTGGCGACGAGCTCGTCGGCCCGCGCCTCCATCGCGTCGGCGACCTTGAGCAGGACGCGCTGGCGCACGGCGGGGGTGGTGTCGCGCCACACCGGGAACGCGGCGGCGGCCGCCGCCATGGCGGCGTCGACGTCGGCCTGACCGGAGAGCGGCGAGGTCGCGTAGACGTCACCGGTGGCCGGGTCCACCACGTCGAGGGTGCGACCGTCCGCGGCGTCCACGGATGTGCCGTCGATGTAGTTGCGGAACGTGGTGCTCATGGAACGGTTCTCCTGGTCAGACGGTGGTGCGGGCGGACAGGTGCTCGTGGACGGCGGGCCAGCCGCCGTCGGCCGCGCGGGCGAAGACGATCGTCTCGCGCTCCAGCAGAGTCTCCTCGCCCGAGGAGGTGGCGACGCGGGTCTCCACGTCGTGGCTGAAGACCGCGGTGTCCCCGAAGTGCTGGATCAGCTGCTCGGTGGAGGTGCAGGCCAGGACGCGGAAGTCGTCCTCTTCCACCCAGCGCTGCCACAGGGCGCGGTACTCGGCGGTGGAGGCCAGCCGCTGCGGGGTGGTGTGGAAGACGAAGGTCGCGTCCGGGGCGAAGGCGCCGAAGTAGTCGTCGAGACGGCCTTCGGCGAAGGCCGCGACGAGTGCGTCGGCGGCGGCCCGCACGTCCTCGTGTCCGGAGGTGTCGCTCATGGGATCGGCTCCTTGTCGTGGGGGGAAGGAAGCGGGTCGTCGCCGGCCCGTGGGTTCGGCCCGTGGGCGACCCGTACGGTCAGCCCGCGGCGGTCGCCGTCGCCACCGGCTCCTCAATCCCGCCGGTGATGGGCGGGACCTCCGTGTCGGCGGCGCGGACGAAGCGTGGACCGGCCGGGCCGTAGACCGCGCGGGGCTCGGGGAAGGCCGTCAGCAGCGCGAGGTAGATCACCGCGGCGAGGGCGAGGCCGACCGGCAGGGAGATGTCCGCGCCGTTCGCGAGGTCGCCGAGCGGGCCGACGAACTGGCCGGGCAGGTTGGTGAAGAGGAGGGCGACGACGGCGGAGACCAGCCAGGACGCCATGCCGCGCCAGTTCCAGCCGTGGGCGAACCAGTACCGGCCACCGCGCTGGCGGCGGTTGAAGACCTGGAGCGCGTCGGGGTCGTACCAGCCGCGCCGGGTGACGTAGCCCAGTGCCATGACGACCATCCACGGTGCGGTGCAGGTGATGATCAGCGTCGCGAAGGTGGAGATGGACTGGGCGAGGTTCAGCGCGAAACGGCCGACGAAGATGAAGGCGATGGAGAGCGCGCCGATGAAGAAGGTCGCCTGGACGCGGCTGAAGCGCGGGAAGACGCTGGAGAAGTCGAGGCCGGTGCCGTAGAGCGAGGTGGTGCCGGTGGAGAGGCCGCCGATGAGGGCGATCAGGCAGAGCGGCAGGAAGTACCAGCCCGGCGAGATGGCGAGCAGTCCGCCGACGTAGTTCGGGGCGGCCGGGTCGACGTACTTCGCGGCCTTGGAGGCGATGATCGACGCGGTGGCCAGGCCGAAGAGGAACGGCAGCAGAGTGGCGATCTGCGCCAGGAAGGCCGCACCCATCACCCGGCGGCGGGGGGCGCCGGCCGGGATGTAGCGGGACCAGTCGCCGAGGAAGGCGCCGAAGGAGACCGGGTTGGAGAGCACGATCAGTGCCGCGCCGATGAAAGACGGCCAGAACAGCGGGTCGGCGGTCGAGGCGAAGGAGCCCGCGTAGCCGGGGTCGAAGTCGCCCCAGAAGGCGAAGGCGCCGAGCACGAAGAGCGCGGAGGCGGCCATCACGGCGATCTTGTTGACCAGCAGCATGAAGCGGAAGCCGTAGACGCAGACGACCAGGACGAGCCCGGCGAAGATCGCGTAGGCGATGCCGTACGACACGTCCGACTCGGGGACGTCGACCAGACGGTGCGCTCCGCCGACGAGGGCGTCGCCGGAGGACCAGACCGAGATCGAGAAGAAGGCGACGGCGGTCAGCAGCGAGAGGAAGGAGCCGACGACGCGTCCGTGGACGCCCAGGTGGGCGGAGGAGGAGACGGCGTTGTTGGTTCCGTTCGCCGGGCCGAAGAGTGCCATCGGTGCCAGCAGCAGCGCCCCGGCGACCAGGCCGAGGACGGTGGCGGCGACGCCCTGCCAGAAGGAGAGCCCGAAGAGGATGGGGAAGGCGCCGAGGACGCACGTCGCGAACGTGTTGGCTCCGCCGAAGGCGAGGCGGAACAGATCGATCGGGCGGGCCGTGCGGTCCCCGTCCGGGATCCGCTCGACCCCATAGGTCTCGATTTCGGTGATCGAGCTGGTCACGGGCGTGTCACCTTCCGTTCATGTCGTGCAGCAGTGACGAGCCCACAGTCTGGCCCCCCGCGTGATCGGCGACAATTGTGTCAGTCACAGAGCGATAGGCTTCTTTCTGTGGCCAGCGACAAACTCACCGTGGAGGATCTCCTCTCCTTCCCCGCACTCCAGCTCTCCGTGAAGGCGGGCAGCGCCGGGCTGGGGCGGTCCGTCTCCTGGGCGCACGCCAGCGAGCTGGACGATCCGACGCCCTGGTTGCTGGGGTCCGAGCTGATCATGACGGCGGGGCTGGCGGTCCCGGCCACGGCCGCCGGACAGCGCGCCTACCTCGAACGTCTGGACGACGCCGGGGTCTCCGGGCTTGCGCTCTCCGCACAGCTGCACATGCCCGTCCTGCACGACGACTTCTTCCGGGCCTCCGAGGAACGGGGCTTCCCGGTGCTGGAAGTACCGCTCTCGGTCCCCTTCATCGCCGTCGCGCAGGAGGTCGCCGCGGCGGTGCAGGAGGACGCCCGGCACCGCCTCGGCGCCCAGCTCCAGGTCTTCGGCTCGCTGCGCTGGCTGGTCGCGGAGGACCTCGACACCCCTACCCTGCTCCGCCGGCTCGAACGTCTCTCCGGGTACGACGTGTACCTCTGCACACCGCAGGGCCGTCCCCTGCTTCCGGGCGTCCCGGTACCGGACCCGTCGGTGCTGCCGGACTCCGTGGACGCACCGCCGACCGTGCCGGGCGGCTTCGTGCTGCCCGTCCCCGCGCCCGGCGGTCCGGCCGGGTTCCTCGTCGCCTACGAACGCGAGGGCGCCCAGCCCGCCGGGCTCGCGGTGGCCCAGCACATCGCCACGGTGGCCGCACTGCGGCTCGCGATGGTCCGCAACGAGCGCGAGACGCTCCGCCGGCAAGGTGCGGAGACCCTCGCCGAGCTGCTCCAGGAGGTGCTCGACCCGGAGGCGGCCCGCCGCAGGCTCGCCCGGCACGCGATCGAGGGGGACACCGTCCTGATGGTGGTGCGCCACACCACCGACGAGCAGCTCCTGCACGTCCTCGCGGACCAGCCGCACCTGCTGCTCACCCGGGGCGAGGACCGCTACGTGCTCGGCGCGCCGGAGCTCGCGGACGCGGTGGGCACCCTGCCCATGGCGGCGACCGGGATGAGCCGCCCCTTCCGGCCGGGCGCGGCGCTGAAGGTGGCGCAGCGGGAGGCGGTCTGGGCCGCGTCGAAGGCCGCCGAGTCGGGGCGGCCGGTGGTCCGTTACGGCGACGACCTGACGGGCCGGTGGCTGCCGGACGACCCCTCGGTGCTCTCCGCGCTGGTCGAGAACGTGCTCGGTGAGGTGCTCAGGTACGACGCGGCCCACGACTCCCAGTTGCTCGTCTCGGTGCGTACGTGGATGGAGCGGGACCGGCGGACCGAGGCCGCCGCCGCGGCACTGCACATCCACCCCAACACCCTGGCGTACCGGCTGCGCCGCTTCGGGGCGCTGGCGGAGCGCGACCTGGCGTCCACCGGCGCGCTGTCGGAGGTCTGGCTGGCGATCCAGGCCGCGGGCACTCTGGGGCTCGCCGAACGGGTGGTGTGATCCCCGGGAGTATCGCGACGCGTCCGGATCCGCGCGAGTGCGCGGGCACGGACCGGGCGGATCGCCGGACGCGGGGCGGCCGGACGCCGGACAATCCGCAGAGCACCCTCCACCGGGTGGTGTCCGGCGGGCACCACCCGGTCCGCCCCGCCCTCGCCGTCAGGAGTTGCCCGTGCGCATGCTCATCAACGTCCCCGAGACCGTGGTCGCCGACGCGCTGCGCGGCATCGCCGCCGCCCATCCCGAGCTGACCGTCGACGTCCCCGGCCGGCTGATCGTGCGGCGGGACGCCCCCGTGGAAGGGAAGGTGGCGCTGGTCTCCGGCGGCGGATCGGGGCACGAACCGCTGCACGCGGGTTTCGTCGGTCCGGGGATGCTGTCGGCCGCGTGCGCCGGGGAGGTCTTCACCTCTCCGGTGCCCGATCAGATGGTGCGGGCCGCGGCGGCCGTCGACAGCGGCGCCGGAGTCCTCTTCGTCGTCAAGAACTACGCCGGGGACGTGCTGAGTTTCGAGATGGCCGCCGAGCTCGCCGAGGAGGAGGGCGTACGGGTCGAGCGGGTGCTGGTGGACGACGACGTGGCGGTCGCTGACAGCACCTTCACCGCCGGGCGGCGGGGCACCGGAGCGGCGCTCTTCGTCGAGAAGATCGCCGGAGCGCTGGCCGAGGAGGGGGCGCCGCTGGAGCGGGTCGCGGAGGTGGCACGCCGGGTCAACGCGAACTGCCGGAGTTTCGGCGTCGCGCTGAGCTCCGTCACCACCCCGGCGAAGGGCTCCCCCACCTTCGACCTCCCGCCCGGTGAGCTGGAGTTGGGCATCGGCATCCACGGCGAGCCGGGCCGTGAGCGGCGCCCGATGATGACGTCCGGGGAGATCGCCGACTTCGCGGTGCACGCGGTTCTGGAGGATCTGCGACCGGACGGACCGGTACTCGCACTGGTCAACGGCATGGGCGCGACTCCCCTGTTGGAGCTGTACGGCTTCAATGCGGAGGTGCACCGGGTACTTTCCGAGCGGCGTGTCCCGGTGGCCCGTACGCTCGTGGGGAATTACGTGACCTCGCTCGACATGGCGGGCTGTTCGGTGACGCTCTGCAGCGTCGACGAGGAACTGCTGCGGCTCTGGGACGCACCGGTGCGGACGGCCGCGCTCCGCTGGGGCCGGTGACGTGCGGGAGACGGGTGAGCGGATCGGGGCCGGTCGGCATCGGGCTGGTCTCGCACAGCGGGCCGGTGGCGGAGTCCGTGGGTGGCGCTGGTGCGGGGACTCGCGGCGTACGAGTACCGCAAGGTGTGAGCGGCGGGCGCGGGGAGGACGGAAAATCCCCGCGCCCGCCCAGTTGTGCGACCGGTCAGGCCGCCGGCCGCCCGGCCCCCTCGGCGGCGATCGTGACGCGGGCGTTCCGGGTGACGCCGTTCACGGTCACCGCGAGGGTGACGGTGCCCGGCCGCAGGGCGGTCAGCGTGCCGGTGGCCGGGTCGAGGACGGCGACGGGCCGACCGGACGCACGGCGCCCGCCGGTGCTCCCGATCCGCAGGTTCGGCGAACCGCTCCAGTCGGCGCTCACCGGGAAGGCGACCGGTACCGCGCGCGTGCCCTGGGTGATCCGGGCGGACACCTCGACGCTGCCGCCCGCAGGAAGGGTGGCGGGGGCGTCGAGGGTGAGGTCGTCGACGTACGCCCGGGTCTGTACGGAGATCCAGTCGGGCCCGCCCGCCCAGGGACGCTGTCGGGCCGCCGCCTGCTGAGCGGGCGTCACCCGGTCCGTGCCGACCAGGCTCCAGCCGGTGAACCCGCCCTCGTCGGCCGGGCCCGAGGGCGTCTTGCCCGAGTTGCCGTTGACCAGGTAGGGGACACCGTCGACGTGCGAGGCGTCGAACACCCCGACGTGCCCGCCGATGAAGGCGGCGCCCTTGCCGGTCGTGCGGCGGAACCCGGCGAGCCACTCCTCCACGAGGGCGGCCTCCTTGCGGTCGCCGAGCTGGCTGGCCCGCTGCACGGTGGGGTCGCGCGGCGGTACGTGCTCGATCAGCACGACGGAGCCGATGTCCGGGTCGGTGGCAGCGGCGTCCAGTTGTTCGCGGAACTCGCGGATCTGCGCGTATCCGCCGCCGCGCAGGCTGAGGCTGGAGGTGTCGAGCGTGATGAAGCGGGTGGAGCCGTGGTCGAACGTACGGTGGGCCGGGCCGAAACGGTCGGTGAAGGCTCCGATCGAGCCGCCCATCACCTCGTGGTTGCCCGGGACGTAAGTCCAGGGCAGGTCGTCGCCGAGTTCCTCGGTCAGCACCTGGCGGGCGAAGTCGAGGTCGGCGGGTGAACCCTCGTCCACCAGGTCGCCGTCGATCACCAGGAAGTCCGGGTGGGCGGCCTTGATCTCGCGCAGGGTGTGCCGGGCCCGGTCGACGATCGCGCTGTCGGGGTCGCGCGCGACGAACTGCGCGTCCGACATCACCGCGAACCGCGCGTCCCGGCCTTCCGTGACGGCCGCCGGGTCGATCAGCGGGTCGGTCACCTGCTCCCGGGCGGGCAGCTCGGCGGCCGGCACGACCTGGGCGACGAGGTCGTCGATGACGATCCCGCCGGTGTACTGCGCGCCGGCCGCGGTCTCCGCCAGGTAGAACCGGTACACGGACAGCGGGGTCGGGGCACCGGCGGGCACGGTGAAGGTGACCTGCCGCCAGCCGGTCCAGGTGATGTACGGGCCGCGGAGCAGCTGGTCCGATCCGGCGGCGTCCTTGAGATGGAGGGTGGGCCAGGCTCCCTTGCCGTCCCCGTTGATCCATAGGGTGAAGGACTGGGGCCGGCCGCCGACCGCGACCGGCTGCGGCGGGGCGGCGTAGGCGGCACGGGTCGCCGTGGACTGGGTGAAGTCGTAATCGAGCTTCAGCCCGGTGCCGGTGTGGCCGTCCTCGGTCGCGGCCAGCGAGCCGCTCGCGCGGGCCTGGCTGAACTTCCAGGCGTCCGCGTCGTCGAAGCCGGCGACCGCCTGGTCGCCGAGGCCGACCGTGACGGCCAGCACGGTGGTGGTGCCGTGGACGGATGCGGTGATGAGCCCCGCCGCGCCCTGACCCGCGCGGGCGCTGACGGTGAAGGAGCCACGGCCGTCGTCCCGGACGTCGAAGAGGGTGTGGTCGTAGTCGAGGGTGAGGTCGCGGGGTTCGACGGGGGCGCTGTCGCCGTGGGCGTCGGAGCCGACGATGCCGAAGGTGCCGGTGGCACCCTGGCCGGAGAGGCCGAGGCGCTCGATGGTGGGGCTCACCCGCACCAGTTCGTCGAGCACGGTGAGCCGGACCGAGCCCCGGGCCCTTCCGCGTTCGGCGACGGCTTCGGTGGTGCCGCCGTGCCGGGCGGTGAACAGGCCGCGCGCGTCGGTGGTCCCGACGCCGGGAGCGGTGGTGCGCCAGTGCGGGGCGCCGGCCGCCGGGCCGTACGTCTCGTCGTACCCCGCGGCGGTCAGGGCGCGCGTGAGTCCGGGGAAGACCCGGTCGGGGTGGCCGCCCGCGACGGGATCGTCGCCCGGGGCGGCGGCGGGAGGCGTACGGGTCTGGACCCAGTACCCGGTGAGGGCTCCGCTGCCGTCCGGGACGGTGAGGGCGAGGCCGTTGGGGACGGTGCGTTCGCTGCCGTCCGAGGGGCTGTTCTCCACCCGGACGGTATCGGTGCCGGGTTCGCGCGCCACCAGGGTGGAGGAGCCGCCGCCGTCCAGGTTGAGCGCGCTCCAGGCGCCTGCCTCCCGCATCATCCGGCCGAGTTCGGTGAGGGTCACCCCGCCGCTGTCGGCCTGCCTGCCGTCCACGGTGACGACGTGCATGGTGCGGCCGTCCCGGGAGAAACCGACCGCCGTGCGGGGCGCCGCGGTGTTGTTGCCCTCGCCGTCGTGGTTCTGTTCGACGCCGTCCACCACGAGCAGTTCCCGCCCGCCGACGGCGGTGCGCGGCAGCGGCCCGTCGTCGCCGGTGCGCGCCCGGTACGTCATCCCGACCGGGTCGCCCGGACGCAGCGCCGTCAGGAGTGCCGCTCCGGCCTCGCGTCCGACGAGCACGGTGGCGCCCTCGGGGACGGGGCCGCTGCCGGGCGTGGCGGAGACGGAGACGACCCGGCCGTCCCGGACGAGGGCCTCCGCGACCGGTCGGGCCGCGTCGACGGTGAGCGCGCGGTCGGCGCCGCCCCAGGCGGAGGTGTACGCGCCCACGGAGCCGGCGGGGACGTTGGCCGCGTCGTAGCCGCCGAGAGGGTGGTCGCCGGAGGGCAGGGTGAGGGTGCCCTCGAAGTAGAGGTCGAGGATCCGTCCGGCGTTGTCCGCGTCGATTCCGACCGCGTGGGAGGAGCCGGCGGCGGGTGAATGGTCGAGGAGTCCGTCCCGGACGCCGGGTCCCTGGGGTGCGCCGGTCTCGTTGATGTCGAAGAAGTCGGCGTTGACGGCGGCGACGGTACGGCGGCCCGCTCCGGCGTCGTGGCCCGCCGCCAGCTCGGAGACCGTACGCCGCTCGCCGACCTTCCCGGTGGAGAGGTAGTCGGCGCGGACGTCCTCGCTCAGGTCGACGGTGAGCGCGTCGACGCGGAGCCACTTGTCGGCTTCGAGCCGGTCGTAGGAGGTGAGTCCGACGCCGGGTGCGACGGGCCGTGAGGTGCGGGCGGTCTCGATGCCGTGATCGTCGATGACGGGGTCGGCAGAATCTCCGGTGCCCGCCGGGGTGCTCGGGCCGGGCGGGGCCACCGGTCTCAGGATCTCGGCGGCGCTGCGCGGGTGGGGGTCGGGGGTGGTGTCGGCGGCGGCCGGGGTGATGACCCCCACGACGGTCCCGCAGACGGTGGCGAACAGCACGAACGCCCGCGCGGAGCGGACGGCGGGCCCTGGACGTCGACGCACAAGTCCTCCTGCTGAGAGGCGGGTTGGACGGTTCATCAGCGCTTGTGGCGGACAGCATGCCGGGGGCGCCCGGGCAGCGCCAGGGGGCGGGAGTGACGGCGGGGACAACAGAGTACGGCCGGGGCGCGTCGGCGCCGGGTTCACGGTGCGGCGCCGGCGCCCGAGTCGCGCGGGAAGGCGATCAGGGCGCCCGGAATGCCCGAACCGGTAGCGACGGCGGCGCGATGTACGGAGAATTGACGACATGTCGATCAGCAAGCGCAGTGCAGGGGTCCTTCTCTACCGGACCGGGACAGCGACGGACGAGAGGGGCGTGGAGGTGCTGCTCGGGCACATGGGAGGCCCGTTCTGGGCGGGGCAGGAGGACGCCGCGTGGTCGATCCCGAAGGGGGAGTACGAGCCGGGCGAGGCGGCGGAGACGGCGGCCCGCCGGGAGTTCGAGGAGGAGGTGGGCCTGCCGGTGCCGGACGGATTCTGGGTGCCGCTGGGACAGTCCCGCCAGGCGAGCGGCAAGACGGTGGTCATCTGGGCGGTGGAGGGTGAGGTGGACACGGCGGCGGCGGTGTACGGCACCTTCGCCATGGAGTGGCCGAGGGGATCGGGGGTGGTCCAGGAGTTCCCCGAGATCGACCGGGTCGCCTGGTGCACCCCGGAGCAGGCGGCCTCCCGTCTGGTGACCGGCCAGCGGGTCTTCGTGGAACGGCTGCTGGCGCACCTGGAGCAGTGAGGGGCGCCCGCTCCCTCTCCGTGGGGCGCTGTGCGGCATGGCCCGGCCGGGTCCGGCGGATCGCCGCCGGACCCGCCGCCCTATGTCCCTGCCGTCGCCCGGGAAGCCTCGGCGGGACGTCCCTCGCGCAGTTCCAGCACGTCCCCGGCGAACCGGCCGCGGAAAGCCCGGTCGTGGGAGACCACGACGACCGCCCCCTCGTACACGGCGAGCGCGGCCTCCAGCTCCTCGACCAGGTCGAGGGCGACGTGGTTGGTCGGTTCGTCCAGGACGAGTACGTCGGCGGGGCGGGTCACCAGCCGGGCGAGGGCGAGTCTGCGCTGCTGACCGACGGAGAGGTCACGGACCGCCACACCGAAGTCCTCGGCACGGAACAGTCCGAGGGCGAGCAGGTCCCCGGCGTACTCCTCGGGTGCGCCCGGCCGGCCGGCCGCGTAGGTGGCGAGGAGCGAGCGGCGGGTCAGCCTGGCCGGCAGCTCCTGCGGGAGATAGCCGACGCGGCCGCGCCGGACGACCGTCCCGGAGTCGGGGGCGAGGTCGCCCGCGAGAACCCTGAGCAGGGTGGTCTTGCCCGCGCCGTTCGGGCCGGCGACCAGGAGCCGCTGCCCGGGGAACACGTCGAGCGCGGGCAGGCGCAGACGCTCGCCCACCGAGACGGAATCCAGCGCGAGCAGGGGCGCCGGGGTGCCGGCAGCGTCCGGGGTGCTCGTCGCATCCGGGGCGCCCGTCGTGGCGGTCGCGTCCGGGGTGCCGTCCGCGCGGGTCCTGTCCGGGGTGCCATCCGCGCCGATCGCGTCCGTCACGCCGGTCGTCCCGGTCGCGAGGGTGAGCCCCGCCGTGAAGCGCAGGGGCTCCGGCGGCGGAGGCACGGGGGCGGCGAGCAGCGCGTCCCGGCGCGTCCGCGCGGCCTTGACCCGGCCGGAGAGTTTGGTGTCGTGCGAGCGGCGGTGCTTGCCGAAGCCCTCCCCCGGGTCCTTGCCGGTGGACCGGAGCCGACGGCCGGCGGCTTCCACCAGCTCTTCGGTACGGGCGAGTTCGGTGAGCCACTCCTGGTGCTCCTGCGCCCATCGGCGCCGCGCCGCGGTCTTCGCCGTCCGGTAGCCCTCCCAGCCGTCGCCGTGGCGGGTGACGGAGCGGCGGTCGCGGTCCACCTCCAGGATGACCGTGGTGGTGGCCTCCAGGAACGCGCGGTCGTGGGTGACCACCACGAGGGTGCCCCGGTGGGCGCGCAGGTGGTCCTCCAGCCAGCGCACGGCGGGCACATCGAGATGGTTGGTCGGCTCGTCGAGCAGGAGCGACTCCGGTGCGGCGGCCAGCACGCAGGCGAGGGCCAGCCGGGACTGTTCGCCGCCGGAGAGGGTGGCCAGGGGACGGTCGCGGGTCAGGTGCGCGAGTCCGAGACCGTGCAGCGCCGCGTCGGTGCGGGCATCGGCCTCGTATCCGCCACGATCCTGATAGGTCGTCAGCAGCTCACCGTAGGCGTCGAGTTCGATCGCCTCGGGAGCGGGGCCGGACAGCCGGGCCTCGGCCTCGCGCATCCGGTGTTCCAGGTCGCGGAGTTCGGCGAGGGCGGTGTCGACGGCGTCCTGGACGGTGTGGTGCGGAGCGAGCGCGAGGGTTTGGGCGAGGTGGCCGACGCCGTCGGGAAACCGGGTGACGACCTCTCCGGCGTCCGGGGCCTCGGCACCGGACATGAGCCGGAGCAAGGTCGATTTGCCGGAGCCGTTCTCGCCGATGACGGCGACGTGTTCGCCGGGCCGGACGGTGAGGGAGACGCCCGCCAGGACGGTCCTGTCGCCGTAGGCCAGCGTGACGTCCTGGAGGGTGATCTGAGAGCGGTCGCGCGATGCGGACATGGGTGTGGTTCCTGCTGCTTTCGCTGAGGGAGGGCCCGGGTGCGCGGCGTCGAGGACGGGCGCGCGGCAGGCGTGATTTCCGGTCGGCGGCGGGTACCGGGACAGCGCGCTCGGCGCGGGGCTGCGACGGTCCTCGCCGGAGCGGATCAGCGGAAGTAGTAGTACGAACCCATGGTGCGAGTGTAGAGGAACGGACGGACGGGCGTCTCCGGGGATACGGCGTCCTGCCGCGTTCAGTCGCGCTCCGGGGCCGTGGCCGGCAGCCGGATGACGGCCCGGCCACCGTCCAGGTCGACGGTCGAACGGTGCGGCGGGGCGCCGTCCTCCTCGTCGTCGCGCAGCAGCAAAGCGCAGGCGCGTTCCTTGAGTTCGCTCTGTTTGCCGGGCGAGAAGGTGGCGTGCAGCTGCTCGAACCCGGTCGCGGAGACCTGGCCCTGCCGGGCGCCGTTGCGCCAGGGCAGCACGCCGGCGCGGGAGAAGCGCAGCATCAGCTGGTCGGCGAAGGCGAGCACGGTCAGACCGACCACGAGGGTGGGGAGCGTGAGCAGCGCGGCGAATCCCATGGCGACAGTATGGCCGCGGGTGCGGACGGGCCGCCCCTGCCGGGTCGGTCCCGACGCGGACCGGACACCGGCGCCCTCCGGACATGCCGACGCGGGCCGTCGCCGTGGTTCGGCGGCCCGCGTCGGGTGGTTCCGTGCTCGTACGGGCCGTGGAGAACACGCGCCGTGTACGAGCCGCGAAGAGACCGGGTCCCGCCCGCCCCGGGGGGAGGAAGGACGGGACCCGGGGCAGGTGTCAGCCGTTGGGCAGAATGACGGCCCGGCCGTTGATCTTGCCGTCGTGCAGGCGCTCGTAGGCGAGCGGCGCCTCGTCGATGGAGAAGGTCTCGACGTGGACGTCGACGGCGCCGGCGTGCGCCAGCTCGATGACCTCGGCGAGCTCCTTGCGGGAGCCCCAGTACGGTGCGGTGACCGAGGTGGCGAACGGCAGCACCCCGAAGCCGACGGGCAGGAGGCCGCCGCCGATGCCGACGATGGTGACGTCGCTGTCGACCGAGGCGACCGCACCGGCGGTCTTGACGGTCGCGTCGACGCCGACGAAGTCGAGCACGACCTCGGCGCCGGTGCCGCCGGTGAGCTCGCGGACCTTGGCGGCGGCGTTCTCGTCGGACAGGACGGTCTCGTGGGCACCGACCTTGCGGGCCAGCTCCAGCTTGTCCTCGGTGACGTCGAGGGCGACGACCTTGACGGCGGTCATCGCGCGCAGCAGCTGGATGGCGACGTGGCCGAGGCCGCCGGTGCCGATGACGACGGCCGTGGCACCGGGCACCAGCTTCGGCAGCGAGCGCTTGATCGCGTGGTACGGCGTGAGGCCGGCGTCGGTCAGGGAGACCGTCTTGACCGGGTCGAGGTCGCCGATCTGGACCAGGTGGCGCGCGTTGTCGACGATCATGTACTCGGCCATGGCGCCGGGGTTGCCGAGCCCGGGCGGCATGATGCCGAGCTCCTCGGCTCGCAGGCAGTAGTTCTCCCGGCCCTCGGCGCAGTTCACGCAGGTGCCGCAGCCCCAGGGTCCGTAGACGGCGACGTTGTCGCCGATGGAGACGCCCTCGGCGCCCTCGCCCAGCTCGACCACGGTGCCGACGCCCTCGTGGCCGAGGGTGAGCGGCATCGGGTAGGTGAGCTGCTCGGCGGGCCAGCTCATCACGGCGATGTCGGAGTGGCAGACGCCGGCCGCGGTGACCTTCAGCAGGATCTGGCCCGGTCCGGGTACCGGCTTCGGTATCTCGACGACCTCGGGTGCCGCGCCGACGG
Organism: Streptomyces sp. NBC_00102; assembly: GCF_026343115.1. Lineage (GTDB taxonomy): Bacteria > Actinomycetota > Actinomycetes > Streptomycetales > Streptomycetaceae > Streptomyces. The sequence continues at coordinate 176,097 of NZ_JAPEMC010000003.1, forward strand.
TGCGGTACTGAACTGCCTTCATGGTTCTTCCTCTGTTCTGTACCCGGCCCGCCTCCGGTCCGGCCGGATCCCGGCCGGTCCCCCGGTGGCGTTCCTCTGTGTTCGATGCCCCCGTCGACCCCTGGTGTCCAGGGGGTGTGGTCAGGAGGCGGAGTAGCCGCCGTCGACCAGGTGGTAGCTGCCGTGGATGAAGGAGGCGCGGTCGGAGAGCAGGAACGTGGCCAGCTCGGCGACCTCCTCCGAGGTGCCCAGACGGCCCGCGGGGTGGAGCGAGATCAGGTGGTCGCGCGCCGGGCCCTCGGTGTCGCGCAGCAGCGGGGTGTCGATGAAGCCCGGGCCCACGGCGTTGACGCGGATGTTCTGCGCCGCGTACTCCAGGGCTGCCGTCTTGGTCAGACCTACGACGCCGTGCTTGGCGGCGACGTACGCCGGGGACTGGGCGAAGCCGTTGGTGCCGAGGATGGAGGAGATGTTGACGATGGCACCGCCCCCGGCCTTGAGCAGTTCGGGGATCTCGTAGCGCATCGAGTGGAAGACGCCGCTGAGGTTGGTGGCGACGACACGGTTCCATGCCTCGACGGCGTACTCGCCGGTGGGGGCGGCGGGGCCGCCGATGCCGGCGTTGTTCACGGCGAGGTTCAGGGCGCCGAAGGTGTCGACGGCGAACCGGACGCCCGCTTCGACGGAGGCGGGGTCGGTGACGTCCAGGCGGACGGCGGCGGCGCGGGCGCCGGTGGCCGTCAGCTCCGCGACGGCCTTGCGGGCGCTCTCCTCGTCGTAGTCGGCGACGACGACCGCCGCGCCGCCGGCCGCGAGGCGCTTCGACAGGGCCAGGCCGATGCCGGAGGCGCCGCCGGTGACCAGCGCGACCTTGCCGGCGAACTCGGTCGCGTAGGAGGTGGAGAGGTCAGTGCTCATGATGAGGTGCTTCTTTCTGTGGTGCTGTGGTGCGCCGGTCCGTGCGGGGCCGGGGTCAGGAGGTCCGCGGAGAGGGCATCGAACGCCTGGACCACGAGTTCGGGCAGGACGTCAGGGAGACCGCCGCGGACCCAGGCGGCCTGCGCCGCGAGCAGGGCTCCGGCTCCCGCCGCGACCGTCACCGCGGGACGGAGGTCCTCGCGACGGTCCACGCCGAGCCGGTCCGCGAGGATGAGGACCGATTCCTCCTGGGCGTCCACCCGGATGTGGTGGTACGCGGCGTAGAGGGTCGGCTCCTCCTCGGCGAGGACCAGGAGTTCGAAGATCCGGGGGCGCAGGTGCCAGGGCCCGGCCTCCGTGTCGTCGAGCCAGTCGAGTACGGCCCGCCGGTAGGCGGTGAGCGGGGGCTCGGCGGCGGGCCGGGCGCGCAGGGCTTCGTTGATGCGGTCGCCGTCGCCGCGTACGGCGTCGAGGACCGCGTCCTCCTTGCTCCGGAAGTACCGGCTGAAGGTGCGCCGGTCGACGTCGGCCGCTTCCGCGATCTCCTCGACCGTCACGTTGCGCAGACCCCGGTCGAGTACGAGCTCGAACGCGGCCCGGGCCAGCGTGTCCCGGGTCCGGCGGGCCTTGCGGCCCCGCCTCTCCGGTTCCCTCTGCTCCGTGCTCATGTCTGCACCGTACACCCAAAAATGTCGCAGCGGGACACTTGTCGCGTCGGGACTTTTCGGGGAGCGGGGCAGCCGGATGGGACACCGGTCGCCGGGCACCGCACGGGCGACCCACCAGGCCGCCGGGACCAGCACGGGCGACCCACCAGCACGGGCGGCCCACCACGCCGCCGGGCACCGCACGGGCGGCCCACCAGGCCGCCGGACGCATGTCGGATAATCCGTCCCGTGACACGCACCACCCTCACCCTGGCCGACCGGCTCCCCACCCCGGACGAACACCGCGGGATCGCCGAGGCGGTGGGCTGGTCCCACGCCTTCGCCTGGGAGTTCCTGCCCGCCTCCCTCGCCGGCTCCACGGCCGGCGTCGTCGCACTGGAGGGCCAGGAGGTGATCGGCATGGGGCGGCTGGTGGGAGACGGCGTCTCCTACTTCTACGTGCAGGACCTGGCCGTCATGCCCTCCCATCAGGGCCGGGGGATCGGAACGCTGCTGCTGCGCAGGCTCCTGGACCACGTGCGGAACACCGCACCGGCCACCGCCTTCGTCGGGCTCTTCTCCACCGGAGAGGGGGCGGCTCTCTACACGCGCGAGGGGTTCACGCCCGGCGACATGACCGGCATGTTCCGCCTGGTCCACCCGGCCGCCTGAGGGTACGCACGCGAACAACCTGAGGGCGCGCACGCGAAAAAGAGGGGGTGGCCGGCGAACCGGTCACCCCCTTCACGGAGAACGCGCGATCAGACGCCGGCCACCGGGGACGGCAGGATCGCCGGGGTGATCGCGCCCCGGAACACGGTGGTGCGGCGGAGCCGGAAGCCGAGGGACTCGTAGAGCCGGACCGCTCCGGCGTTCTCGGCCGCGGCGTGCAGGAACGGGATGTCGCCACGCCCGGTGATCTCATGGGCGACCGCCAGCACCAGCCGGGTAGCGAGGCCCTGGCCCCGTACGGACTCGTCGGTGCAGACCGCGCTGATCTCGCTCCAGCCTGCCGGGCGCACCCGCTCCCCCGCCATCGCGACCAGCACCCCCTCGCGCCGCACGCCCAGGTACGTACCGAGCTCCACGGTGCGCGGCAGGAACGGCCCCGGGCGGGTGCGCTCGACCAGCTCCAGCATCTCCGGCACGTCCTCGGCGCCGAGCCGGACCGCCTCGGGGTACGGCTCCGGGCGCAGCCCCTCGCCGGTGAGCTGCACGCCGTCGATCTCGAATTCGATCTCCCAGTCCTCCGGCGGCGCCTGCCGTACGCCCATGAGCGCGACCGGGGCGCCGGGCCCGGCGAGTGCGGCGACGTCGGCCCAGTCCCGCGCGTCCGGCTCCTGGGGCAAGGCGAACCAGGGCGCCACGTCGGCGGAGTAGCGCGCGACGCGTCCGAGACGTTCGGCGAAGTGCGCCTGGGTCCCGGTCAGCGCGGCGAGGGACGGGTTGTCCAGGGGATGGAGGGGAAGACCGGAGCTCTCCCGTGCGGGGGCGGGGGCGCCCACCGTGCCGCTCCCCCCGCTCGCGCGGGCTCCGCGGTGATCGGTGACGTAGACCTCGGACATGCTTTCCTCGCTCCGGTGTTCCTCGGTGGGCGCGGTGCCGGACAGTGGCGCCGCCATCTGGCGAAAAGCGCCTACGGCGGTCCCGTATTCCCGGTTCCGGCGGTGGTCAGCGTCACGGACGGGGGAACCCGGCCGGTCCGCCTCCCGGCGGTGCCCGCCTGTGGCACTCTGGTGGCGACCGCCCCGCCGGGCTCCCCCGTACCGGCGGGGCGGTTGCGCACCCCTACGGGCCCTCGGCCCCTCCGGTGAAGGCGGCTGCGTGCCGGCACCGTCACTTCCCGGCCAATTCCGAACTCCTGTCCTGATCCGTTTCGCTGACGGCGCATGAGGCCCCGGGCCCGGGGAAGGTGCCAGTACCTGAGGGCATTCGATCCAGGGGAGCGTGACGGGATGACCGCACACACGGCACGGACCACCAAGGCGGACAAGGCGGAGGTGACGGACGGGCTCCCGTGGATCGAGGAGGCGGGAAAGGTCGCTCCTCAGGACGCGCGCCAGCTCTCGCGCGTCTTCTTCGACCGCCTCCAGGAGCTGGAGGAGGGAACCGCCGCCCACCAGTACGCGCGGAACACGCTGATCGAGATGAATCTCTCCCTCGTCCGCTTCGCCGCAGGACGGTTCCGCAACCGGGGCAGCGGGGACATGGAGGACATCGTCCAGGTCGGCACCATCGGGCTGATCAAGGCCATCGACCGGTTCGACCTCTCGCGCGAAGTGGAGTTCACCTCCTTCGCGGTGCCGTACATCGTCGGTGAGATCAAACGATTCTTCCGTGACACCAGCTGGGCCGTCCACGTTCCCCGGCGGCTCCAGGAGCTGCGGGTCGACCTCGCCAAGGCCAAGGACCTCCTCGCCGTCGAGCTGGACCGCGACCCGACGGTGCAGGAGCTCGCCGACCACCTGGAGATGTCGCCGGAGGAGATCACCGAGGGCATCGTCGCTTCGAACGGCTACACCGCCGGCTCGCTCGACATGCCCACCGACAGCGGCGAGTCGGGCCGCCCGCACACCAACGGCCGGACCTTCGCCGACGTGCTCGGCGAACCGGACTCCGCCATGGAGGGCGTGGAGAACCTCCAGGCGCTCGCCCCGCTCATGGACCGGCTGGACGCGCGGGAACGCCTGATCATCGACATGCGCTTCGGCCAAGAGCTGACGCAGGCTCAGATCGGTGCCGAACTGGGCATCTCGCAGATGCACGTGTCGCGGCTGCTCAGCCGCATGCTGCGCAAGCTGCGCGACGGAATGCTGACCGAGGAGTGATCCGGCGGGGCGGGCACCGTCCGGATGCGGGGAGCGTGGGGCGCGGCCTTCGGGCCGCGCCCCACGTGCGTACCGCCGACCGGGACAGGGGCACGGGGCGGTGCGCCCCATGCGTCAGGCGTCGGCGGGCGGGGTGACCGCGTGGTGGGCCGCGTCCAGGGCGACCAGCTCCTCCTTCGTCAGCCGCAGGGCCCCGGCCGCCACGTTCTCCTCCAGGTGGGCCGGATCGCCGGTACCGGGAATGGCCAGTACGTGGGGGCCGCGGTGCAACGTCCATGCCAGCCGCACCTGCGCGGCACTCGCGCCGTGGGCCCGCGCGACCTCCGCCACCTCGTCGTGCTCCGGCGCCGCTCCGGCTCCCTTGTCGCGACCGGCACCGGCGATCGAGTAGAACGGTACGAACGCGATGCCCTGCTCACCGCAGCTGTCGACGAACTCGTCCTGGTCGGGACGCACTCCGATGCCGTAGAGGTTCTGTACGCAGACCACCGGGGCGATCTTCCGTGCCTCGGCGAGGTGTTCGGGGCGCACGTTGGAGATGCCGAGGTGCCGGATGAGTCCGCGCTCGCGCAGTTCGGCGAGCGCGCCGAAGCGTTCGGCTATCGAATCGGGCCCCAGTACACGGAGGTTGACGACGTCGAGGTGGTCGCGGCCGAGCTGGCGCAGGTTCTCCTCGACCTGCTCGCGCAGCCGTTCCGGGGTCGCGTGGGGGATCCATTCGCCCGAAGGGGCCCGTCCGGGGCCCACCTTGGTGGTGATGACGAGGTCGTCCGGATAGGGCGCGAGCGCCCGGTTGATCAGTTCGTTGGCGGAGCGCAGGCGTGAGAAGTAGAAGGCCGCGGTGTCGATGTGGTTGACACCGAGCTCGACCGCCCGGCGCAGTACTCCGATCGCCTGGTCGCGGTCGCGCGGAGCCGCGTCGGGGTCGAAGGCGGCGCCGGTCTGCGGCAGCCGCATGGAGCCGAAGCCGATCCGGTTGACCGATCGGTCGCCCAGGGTCCACGTGCCCGAGGCCGCGGCCGTGATGGTGGGTGAGGTCATGGCGCCATGTTCGGTGCGGTGCGGGGTGGCGGGCAAACCCTTTCGGCCGTCCGTCTCGCCCTGGGCAACGCGTACGGCCGGTTCCCCGCTGTTGCCACCGCATTGCAGGTTCGTGGCAGGGCGGGCGAGCGCCTTCCCGGCGCGCGCGGCTCGCCCTACGGTCCGTAACCGGCCCGCGGCGAAGCCGCGTCGGCTCTCCCTCTTCCCTCCCCGAGGAGCGTTCGTCATGGATCACCCGCCGCTGTCCGAGTCCGCGTACGACCGGTTGCGCATGCGCCAGTGGGCCGATGGCCGGGCCCGGTCGGCCGGCATCGACCGGCGGGACCTGCTGAGGCTGGTGGCCGCCGCCTCCGTGGCCGTTCCGCTGGCCTCGGCCGCGACGCCCGCGCACGCGGCCGAGTCGCTGCCCGGCGTGGTGAAGCCGTTGCCCGCCGACCTGTTCACCATCCGGGGCACCAACGCGGAGACCAACTTCGCGGCGCTGCGCGGGACGGGAGTACTCACCCCCACGGACCGCTTCTTCGTGCGGAACCACACCGCGACACCCCGCGTCGAGGCGGCCGACTGGAAGCTCACCGTCTGGGGCGACGGGCTGACCGGCGGCCCGGCGGACTTCTCGTACGACGATCTGCGCGCCCTGCCGTCCGTCACCCGGACCGCGTTCGTCGAGTGCGCGGGCAACGGACGCAGTTTCTACACCACCCAGCAGAACCAGCAGGTCAGCGGCACCGCGTGGACGCTCGGCGCGATCGGCACCGCGCGCTGGCGCGGGGTGCCGCTGCGGACGGTGCTGCGCCGGGCGGGCATCGGCCGGCACGCCGTCGACGTGCTGCCGCGCGGCCTGGACGCGGAGGTCGTGACCGACGGCGTGAACCTGGGGCGGGTGCGCAGGCCGCTTCCGGTGGCCAAGGCCCTGGACGACGTGCTGCTCGCGTACGAGATGAACGGCGAACCGCTTCCGCCGGACCACGGCTTCCCGGTGCGGCTCGTCGTGCCCTCGTGGGTGGGGATCGCCAACATCAAGTGGGTGGGTGACATCGAGGTGAGCGCCGATCCACTGGTCTCCCCGTGGAACACCACCCTCTACCGGCTGTTCGGTCCCGGTTATCCCGCGGAGGGCAGTGCGCCACTGACCCGGCAGACGCTGAAGAGCGCCTTCGAGCTTCCGCTCGGCGCCTCCTTCACCGCGCACCGGCGGGTCGAGCTGACGGGCCGGTCCTGGTCGGGCGGTGCCCCGGTCCGTTCGGTGGAGGTCAGCACGGACGGCGGTGTCCGGTGGCGGCGGGCCCGGCTGCGCGACGAGCCGCGCGCGGGCGGCTGGGTGCGCTGGTCGGCGGAGTGGGTGCCGGACCGTACCGGTCCGGGTGTCCTGCTGGCGCGGGCCACGGACCGGTCCGGGCGGACGCAGCCGGAGACCGCCGCGCACAACACGCAGGGGTACCTCTTCGACGCGGTGGTCCGCCACCCGGTGACGGTGGCCTGAGAGCGGCGGTGCGGGGGCGGGGTGCGGGGACGGCGGCCCCGCGGGCGTCATCGGCCGGCGGCCCCGGGCCCGTCGGTCGTACGGCTCCGCTCGTGTTCGTCGCGCAGGTGGGCCGTCGCGCCTTCGAACACGGCCGCGTGCACCGCCCTCGCCAGGCGTGCGCCCCAGACGGACCGGGGTCCGGCGAACGGCTCCGTACCCTCGGGTCCTGGGGCGGGCACGGCGACGCAGACGGCGTCCGTGGGGGTGCCGGAGCAGTCGAGCCCGGCGTCAAGGAGCGCCTGGACCTTCGCCTCGGTGGCGGTGGCGACCGCGTTGACCAGGGCGGCGTCGCTGAGGGCGACCGGGAGTGTGACGACGATGTTGACCGTCCCGGGCTCCGGCGGGCCGCCCGCGCCCGGTGCCGGTACGGCCGCCCAGCCGCGTACGCCGAGGCCGCTGGTGACGGTGGCCGTCACCCCCTCGTCGTGTGCCTCGGTCCAGGCGCTCACGTCGGCGGCGGTCATGAGTCCGGCGCCGGGTCCGTCGAGCCCCTCCGCCGCCGCGATCTCCGCGAGGTGACGGTCGGGGTCGAGCCTGGGGTATCCGCCGGGCACCTGGGCGTTGAGGATCCAGGCTCGGTCGCCGATGCCGCCGCCGAGGACCGCGCTGCTGCAGACACGGCTGCCGGGGGCCAGCCGCCAGACCAGATGGCCCAGCCGGTGGCCGTCCTCGTGCCGGGTGCGCAGGCACCCGCGCGGCGCCGGGAGCTGAAGGGGGACGGAAGTGATGGCGGTTCCCGGGGGTGTGCGGCGGCCGGCCGTGGTGTGACGGCCCTCCGGTACGGACGACGAAGGCCGGTCGATCCTATGCGGGGCGCCGGTCCTGCCGGACGCCGCCTGCCCGCCGCCCGGCCGGGTGCCCCCCGGACCGTCACCGGGGCCCACCCGGCCCACCACCAGGGCAGTCACCCGTTTGGCCTAACAGGTGGTCCGGGTCACCCATCCCGGCGGTCGCGGGCCCGAGCGGGTGCGACGTGCCCTCTCCGCACGGCCCCGGGCGGTCGGTGGGTTGCAGGGGCCATCCGGGTGAGGCGCGATGGAACCGGGCGTGCCGCACCTGAGTGGACCCACCACAGGACGCGTCCGGGCGAGGAGGCATCGGTCATGGCAGCCGCTGACGGTTTCACGGATTCCGGAGAGCTCGACGGTCTCACCGTCTACGACAACGGGGGCGAGAAGGTCGGCAGTGTCGGCCGCGTGTACGTGGACGACGACACCGGAAAGCCCGACTGGGTCACGGTCAAGACCGGCATGTTCGGGATGAAGGAGAGCTTCGTTCCGCTCGCCGGAGCCCGTCGGGTCGGCTCGGACCTGCATGTGGCGCACCCGAAGGAGAGCGTCAAGGACGCTCCCCGGGTCGACGCGGACGCCCACCTCTCGGTCGCCGAGGAGGAAGAGCTCTACCGCCACTACGGACTCACGAGGAAGCCCGGTACCACCGCGGGTACGGGCATGGGCGCGGACGGCCGGACGACGGCCGGCACGGGCGCGATGGGCGGTGCGGCCGGAGCAGCCGCGGGCGCCGGGGCGGCGGGCGCGGCCCGTACGACCGGCACCGGCAAGGCGACCGGCGGTACCGCGGGCATGACGGGCACGGGCATGCCGGGCGCCGGCAAGCGGGACGCCGATGCCTCGGCCGGAACCCGACCGCTGGTGGGCGCCGGAGCCGAGAGGTCCGCCCCCGACATGTCGAAGGCCGACCTCGCCGACCAGGAGGAACTCATCCGCTCCGAGGAACAGCTGCGCGTCGGCACGGAGGAGTACGAGAGCGGGAGGGCCCGCCTGCACAAGTACGTCGTGACGGAGGAGGTCACCCGCACGGTGCCCGTCTCGCACGAGGAGGTACGCGTCGTCCGGGAGCCGCTGGCGCCGGGCGAGAAGGTGACCGGGCAGACCTCCATCGGTGAGCAGGACGTCGAGGTGACCCTCCACGCCGAGCGCGCGACCGTGCGCAAGGAGGCCGTTGCCGTGGAGCGGGTGCGGCTGGAGCGGGACCGGGTGACCGAGCAGAAGGAGGTCTCCGCCGAGGTCCGCAAGGAGAAGATCGACTACGCGGACGGCATGGACACCGGTACCGGCAAGAACATGGGTACCGGCAAGGACACGGGCGGCGAGTTCGGCCAGGGCCGGCGCCGCTGACCCGACCCGGGCCCCGGCGGCACGCCAGGGGGCCGGAGCGAGCAGGGCGTGGGGGCGGGTCCGCCGTCGCGGATCCGCCCCCGCGCCCTGCTCACGCCCCGCACCCTGCTCACGCCCCGCGCCCTGCTCGCGTCACTTTCGGGCGGTGGGCAGGAAGCGCACGCTCGGCCGTCCCCGCGGGCCTTCCGGGGTGACCACCGACCGCACCCGGTAGACGTCCGCGATCAGCCGCTCGGTGATCACCTCCTGCGGAGTGCCCGCGGCGACCACCCGTCCGCCGTCCAGCACCGTGACCAGGTCGCAGAACATCGCGGCGAGGTTCAGGTCGTGGAGGGCGACGACGCAGGTGAGCGGCAGTGCGGTCACCAGCGTCAGCAGATCCAGCTGGTGCTGGATGTCCAGGTGGTTGGTGGGTTCGTCCAGCAGGAGTTCGCGTGGCCGCTGGGCCAGGGCGCGGGCGATCTGGACCCGTTGGCGTTCGCCGCCGGACAGGGTGTGCCAGGACTGCCCGGCACGGCCGGTCAGCCCGGTGCGTTCCAGGGCCTCGCGCACGGCCTCGTCGTCCGCGGGCCCCGGTGCGGACCAGGCCCTGCGGTGCGGGATGCGCCCGAGGCGTACGACGTCGAGGACGCTCAGTTCGACCTGGGTGGCCGCGTGCTGGTCGACCACGGCGACCCGCCGGGCCACGGTGCGCCGGCTGGTCGCCGCAAGCGGCTCGCCGTCGAGGGTGACAAGCCCGCCCTCCGGTGGGAGGAGGCCCGCGAGCATCCGCAACAGGGTTGATTTCCCTGACCCGTTGGGCCCGATCAGGCCGACGGTGGCGCCCGGCGCAGGTGCGAGGGTCACCCCGTCGAGGATGAGGCGGCCGCCCGCCGCCCGGCTCACCCGATCGGCCCGCAGGCCCTCGGCGCGGGCGGTCATACGACCCTCCGGGTGCGGTGCAGGACGAGCACGAAGGCCGGTACCCCGATCAGCGCGGTGACCACGCCGACCGGCACCTCCTGCGGGTCCAGGACCGTCCTGGCCAGGGTGTCGACCCAGACCAGGAAGACGGCTCCGGCCAGCGCCGTGACCGGCAGCAGCCTGCGGTGCCCCGCTCCGGCGAGGGCCCGGGCGGCGTGCGGGAGCACCAGGCCGACGAAGCCGATCGCCCCGGCCGAGCTGACCAGCGCGGCGGTCAGCAGCGCGGTGGTGCAGAGCAGCACGGTCCGGGTGCGCGCGACATGGACGCCCAGGGTGGCCGCGGCGTCCTGCCCGAAGGCGAAGGCGTCGAGCGTACGGGCGTGCCCCAGGCAGACCGCCAGGGTGACCACGACCACGGCGGTGCAGAGCCGTACGTCCGTCCAGCCGACCCCGCTGAGCGAGCCGAGCAGCCAGAACAGCACCCCGCGAGTCTGTTCGGCGTCGGCGGCGGTCATCACGACGAACGAGGTGAGCGCGGAGAACAGCTGCATGACCGCGACTCCGGAGAGGACGACCCGGTCCGTGGTGCCGCCGAGGGTGTGGCTGAGCAGGAGCACGAGGGCGAACGAGGCGAGCGCCCCGACGAACGCGCCGGCCGAGAGGGAGACCGCTCCCCCGCCGACCCCCAGCACCACGACCACGACCGCACCGGTGGACGCCCCCGAGGAGACGCCGAGGACGAAGGGATCGGCGAGCGGGTTGCGCAGCAGCGACTGCATGACGGTCCCGCAGACCGCGAGCCCGGCGCCACAGACGGCGGCGAGCAGGGTGCGCGGCATCCTGAGATCCCAGACGATGCCGTCCCTGATCGGGCTCGACTCCGTTCCACCGAGGCCCAGATGGGCGGCGACCACCGACCACACGTCGGCGACGGAGATACGGGCCGGGCCGATGGTGACGGCCACCGCGACGGAGGCCAGGAGGAGAACGGCCCCGGCGCCCCACAGGAGCGGTTCGGGCACCGTCCGCAGGCTAGCGCGGCGCCCGGCCGACCGGTCTCCCTCGACATTCAGGTCCGCGGCGGCCCTCAGGTCCCCGTAGGCCGTGGGCGCTGTGTCGGCCGTTGTCCCTTTGTCGCCCGTCATCCGGCCAGTCCGAACTCGCGCAGTCCCGCGGCGACGAGCTCGATGCCTTCCACCGTGCGGATGGTGGGGTTCATGGCCTGGCCGCTGAGCAGGACGTACCGCTTGTTCCTTACGGCGTCCATGTTCCGGGTGACCGGGTTGGACTCAAGGAACGCGATCTTCTTCACGGCGCTCTCGGCCGACTGCGACTTGCGGGTGAGGTCGCCGATGACGAGGACGTCCGGGTCGCGGTCGGCGATGGTCTCCCAGTTGATCTGGGGCCACTCCTCGTGGGTGTCGTCGAAGACGTTCTTCGCGCCGAGTTCGTCGGTGATGATGCCGGGCGCCCCGCAGCAGCCGGCCAGGTACGGGGCCTCGGAGTTGGCGAACCAGTAGAGGAGGGTGGTGCCGGAGGCGTCGATGCCGTCCGTCGCCTTCGTCACCCGGGCCCGCAGCCCGGCTATGAGTTTCTCGCCGCGTTCCGGTACGCCGAACACCTTGGCCAGGTCGCGTATCTCGCCGTAGACGCTGTCGAGCGCAAGGGCGGTGGAGCGGGCTCCGTCGCCGTCGCCGCTGTTGTCCTTGCCGGTGCAGTCGGCGGGCGAGACGTACGTGGGGACGCCCAGGTCCTCGAACTGCTCGCGGGGCGCGACCCCGCCCTTGCCGAGGGTGGACTCGAAGGAGGCGCTGACGAAGTCGGGCTCCTGCTCCAGCACCTTCTCCGAGGAGGGGGCGTTGTCGGAGAGCCTGGGGACTTTCGCGTTGGCCTTCTCCAGGCCCTTCATGACGGGGTCGGTCCAGGTGGCGGTGGCCGCGAGCCGGTCGGCGAGGCCGAGGGAGAGCAGGATCTCCGTCGAACCCTGGTTGAGGGAGACCGCGTGGTGCGGTGCGGAGGTGACGGTGACGGTGCGTCCGCAGTTGTGGAGCGTCACCGGATATCCGTCACCGGCCGCGCCGGCGGCGTCCGGCGCGGCGGCGTCGGCGCCGCCGCAGGCGGTCAGCAGCAGGAGCCCCGCCGTCATCAGGGCAGCGGAACGGGCGGATCGGGCCATGGGCGGCACGAGGTACCTCGGCGTCTCTGGGCCCATGCGCGGGGCCCGTTGTACGGAGTACTGCGACCCGTACGGGGCGCAGGGCGCCAGCAGGTCTTCGGACTCGGGTTCGTGCGGACGGGGCGCCTTCCCGGGACACCCGTGGGTCTCCCAGTGGCCGTGGCCCCGCCCGTCCCCCTCACCGCTGCGCGTCAGTTCCGGACTCTCACCGGATTCCCTGACCCCTGTGTGGAGTGCGACTGGCACTGGGAAGCTATCACGCCCCTCGGGCCGCGTCCGGGGCCCGTCGGGGTCCTGGACGACCGCCGCCGCGGGCCTCGAGGGCGGCCGTACGACAGCGGGCGCGGGAGCCGGGGACGGTGGTACGACAGCGGGCGCCGCCGGATTCCGTTCGGCGGCACCCGCTGTCGTACGGCCCCGTGGTCAGGGAAGCCGCAGCGCGATCACGGCGTTGTGGCCGCCGAATCCGAATGAGTGACTGACGGCCCTGCTGACGTCGACGGGCCGGGGCGCCTTGGTGACGCAGTCGATGTCGAACCCGGGCGCCGGGGCGTCCAGGTTGGCGATCGGTGGGACGACCTGGTGCTGGAGGGTCAGCACGGTGAGCGCGGCCTCGATGGCCCCCGCCGCTCCCATGCAGTGGCCGAGCACCCCCTTCGGAGCGGTGACCGGCGGCCGGTGCGGGTAGGCCCGGGAGATGAGGGCGGCCTCGGTGGCATCGTTCAGCGGGGTCGCCGTGCCGTGCGCGTTGACGTGGCCGACGTCCTCGGCCTGCCAGTCCGCGTCCCGGAGGGCGGCTTCGACGGCCGCCTGGGCCACCTTCCCGGAGGGGTGCGGGCTGGTGGGGTGGTGGGCGTCGGTGGTGGCCCCCGTGCCCGCGATCAGCGCCCGGGGTACCGCCCCCCTGGTCAGGGCGTCCTCGGTCCGTTCCAGCACCATGATGGCGGCGCCCTCCCCCATGACGAGGCCCGCGCGGTCCTCGGCGAACGGACGGCAGAGCCTCGACGGGTCGCCGTCCGGCAGCGCCGCCGCTCCGGACCGGGCCAGGCCGGTCATCGCCACCGGGAAGACGATCGACTCGGTGGCCCCGGCAATGGCGATGTCGCACTGACCGTTCATCAGCATGTCCCGCGCCACCGACAGGGCGGTGACCCCGGACGAACAGGCCGTACACGGAGCGAGGCTGGGGCCGGTGGCACCGAGCTGGATCGCGATCTCCGCGGCGGGCATGTTGGGGATGGTGAGCAGGATGCCCGCCGGCGAGGAGGCCTCGGCCCCCAGCCGGTCCAGCACCACGGCCTGCTCGGAGAGGGCTGCCGAGCCTCCGCTGCTGGTGCCCACCACGACCGACACCCGGGCGCCGTCCCAGCCGCGCGGGTCGAGGCCGGCGTCCGCCACCGCCTCCCGGGCCGCGAGCACGGCGAACTTGACGTACTTGCCCATCCGGTAGGCGGTCCGGCCGCCGACGGCATCGTCCAGATCGATACCGGTGACCGTGCAGGCGAAGTCGACCGCGCATCCTGCCAGTTCGGGGACCGCACGGGCCGAGGACACCCCGGCGAGCACACCCTCCCAGGTGGAGGCCGTGTCGTTGCCCGCCGGGGTGATCATGCCGAGTCCGGTGACGGCGATCTCGGGCCTCTTCATCGGGCGTTGCTCACCGGTTCCCCGCGGCGGGCCGCCGCGCGGATGAAATCCGAGATGTCCGCGAGGGTGGCGTCCCGGTGGAGGGTGTCGACGGGGGTGTGGATGCCGAGGGTTTCCTTGATGATGACGGCGAACTCCGCCACCGCGAGCGAGTCCATCTCCAGGCTGTCCATCGTGGACTCCGGGTGAATCTCGGCCGGGGGCACCTTGAACGTATCGGTCAGCACGCCGACGATCTTCGGATGAATGGCCTTCATGATCTTCCTCTTGTATTCGGGCACATACCTGGGGGGTGGCGGGAGCTTCAGCGGCCCCATGTCGGTAACTCGCTGAGCCCTGTCTGGTTACGCCTTCCGGCGAACCGATTCCTCTACGCCCACCTGCGGCTTCTTGCGCCCCTTCGAGACAACGAAGACCGTTCCCCAATACGCCAGAAGGACGGCCTTCACCCCGAGTGAGGCCATGGCCTCGCGTACCACTCGGCCACGTCCCTCACGGGCGGCCGGCGTGCGGACTCGCCGCGTCACCGATCGGCCTCCTCCCCCGTCCGCAGGGAGACCTCGTTCGCGCGGGTCGCGGCCTCCCGGTGCCAGGGACCGTCCGGGTCGTCGTAGGCGTCGGCGTACGCGGGCCCGGCGATCGGGCGCTCCGTGAAGAGCTCGTCCGGCAGTGCGAACGACTCCACCAGCGCGGGGGCGTGCGCGGCGACGGCGGCCACGGCCTCTTCGTACAGGCCGGGCAGGTCGCGTACCTGTCCGGCAGTCAGCCGACCGTAGGCCAGCAGCTCTCCGGCGCTGCGGCCGACCTGCCGGAGCAGGTACAACCGCTCGATCTCGGCGAGCCGTTCGCGCGCGGGCCCCTCGGGCAGGGCGGCGACGGCCTGCCCGAACGCCTCGGCTGCCTGCCGGGCCGCGTGCTCCCCCACACCGCGCAGGGCCGCCCCCGAGGCCGCGTTCCACCGGCCGAGCGCGTCCCCGGGCGGGGCGGCGCCCATCCGCGCCCGGGCCCGCGCGAAATGGAGGGCCTCCACCGCGGCGAGCAGCCGGCGCAGGAAGGCGGGGTCCCGGAGGTCGCCCGGCTCCGGCGCCCCGGCGTCCCCGGACTCCGGGGCCTCCGGGGCGAGCAGCAGCATCTCGGCCGCCGCCTTGGCGTGCACGGCGAGATTGTCGCCTTCCGCGGTGATGGTGCCCTCGATACCGGTGACCAGTCCGGCGAGCCCGTTGTGCTCCAGCAGCCCCTGCGCACCGCAGCGTTCACGGCACTCCACGATCACGTCCCGCGCCTGCCAGGTGATCCATCCCTTGGCGACGGCCACCAGCCGCTCCGCCGCCCCCCGGTCGGCCCCGCCCTCGCCGGCGCTCGCCTCCCAGCGGTCCAGCGCACGGCGGTGCAGCAGACTCATCGCGAAGACCGTCGCCAACGCCTCCGCCAGCGGGCCGTGGTGGGTGCGGTGGGCATACACGGGAACGGTGCCGGTGCCGCGCGGGCCCGCGACCGTACGGTGCCCGGCGTAACGCACGGCGACGGCGAGCGCGACGCGTGCCGAGCCGACCGCGCAGGCGCTCATGGCCAGCTTGCCCGGGGTGACCCTGCCGATCGAGACGAGCAGGCGCCGCCGCCTGCTCGGCAGCGCGCTGGCGAACCCGCCGTCGTCGTCCACGTGTCCGTGGGGCCCGGCGAGCAGTGCCGTACGGGGTACGAAGCAGTCGTCGAACGAGGTGAGGCAGTGGTCCACCGGCGAACCCATCCGGGCCGGCAGCCTCTGCACCCGTACGCCCGGGCGGGCCGCGGCACCGTCGGTCAGCGGAACGAGCAACAGGAAGACGCCGTGGTCCGTCCCGTCGACGACGAGCCTGGCGGCGACCAGCCCGCTCTTGGGGCCGCCCACCGGGCTGGTGTTGGGCATGAACTTCTGCGCCCCCGCGTGCGGGGTCCGCAGCACGAATCCGTCGCGCGCAGGATCGTAGGTGGCGGTGGTCTCCACCTCGGTCGCGTCGTTCCCGTGCGCGACCTCCGTACAGAGGAAGGTGCCGATCTCGTCCATGTGCAACGGGCCCGAGAGGTCGCGGCGGCCCTCGGGGTCGTGGTCGAGCAGGCTGCCGAGGAAGAGGTTGTAGTGGATGCCCGCCACCGTGGCGAGGGTGGGGTCGACGGGCCCGAGCCACTCGTGCATCGCGGTGAGGGCACGTACGTCGGCGGCGAGCCGGGCCGCGCTGTCGAGGGAGCGGTTGATCAGCCGCAACCGCTCGTAGCCGCGTACGAGTTGCTCCTCCGGTGTGGCGCATGCACCGCCGCGGAATGGCTCGGTGGTGGTCAGCCGGCGCCAAAAGGCGTGCTCGCGGCGGAAGTCGGGACCGAAGATCACGGCGGTCAGCGCGTCCGTGACGGCAGACGGCGGCGCTGCGACGGGGAGAGGGGTCATGTTCGGTTGAACGATCACGGAACGGCGAGGACACCCCTCGCCGGCCCTCTCCCGGGCACGGTCAGAGCTGCGGGGCGCACCGCGCGCCCGTCGCGCCCGCCGCGAAAACCTTGGCCGGTCATCGGATCGTAGTGGTAGACACCCGGTGTGAACATCACTCTGGACTTCCCCGAGCTGCTGCGCCTGATCGACGATCGGTCGTCGGCCTTCCGTGCCGCGGTCGCAGCCGCGCCCGACCTCGACGTGCGAGTGCCGACGTGCCCCGAGTGGACGCTGCTCGACCTGGTACGTCACCTGGGTGAGGGCCGCCGCGCCTGGGCCGCCACCATCGCGGCGGGACCCGATGCCACGTCCAAGTCCGCACCGCAGGGCTACCCGGCGCCTCGGGAACGCGAGGCCCTGCTCGCCTGGCTGGCCGAGTCCACGCGGCAACTGGTCGACGCGTTGCGGGAGGCGGGTCCGGATCGCGGTTGCTGGACGTGGTGGGGCAGGTCGCAGACCCCGCGAACCTGCGGTGCTGTGGCCCGGCACCAGCTCCACGAGATCGCTGTGCACACCTACGACGCACAACTCGCCGTGGGCGCTCCGCAGTCACTGCCGGACGCGATCGCGCTCGACGGTGTCGAGGAGTTCCTGTTCACCCTCTGCACCACCACGGTCGCCTGGCCGTACCGGCCGGCCGCCGTCGACTACCACGTCACCGAGGGCTGTTCCTGGCGCAACTGGGTCTCCGGCGACGGCGCTCGGGTCGCGCGCCTGCCCGTACCCGGCAGGGGGCCGGCGCCCGACGGGGAGCCGGACGGGGTCGACGCCTCCGCACTGGGTACGGCCAATGACCTGCTCCTGGCTTTCTACGGCCGTATCCCGTTGGACTCCCTGAAGCTGAACGGTGACCGCGATCTCCTCGACCGGCTCGCGGCCTGGGACCCGGAGGAATAGAGGGTGGCCGCGCGCCCCCTCCTTCCAAGGACGGCGCGCCACCTCCTTCCAAGGACGGCGCACCACCTGCGCGGTGTCTGCGACGAGGCCGAGACCTCATGGGACTCGGTCGGACGATCACCGAACGGCGAGGACACCCCTCGTGGTCCGTGGGCCGAGCCCCGTCCGGGCCGTCAGCAGCGGGTCTGTTGTCACCGGGCATGTCGGCGCTTGTCCGGCCGAACGGGAGCGACGCGAGCGTGTGACGTACCTGGGAGGACCCACGCCGGTGACGCATCGTCAGGCACGCCGGAACGCCAGCGCCACGTTGTGCCCCCCGAAGCCGAAGGAGTGGCTGACGGCGGTCTCGGCGCACTGCCTGCGCGGCTCCTTCACCACGCAGTCGAGCGCGAACGCGTCGGTCACCGAGTCCAGGTTGGCGATCGGCGGGACGAGCCCGTGTTCCAGGGTCAGCACGGTGGCCACGGCCTCGATGGCCCCGGCCGCCGCGAGGGTGTGTCCGACGACGCCCTTGGGCGCGGTGACCGTGGGCGCGTGCGGGAAGAGGCGGCCGATGAGGGCGGTCTCCATCGCGTCGTTGAGCAGGGTGGAAGTGCCGTGGGCGTTGACGTGGTCGACCTCGCCGGGCGCCCAGCCGGCCTGCCGCAGGGCCTCCTCCACCGCGCGCTGTGCGCCCCGGCCGTCGGGTTCGGGCGCGGTGGGGTGGTAGGCGTCGGTACTGGAGCCGGCCCCGGCGAGCAGCGCGCGGGTGCGCCCGCCCCGGGCGCGTACGTCGTCCGCGCGTTCCATTACGAGCATGGCGGCGCCCTCGCCCATGACGAAGCCGTCCCGGTCGGCGGCGAACGGGCGGGAGGCGCTCGCCGGGTCGTCGGACCTGGTGGAGAGGGCGCCCATCCGGGCGAACGCGGTCACGACGAGGGGGGTGAGGACGGATTCGGCGCCGCCGGCCACCACGATGTCGCACTGGCCGCTGTCCAGCAGGTCGCGGGCGACGCTGATGGCCGTCGCACCGGAGGCGCAGGCCGTGACGGGGGCGAGGCTCGGACCGTGGGCACGGAGGGCGATGGCCACTTCCCCGGCGGCGGCGTTCGGGATCATCATGGGGACCAGCAGCGGCGACACGGCGTCCGGCCCGTCGTCGGACAGTCTGCGGGCGTTGTCGACGAGCACCGAGACGCCGCCCACGCCGACTCCGAGCACCACGCCGACCCGGCCGCCGTCCCAGCGCGCGGGGTCGTGCCCGGCGTCGGCGACAGCCTGCCGGGCGGCGACGAGTGCCAGTTTCACGAACCGGGCCATCCGCCACACGGAGCGTCCGCCGATCACGGCGTCGAGGTCGACGCCGTCCACGGGGCAGGCGAAGTCGACCGGCAGGCCGACGAGTTCCTCGCACCTGCGGGCTGCGGAGAGGCCGGAGCAGAGCCCCGCCCAGAAGGAGTGCTCGTCCGCTCCCGCGGGGGTGACCACCCCGAGGCCGGTGACGGCTACGGCGGCGCCGGGCCGGATCCCGAGGTGCGCGCCGCCCGGCGCGGGGCGGCGGGCCGCTCTCGCCGACTCGGCCGCCCGGTCCCGAGAAGTGGCCCTGGTGCTTCTGTCAGCGGAGTGCGACATGGTCTGTCCTACCTTTCGTGGTCGTACGCGGGGCCCCCGGCCAGCGAAGTGCCGCCGAGCCCCAGGTGAGTCCGCCTCCGAACGCGGTGATCAGCACGTGGTCCCCCGCGCACAGGCGCCCCCGCTCCTCGGCGTCGGCCAACGCGAGCGGGATGGAGGCGGCGCCGGTGTTGCCCACCCGGTCGAGATGGGTGACGCAGCGGTCCGGCCCGATGCCGACACGCTGGGCCACGGCGCTCATGATGCGGCCGTTGGCCTGGTGCGGCACGAAATGGTCGACGTCGGCGGGGCCCCAGCCCACCGAGGTCATCAGCGCCCGGCAGGAGGCGGCCATGCGCAGCACCGCGTGTTCGTAGACCGTGCTGCCCCGCATCCGGAAGAAGCCGTCGCCCTCGGCGGGCGGTTTGCCGGTGGCGCGGGCCCGTGCGCCGCCTCCGGGCACGGTGATCAGGTCGCGGCCCGTACCGTCGCTGCCCAGGTCGAAGGCGAGGAGTTCACCCGGGTCGCCGCTGCGGCCCGCGGCGACCAGCGCGGCCCCCGCCCCGTCGCCGAAGACCACTCCGGCCGACCGGTCCCCGGGGTCCAGCCAGGTGGAGTAGACGTCGGCGCCCACCAGCAGGACGCGGCGGTAGAGGCCGGAGGCGACCAGTCCGTGGCAGACGGCGAGTCCGTAGACGAAGCCGCTGCAGACGGCCGCGATGTCGAAGGCGGGGACCGTGCCCAGACCGAGCCGGGCGGCGAGGGCGGGCGCGGTGCCCGGGCAGAGGTGGTCGGGGGTGGCCGTGGCGAGCACCAGCGCGTCCACCGGTCCGGGCGCGGACCCGTCGACGAGGCGGCGGGCCGCCTCGTGGGCGAGGTCTCCGGTGGAGAGGCCGGGACCCGCCCGGTGCCGGCTCACGATGCCCGTACGACGGCGCACCCACGCGTCGTCGACGCCCCAGGCCGCGGGCAACGCGTCGTTGCCCACCGGTTCCCCCGGGACCCATCCCGCCACGCCTTCCAGCACCGCCGTACGTACGCCGTCGCCGCCGGCGGCCGCTGCCGCCCGTCCGCTCGTCACCCGTCGCCCCGCTCCCCTGATCGGCCCGTACCCTGTCATGCGAACGGCGCAACACGCGGCGAGGATGCGTTCGACACCGCCGAACGGGTGACTTACCCTCACCTGTTCGAGTGGAGATCTCCGCAACCGGTGGTGGAACACGACCCGGCCACCGTCACCGGACCTCCGACCGGAGGATGAGCCGTCGGATACACACAGAGGCCGGCAGGCTGTCCGGACGCGCCGGGCCGACGTCTCAGGAACCGTCCTCACGACCCGCTTCCCCGTACCGCCGTTCGAACTTGGCGATCCGTCCCTCCGTGTCCACGGCACGGGCGTGGCCGGTGTGGAAGGGGTGGCTCTCGGCGGAGATCTCGACGTCGACGACCGGGTAGGTGTTGCCGTCGTCCCATTCGATGCTCCTCTCGCTGGACGCGGTGGACCGCGTGAGGAAGGCGTATCCGGCCGACCGGTCGCGGAACACGACGGGCCGGTAGTCGGGGTGCTTGTCCTTCTGCATGGCTGGCTCCCGGAGACGGTGGGGCGGACTGCCTTCCCGTGGGCGGGAGGGCGGAAGACCGGTCCCGCACCTCCTCTTCCGGCCGGAAGGGCGGGGCGGATGCCCGGTTCTGACCACTTTCGCCAGCCCGGCACCGGGGCGCGATCCCTGGCCGCCCGTACGGGGCGCCGGCCATGGGCGGTCCACGGCCCGGGCGCCACGGTGGCGCGCGGGCCGCCGTACCGCGGACGGACCGCGCGGCGGGCGGAACACGTGCGGCCGGCGGAACACGTGCGGCGGGCGGAACGACAAGATCATCATCCGCCGGTGCGCCGGTCATCCGCGCACGGTCGCCGGGAATTCACCTCGCGGCACTACGTTCTCGCGAGCACACATCGTGGATCGGCCCCGTCGGAGCCCGCCCGGTCCGGGCCCGTGCGCGCGTCGTCCCGACACCGGTGCCACCGGTCCCCGACTCGGGGAGAGGGCGACCGCGGGGGCGCGGTCCCGGTCGGCCCCGGCCGGGTACACGGCGGCGTGCGTACCACCGAAACCCCTCTCCCCCGGAGGCCCTTGATGACGCTCACCACGACCGAGTCCCCGCTCGCCGGTCTCCTGTCTCCGGAACAGGCGCTCGCGCGGCTGGAATTCGCGGTGCGGGACCCCGCCGCGCCGGAACCCGCCGACCAGGTGCCAGCAGCGGGCGCGCCCGGGGCCGTCACCGAACTCCGCCTCTCCCGACGGTCGATGCTGCGCGGCGCCGCCGTCGCGCTCGGCGCGCTCGCGAGCGGCTCCGTCGCCCAGGCCGCCGCCGCGCCCACCGCCGAAGCGGCCGAGTACGTCCTGCCCGCCGGCTACCGGGGCGACATCTCGGACCTGAAGCACGTGGTGATCCTGATGCAGGAGAACCGCTCCTTCGACCACTACCTCGGCAAGCTCCCCGGCGTGCGCGGGCACGACGACAAGCAGGCGCTGATCTTCCAGGACGGCACGAGCGTCTTCCAGCAGCGCGACGCGGACGGCACCGTCGTCGTGCCGTCCGCCACGACCGCGACCTGGGGCGACAACCACAACTTCTACGGCGCGAACGAAGGCCGCTGGAACACCTGGGTGCAGGACAAGGGCGCCGGCTGCATGCGCTACTACACCCCCGACCACATGCCGTGGATGTACTCGCTGGCGAGCCAGTACACCGTCTGCGACATGAACTTCTGTTCGCTGCACGGCCCGACGATCCCCAACCGCTACTACCTGATGACCGGCACCTCCCACGGTGAGACCTCCAACGCCGGGCAGAACGACTACAGCCGTAGCTGGCTGACGGTGCCCGAGCAGCTCCAGCAGGCCGGCATCGACTGGCGGGTCTACAGCGACAACAGCGGCAACGGCCTCGGCGGCGCCCTGCAGAGCGGGTTCGTCGGTGACTACGGCTGTAACGTCACCAACAGCTTCCGGGCCTTCGACCCCCGCTCGGCCGCCCCCGAGGATCTGGAGCCGGGCACCGGCAAGGTCTGGAAGGCCAACTCCTTCCTCTACTCGGGGACGACCACCCCGAACGACGACTCCGAAGCGAACCTCGAAGCGGTGCTGTCGGACCTCTCCGCCGCCTGCGAGCCCGGCGCCGAGCACCCGTTGCCGGAGGTCTCCTGGATCGTCATGCCGGCCGCCTGGAGCGAGCACCCCAACTTCGACACGGTGCACGGCGAGCGCTACATGGACAAGGTGCTCCGCACCCTCCAGAGCAATCCCGACATCTGGGACCACACCCTGGTGATCATCACCTACGACGAGAACGACGGGAAGTTCGACCACGTCCTGCCGCCGCGTCCCGAGGCGGGCACGGCGGGCGAGTTCTCCGGCACCATGCCCTACGGGTTCGGCCCGCGGGTGCCGATGCTGCTGGTTTCCCCGTGGACGCGCGGAGGTTACGTCGCCTCCGAGGTCTTCGACCACACCTCGACGGTGAAGTTCCTGGAGACCTGGGCCGCCCACCTCGGCAAGCCCTTCACCTGCCCGAACATCTCCGACTGGCGGCGCTCCGTCTCCGGCGACCTGACCAGCGCCATCGACTTCGCCCACCCGCAGCCGGGCCCGGCCGACATCGCCGACCCGGTGAACGGCACGCCCCCGCCGCTGTCCGCGGACCGGATGAAGCCGCGCGGGCTCTCCTTCCACCCGCACGCCACGCTGAGCGAGAACCGCTCCGCGGGCACGGTGACCGCCACCATGACGCTGGCGGGCGGCCCGGACGGCAAGGCGGTCAGCCTCCAGGTCTTCCCCGACAGGTACCTGCCGTTCGCCAACACCCCCTATACGGTCTCCGCCCCGGCCCCGCGCACGCACACCTGGGACGCCCGCAAGACGGACGGGAAGTACGCCTTCTCCGTCTACGGCCCCGACGGCTTCGTACGCTCGTTCGCCGGCCAGATCGTCCCCGCCACGCAGAAGAACATCCCCGTCCCGCGCGTGGACGCCGAACTGGTCCCCGGCAAGGAGGCCGGGGTGCGCCTCACCCTGCGCAACGACGGCACCAAGCCTGTCCGTTACACCCTCACCGCCCACGACTACCTCGGCGCCACCCAGACGTACGTCGTCACCGGCGGGGCCACCACCACCGTCGACTGGCCGACCCGGCTCGGCTACTACGACGTCGTCGTCACCGCCGACACCGGTACCGGCTGGACCCAGCGGTACGCCGGCCGCGTGGCTACGGTCTGAGGAGCGAGAACATGAGACCGCGCACCCGTCACCACGCCGCCCGGCTGGCCGCACTGGCCCTGCTGCTCACCCCGACCACCCTGCTCGCGGGTCCGGCGGGAGCGGCGACGCCCGCCCCGCAGGCCGCCGCGCCCACGACCGCGACGGCGGCCACCGAGGTGCCTTCCCCGGACGTCCTCGCCGTCGACTTCGCGGACCGCACCCCCGCCGACCGCGCCCAGGGCCTGATGCCCGTCGCCAAGGGCGTACCGGCGATCACCCGCGACCCGGGCGCCGGCAAGCCGGTGGCCACCTTCAACGGCACCTCGGACGCGTACAGCTATCCGTTCGCCGGCCAGTGGTCGAAGCTCACCGGCGGGTTCACCGTCGGATGCCGCTTCCGCTGGAACGGCGCGACGGTCCCGGCCACCGGGCAGAGGGCGATCTGCTCGAACGCCCAGTCCGGCGGGGCCGATCTCCAGATCGACAGCGGGCAGTTGGCGTTCTCGGTGAACGCCGGCGGCTACAAGTACACCCGCACGCCCATCGTCCCGGGCCGCTGGTACGACGCGGTGGCCAGCTGGGACGGCCAGAACGTCAAGCTGTACATGGACGGCGTGCTCGCCTCGGCCACGGCGGCGACGGGCGCGCTCACCGTTCCCGCGACCGGCGCGCAGAACTGGACCCTGGGCGCCGACTCCGCGGCCGGCGGGGGCATCGAGACCCCCTCGCCCGTCAGTATTTCCACCGCCGACGTGTGGACCGGCGCGCTGACGGCCGATCAGATCGCTGCCTTCTCCGCCACGAACGGCGCCCCGCCCGCCGGAGCGCCCGACTGCACCGCGTACGAGGACGGCCTCGCGGACGCAGCGGACGCCCCGGCCGGCACGGTCGTCCTGGACGAGGACTTCTCCCGGTCCGACGCGGTCGACTGCTGGAACCAGGCCACCGGCTCGGAGCCCTGGACGGTCACCGGTGGGCGGCTGACCGGCCGGTCCCCCGCCGCCGGTGACCAGCCGGTGCTGACCTTCGGGCCGCATCTGGACGACTACCTCCTGGAGACCACCGCCCGCTTCGACAGCGTGCTGCGGCCGGACGACCCGTGGTTCGCGCTGATCGCGGACACCCCCGTCGACGGGGTGCGCCCCTACCCGGCGTTCGCCGTCCGCAGCGGCACCACGGCCGCCGACGGCGTCCGCGCCGTCGTCCAGTCGCCCACCGCCGCCACGGCCCTCGCCGGCGCATCGCTCGGCAGCAGCCTGGGCACCGGCACCGACGCGCACCTCGCTCTGGAGGTGCACGGCACCACCGCCGACTTCTACGTCGACGACCGGCTCGTCCTCGCGGACGTTTCCCTCCCCCGCACCACCACGGGCGTCACGGGTCTGTACCTGGACTCCGCGACGGTCTCCTTCGACGGTCTCCGGCTCACCAAGCTGGGCCCGCTGGGCACCACCGGCTTCATGAGCGACACGTTCCGGCTGCCCGCCGCGCCCGTCTCCACCGCCGTACGCCAGCCGCTCGCCGGACTGTGGAAGGCGGGCTGGACGCGGCCGGGCGGGGGCGGGACCGTCTTCCGCAAGGTCTCCGGGGACTCCTGGCTGGACGTGAACGCCGACGGCGTCGTCACCGGCACCGCTCCCGCCGAGGTCCCGCAGGACGAGGGCGCGCTCACCGTGGAGGCGACCGACGGCACGACCACGGCCCGGATCCTGCTGCAGGTCCCGGTCACGACGGCCGGCGCCGCCCCGCAACTGCAGAGCGCGTCCTGGAACGCCTGGGACGGTGGCAGCCACGTCACCGACGCGGTCGCCAAGAACGTCGCCGCGATCGCCACCCAGGGCATCACACTGACCGGGTTCCAGGACGGCGGCGCGGCGATGGCCCGCGAGGTCGGCGCCGCCCTCGGCTGGGACGTCTACGCCTCGGGCGATCTCGGCATCGTCTCCGCCTATCCGATCGCCGACGCGGACCGGGTCGCCCCGACCGGTACGGCCCCGGCCGCCGCCGTCACCCTGGACGTGGCCGGCACCCCGGTGCGGGTCTGGAACACCCACCTGGACGAGGCCGACTACGGCCCCTACCGCGCCTGCTTCGACGGGGCCACCGACCTCGCGGCGCACGAGCGGACCACCGCGCGTTACGCCCAGGCCCGCGCCGTGGCCCAGGAGATGGCGGCCGACCTCACGGGCGACACCCCGGTGCTGCTCCTCGGTGACCTGGCCTCTCCCTCGGCCACCGACTGGACCGCGTCCGCCGGCGGCGCGCACTGCGACGCCGGGACGGTGGACTGGCCGGTGCCGGACGTCTTCGCGGGCCTCGGTCTGACCGACTCCTACCGCGTCGCCAACCCCGATCCGGACTCCGACCCGGGGAACACCTGGTCCCCGGTCACCTCCGGCAACGCCAACGGCAAGGACGAGCCGCAGGACCGCATCGACTACGTCTGGTACCAGGGCGACGGCCTGCACGTCGACGAGGCGCACGCGCTGACCGTCGGCTGGCCCTCCGAGGACGACGTGGCGGACAACTCCTGGGCGAGCGACCACGCCGCCGCCGTCACCACCTTCACCCTCGGCGACGGTGGCACCGCCCCTCCCCCCGAGCTGCCGGTCGTCTCGGTGGACCAGCGGACCGTCGCCTACCAGGCCGGACACGGGCCGGTGGACGCCGCCGCGTTCCTCACGGACACCGGAGCCGGCGCAGACCCGGCCGACGCGGTCCTGCGGGCCGACCTCTCCGGCGTCGACTTCGCCGAGCCCGGCTGGTACACCGTCCTGATCACCGCCGTCCACGGCCGCTGGACCTCCGCCCCGGTGGCGGAGACCGTCCGCGTCGCGCCGGTGCCCGGTCTGGTGCTGTCGGCCACGACGGCCGCCTTCACCGCGGGCGACACCGTGGACGAGGCCGCCGTGCTGGCCCGACTGCAGCCGGTGCTCGACGTCCCGGGCACCGTCCGCGTCGACCTGACGGCCGTCAAGTCCCTGACGCCCGGCCGCTATCCGGTCACCGTGACGGCCACCGACGAGTGGGGCTTCACCGTCGCCCTGCCCGCCGCCGTCGAGATCGCCGGCGTTCCGCCGACGGCCTGGAGACCGGCGCAGGTCTACGACACCGGCGACACGGTGAGCTACGGCGGCGCCCTCTACCAGGCGTCCTGGTGGACCCGGAACCAGACGCCCGGAGATCCGTACGGCCCCTGGCAGGAGATCGCCCTCACCGAGGACGGCACCGCCGTCTGGACCGCGTCGAGGATCTTCCGGACCGACGACGTGGCGGTCTACCGGGGCAGGGCGTACCGGGCGAAGTGGTACACGCGCAACCAGGCCCCGGGCGACCCCTACGGCCCCTGGGTCGCCGTCGGCTGACCACCCGGCCGGCGGACGGCCACCACGCGGACGACGGCGCCCGGCCCCGCTTCCCGAGGGGCCGGGCTCCTCCCGCCCTCGCGCGGCGGCTGCCGCTCAGTTCCCGCGTACGGAGTCCAGGGCGTCGGCGACCGTCGAGAGGAAGCGTGCGTGCGCGTGCGCGCTGCACAGCGGTTCCGGGTTCCACGGCACGACGAGCGTCCCCGCCTCCAGCAGCGCGGCCCAGTCCGGTTGGTCGCGGAGGGCGCTCAGCGGCGCCGCGTTGACCCGGACGTCCGTCAGCAGCACGCGGGGGGCGAGCGCGGCCACCTCGGCCCAGGGCGCGGTGTGCCAGTTGACCCCGGGGCCCGGGGGCGGGTCGACGAGGCCGAGGCCCAGCTCGTCCAGGGCCGCCAGTTCGGGCCAGAGGGCGGGCCGGGCGACGTACGCCCGGCCCGGGTCGGCCGGTGAGAGCGCCACCACCCGGACACCGGCCGGGGCCGCCTCGCGCAACCGGGCCCGGGCGGCTTCGAGTTCCGCCTCCGCGCCGGTGGTCGCGGCCGCGCCGAGCGAACGGGCCAGCTCGGCGAAGCGGTCAGAGGTTCCGGCGAGCGTGCGCGACGGGCCGACGTCGATCACGACGACCGGGACGTGTTCCTCCAGGTGCTTGGCGGTGTCGGGATCGAGCCCGTACGCCTGGCCCCCGCCGTAGCTGACGGCCACCACGAGGTCCGGGGACCCCTGCAGCAGGGTGTCCACGTCGAGGGCGGTGCCCGCCCCCAGACAGACCACCTGGTCCGGCGGGAGCTCCCCCGCCTTCGCCGGGTCGATCTCGGCGCCGTCGTGGCCCGAACCGAAGACGCCCCAGGACCGGACGCCCAAGTCCCACAGGGTGGCGCCCGCCTGAATGTACGTCAGCACTCGCGCGGGGCGCCGATCCGTCTCCGCGACCCGGCCCCGGTCGTCCGTGAAACGCCACCCGCTCTGTTCCGTCACGTCGCCCACCCTCGATCCGTACTCGTCCGTGCGGCCTTCTACCCCTTCGCACGGATGTACCTGCCCAACTCCTCGCCGCCGCACCCCTCCCCCTTCGGGCCGACGGCCGGTGCACCCCCGGGCGGGCCCCGAGCAGCGCGGGGACGGTCTCGACTCCCTTTCCGCGCACCCCACTTGCACCGTTCGGGCACGCACATCCCACCACTCGGGCCGGGGCGGGTCCGGTTGCCCGGTTTCGCCCCGCGCCGATCAAGAAACACTCATGGCGACCGGCTCCCCCGCCCGGACGGAAGGATGCGCCCCGTGCCCGCGATCGCCCTCAAGGGAGCCCTGTCCCTGCCACTCGTCGCCGCGCTCGCCCTGGCGCCTCCCGCGGGCGGCACGGGCGCCACGCACGGGACCGCGCCGAGTGCCGCCCAGGAGGCACCGGGCCGGCAGGCCCGCCACTGCCCGGTGGTCGACGTGATGACCGTGTACACACCGAAGGCAGCGGCGGCCGTGGGCGGCGTGCACCAGGTACACGCGTCCGCGCAGGAGATCGCCACCCGGATGAACCGGTCCCTGCTCGCCAGCGACGTCTGCGACTCCATCCGGATCGTGCACCCGTACACGGCGGAGGGGTACGAGGGCTCCGACGAGTTCGACGCGGCGTACGACGGACTCCGCGAGGGCGACGATCCCGCCCTGGGGGCGACGGCCCGGCAGCGCCGCGACCGCTACGGCGCCGACCTGGTGACGCTCGTGGTGGACGCGTCCGGCCGGGGCGGCGGCACCGGGGACTACACCCCGGACCTGACCGCGGCCTCGGACGCGTATGCCTACGCGGTCGTGGACGTCCAGGGCATCGCACTCGACTCGGCGAGCCACGAGATCGGCCACAACCTGGGCCTGGCCCACGACCGTACGACGGTCGCCGACGGATCGGAGGGGGCCATGGAGGTCAGCAGCACCCGCCCGTACAACACCGGCTGGGTCACCGAGGACGGCGCGTACTACACGATCATGGCCTACCGGTCCTCCTGCGGTGAGCACTGCCGCCGCGTCAGCCGCTTCTCCAGCGCCGAGGGCACCTGGAAGGGCCGCCGCCTGGGCGACGCGGCCAACGACAGTGCCCGGGTGCTGCGCGAGACGATGCCGATCGTGGCCGGCTACCGCACCGCCCCGTGAACCGGCCGTCCGGCGGACCCGCGCCGCCCAGCGGACCGCCCGACCTACAGCCCCGCGCTGTCGGTGCTCCGGCCCAGATAAGTCAGCGGTCCGGGGTCGGGCACGTCGATCTCG
The DNA here is from genome assembly GCF_026343115.1 of Streptomyces sp. NBC_00102. Classification (GTDB taxonomy): domain Bacteria; phylum Actinomycetota; class Actinomycetes; order Streptomycetales; family Streptomycetaceae; genus Streptomyces. The sequence goes on from NZ_JAPEMC010000003.1 coordinate 204,751, forward strand.
TGGAACCCCAGCCGGTCGTAGAAAAGCCTGGCCGGCTTGTTCGCCGTCAGCATCGAGAGGTACACGTCGGCGACCCCCCTGGCCCGCAGCGCGTCGAGGAACGCGCGCATCAGCTCACGGCCGTGGCCCTTGCGCTGCCAGGGCGGCAGCAGGTCGATGTGCAGGTGGGCCGGGTAGTCGGCGACCTGCGGGCCGAGCATGTGCTCGGGGCGGTGCAGGAGCGCGACCATCTCCTCGGTCGGTGTGGTGGGGACCTCGTCGGAGGCCGGGAAGCGGTCGGCCACCAGCGGCAGCCAGCGCTCCCGGAAGGCGGCGGCGAAGGCCGTGGTGTCGGCCGTGCCCAGGACGTACCCGACCGCCCGGCCGGAGCCATCGTCCAGCACGAACGCCAGGTCGGGTTCGAGGTACGCGTACGGCGCGGCGAACAGCGAGGGCATCAGATCCTGATCGGCGTACAGATGCCGGGAGTCCCCGCCGTTGTCGGCGGTCCGGACACAGATGTCGGCGAGCGCGGCACGGTCGCCGGGGCTGTAGGAGCGTATGAACGCGGGCTGTCCCATGGCGGGGAGCATGCCACCTTGGGAGCGCTCCCACAAGGTCTGTGCGGCACTGCCGCACGGCCCGCTCAGGGCCCCTCACCGTCCCCCTCACCAGCCTCCTCGCCGACAGCTTGAGGCGGTACCGTCGGGCGCGCGCCCCGGGCTTTCCGCTCCGCCGCCAGCTCGGCGTTGAACTGTGCTCCGGCCAGCAGGGCCAGGTTGGTGAACCAGACCCAGATGAGGAAGACGACGAGCCCGGCGAGCGAGCCGTAGAGCCGGCTGTAGGTGCCGACGTGCGTGGCGTAGAGCGCGAACCCCGCGGAGGCGACGAGCCAGAGCACGGCCGCGAGCACTCCGCCCGGCAGCCCCTGCCGGGTACCGCGCACCGAGCGCGGCCCCGTCCGGAAGAGCACGGTGATGAGGCAGGTGACCAGCACCAGCAGGACGGGCCACTTGAGGAACCACCACAGGGTCTGCCCGGCCTCCGCGAGCCCCAGCCTGCGGGCGGTCCAGCGGGCGAGCGGCCCCGTGAGCACCAGGACGAACGCGCTGGTCAGCATCAGCAGGAGCAGCCCGATCGCCGAGGCGACGATGGTGTGCGCGTTGCGCAGCGCGGGCCTGGTGTCGCGCTCGTGGTGCATGGCGTGCAGGGCCCGGCGGAAGACCGCGAGGTAGCTGGAGGCCGACCAGACCGCGCTGACGCTGCCGGTCGCGACCAGGACCCAGCCGGCGGTGCGCTGCTCGGTGGCGGCCAGCAGCGGCTGCCGCAGGGCGGCACCGGACTCCGCCGGGGCGAAGGCGGTGATGTCCGAGATCAGCGCGGCCGTGGCATCGGGGCTGGCCAGGCCGATGACGGAGACGGTGACCAGCAGCGCGGGGAGCAGGGCGAGGATGGCGTAGTACGTCTGAGCTGCGGCCCAGTCGGATATGTCGTCGTTCCACAGCGAAACGGGGGTCCGGCGCAGCGCGGCGGACCAGGCGGCGGTGCGGCCGGCTGGGCGGGCGCCGCCCGCCTCGCGGGCAGGGGCAACGGACTTGCGGAACACGCGTCGCTCCGGAGGACGTGGACGGGATGGGGCACGCCGGACGTCCGTGCTGGTCGCACGGTCATTCCGCCGGTGCCGTCCTTTGTCTCATGCCTCGGTTTCGCGGGAGTACACCGCCACCCCGGGAGCCCGGTCCGGTCACCGCCGGGCCGGCTCTCGTGACGGAGCCCTCGGCCGCACCCGGGGCCGTCAGTCGTTGACGGCCGTGAGGAGGACGACGGCGTCCTCCAGGGCGACCAGTCCGTGCCGCTCCCTCGGGATCGGCCCCAGACCGCCGGCCGTCAGCTCGACGTCACCGGAGGGCGCGGTGATGCGGACCGCGCCGCGGAGCACCAGGAGGGAGGCGGCGAGCGGTGCGTTGTGCTCGTCCAGCGCGGAACCGGAGGTGAGGGCGATCACCGTCTGCCGCAGCGGGGGCTGCTGGAGCAGGCGGTGCGCGCTGCGCCCGTGGGGGGAGCTGCGCGCCGCGGCCAGGTGCTCGTCCGCGAGGGCGTTGAGGTCGTTCATACCGCCACTGTGCCGCAGCACCCGCGTGCCCGCCTGCCCGCCTGCCCGCCTGCCCGCCTGCCCGCCTGCCCGCCTGCCCGCCTGCCCGCCTGCCCGCCTGCCCGCCGCCGGAGCGTGGCGTCGTACGAGGTCCGCGGGGGGTGTGGCGCCGTACGAGGTCCGCGGGGCGGCAGGGCACACCCCGTAGACTCGCCGGATGGCTAAGTATTTCGACGTGCATCCCGAGAACCCTCAGCGACGCACGATCAGCACGGTGGCCGGTCTCATCCGTTCGGACGCGCTGGTCGCGTACCCCACGGACTCCTGCTACGCCCTGGGATGCCGGCTCGGCAGCCGGGAGGGGATCAGCCGCATCCGGTCGATCCGGCATCTCGACGACCGCCACCACTTCACCCTGGTGTGCGAGAACTTCTCCCAGCTGGGCCAGTTCGTCCAGATCGACAACGACGTCTTCCGTGCGATCAAGGCGGCGACGCCCGGCCGGTACACCTTCATCCTTCCCGCGACGAAGGAGGTGCCGCGCCAACTGCTGCATCCGAAGAAGAAGACCGTGGGCGTCCGCATCCCCGACCACGCCGTGGTCCAGGCGCTGTTGAGCGAGCTGGGCGAGCCGCTGCTCTCCAGCACGTTGCTGCTGCCCGACGAGGAGGAGCCGCTGACGCAGGGCTGGGAGATCAAGGAGCGGCTCGACCACGAGGTGGACGCCGTACTGGACTCGGGCGACTGCGGGACGGAACCGACGACGGTCATCGACTTCTCGGACGGCGAGGTCACCATCGTGCGCGAGGGCGCCGGAGACATCTCCCGCTTCGAGTGAGGCCCCGCGTCCGGGTGTTCCGCGCGAGCCGTGCGGCACTCGGGGAGGTGTGCCGCACGGGCCCGGGGGGTGCGGCCACTCCCACCGGACGGTTCAGCCGAGCAGCGCGGCGCCCGGCGCGGGCAGCGCTCCGCCCGACGCGAGGAGTTCGTCCGCGCCGAGGAGCTCGTGGTCGGGCCGGCGCACCCAGCGTCCGACGGCGCACTCGGCCGTGATGCCGGGCCCGAAGCCGGCGATGAGTCCCTGCGCGGCGTCGTCGGCGCCGCCGTCCTCGAAGAGCCGGGCCAGCGCGTCGAAGACCACCGAACTGGCGATGTTGCCGCGTTCGGTGAGGGTGGCCCTGCTGTAGCGGAACATGCCCGGCGGGAGCTGGAGGAAGTGGCAGAGGTCGTCGAGGATGCGCGGGCCGCCCGCGTGCACGATGAAGAAGTCCATGGCTTGCACCGACCATCCGTGCAGGTCGACCAGGTTCTGGAGAACCGGGGCGAGCATCTCCATGGTGCCGGGGACCCGCCGGTCGAGCAGGAAGTGGAATCCGGTGTCGCGGACGGCGTAGGAGATCCAGTCCTCGGTGCCGGGCACCAGGTGCGAGCCGTTGCGTTCGAGCCGCATCCCGGCGCCGCCTTCGCCCCGGACCACGACGGCCGAGACGGCGTCGCCGAACAGGCCGTTGGAGAGCAGTGAGCCGACGCCGATGTCGGTGGGCTGGTAGCAGAGTGAGCAGAACTCGCAGGACACGATGAGGACGTTGGACTGCGGGTAGGCCCGGCAGAAGTCGTGGGCGCGGTTGATGGCCGCCCCGCCCGCCGCGCAGCCGAGCTGGGCGATCGGCAGCTGCCGGGTCTCCGGCCGGAATCCCATGGTGTTGATCAGCCAGGCGGTCAGGGACGGCATCATGAAGCCCGTGCAGGAGACGTAGACGATGAGGTCGATCTCGGCGGCCTCGACCTCGGCGTACTCCAGTGCCCGGTCCACCACTTCGGGGACCCTCTTCTTGGCCTCGGCCTCGTACACGCGGTTGCGCACCTCGAAGCCGGGGTGGCGCAGGGTCTCCTCGATCGGCTGGACGAGGTGGCGGGTCTGTACGCCGGTGTTGCGGATGAGCCTCAGGACCAGGTCGCGCTGGGGGTGGCCGTCGTGGGTCTCGCGGGCGAGGTCCAGGGTGTGCTGCATCGTGATGACGTGTTCGGGCACAGCGATGGCCGGGCGGCACAGGGTCGCCATGGGTTCTCCTCGATTCTGGGAGCGGAGGCTCTCGTCACCACGTGACGGGCAGGGCGAGCGGGTGGCGCCAGATCGACGTGGTGTTCCAGCGGATGTCCTCCGCGGGTACGCCGAGGCGCAGGCCGGGGAAGCGGCGCAGCAGCGACGAGAACGCGGTTTCGAGCTCCATGGTGGCGAGCGGGGCTCCCAGGCAGTGGTGGGCTCCCCAGCCGAAGGTCATGTGGGGGATGGAGGGCCGGTCGGGGTCCAGATCGTCCGGTCGCTCGAACTTGGCGGCGTCGCGGTTTGCGGTCAGGTAGGACACGTGGACCACGTCGCCCGCGGGGATGGTGACGCCGCCGAGTTCCACGTCCACCAGGGCGACCCGGGGGATGCCGACGCCCTTGCGGAACGGGATGTGACGGAGGAGTTCCTCCAGGGTGCGGGGCAGGCGTTCCGGGGAGTCGCGGAGGGTCTGGGCCAGCTCGGGTCGGGTGAGCAACGAGTAGGCGATATTGCCGAGTTGGTAGGTGGTGGTGTCCTGTCCCGTGATGAGCAGGACCATGGCCATGACGGTCAGTTCGTCGTCGCCGAGGAGTTCGTCGCCCTCCCGGGCGGTGGCGAGAGTGCTGATGAGGTCCTCGCCGGGCGAGCGGCGGCGCCGGGCGGTGAGTTCGCCGAAATACGCGCGGAGTTCGGCCTTGGCGCGGACGGCGTCCTCCTTGCCGGCGGCCCCGACGTTCATCATGGTGAGGGCGTGCGAGCGGAGCCAGGGCCGGTCGGGCCCGGGGATGTCGAGCACCTCGCAGATGGTGACGAGCGGCAGGGGCGCGGCGACCGCCGCCATGAAGTCGGCGGGGCCCGCGCCGTCCTCCATGGCGTCGAGGAGCCGGTCCACGATGCGCTGGGTCCCCGCCCGCATGGCGTCGATCCGGCGGGCGGTGAAGCTCTTGGCCACCAGGCTGCGGAGCCTGCTGCTGGCCGGGGGGTCCATGAGGTTGATGGCCTCGTCCTGGACGATGGGTTCGGGGGTCATCCGGGGGAAGTCCCGCCCGGTCACGGCGCTGCGGCTGAACCGCCGGTCGGTGGTGACCGTCCGGACGTCCTCGTACCGGGTGACCAGCCAGGCGTCCCCTTCTCCGTACGCCATCCGGATCCGGGAGACCGGTGCGGTGGTCAGCAACTCCTTGAGCTGGGGGTCGAACTCCAGCCGCTGCGCGAAGTCGAAGGGGCAGCTGCGTACGGTTTCCGTGTTCTCCACCGAGGTTCTCCCAGGGACCGGGCCGGCTGATGCGAGGGGCGGTCCGTCCCCGACCGGGTGCGGACCCCGGCTGTATTCCCGTTACCCTCCGAAACATGTTAACCACGCTGCGTAGTCGCCCGATCAGGGGGTGCGCGGGCGGCGCGCGGGACCGAAGGGCGCACGGCGGGTGACCCGCAGGAATGAATTTGCGCCCGGGCGCACGCCTCGCTGGTAAGGCTCACCAGCTAGACACATCGAGCACGTGGAAGAGGCGCGACCATGACAGACATCGACGACCGTCCGAGCCCCGCCGGGACGAACGGCCTTCACGGACGCCGGGGGTTCGTACTGACCGGGGTCGGCCTCGCCGGGGCGGTGGCGGGCGCACCCGACGCCTCCGCGGCGACCGGCGGACGGCCACAGGCGGTGCCGGCCGTGTCGCGGAAGGCCCCGGTGCCGTTCCACGGGCCGCACCAGGCGGGCATCCTGACACCGCAGCAGGCGTTCGTCGCATTCGTCGCCTTCGACGTGGTCGGCGAGGACCGAAGCGGACTGGCCCGCGTCTTCGACGTGTTGACCAAGCGGGCCAGGGCGCTGACCGCCGGCGCCTCGCAGGGCGGCCCGGACGACCGACTGACCGTCACGGTCGGCGTCGGGGCGTCGCTCTTCGACGAGCGCTTCGGTCTCCAGGGGCGCCGTCCGGCGGGGCTGCGGACGATGCCCGCCTTTCCGGGGGACGACCTCGACCCGGCGGCCTGCCACGGGGACCTGTCGGTCCAGGTCTGCGCGGAGCACCCCGACGCCGTCCTGGAGGTGATGCGTGATCTGCAGCTGGCGCTGCGGGGGCTGGCCGCCCCGAGGTGGCGGAGCGACGGGTTCCTCAACCCGCCCCGGCCGAGCGGTGCTCCGCGCAGCATCGTCGGCTTCAAGGACGGCATCTCCCGCCCCGACACGGCGTCCGCGAGCGAGATAGACCGGGTGCTCTGGCTGGGTTCGCGCGGCGGGGCGCCCGCCTGGGCCAAGGGCGGCTGCTATCAGGTGCTGCGGATCACCCGGCTACGGGTCGAGGCGTGGGACCGGCTGCCGGTGTCCGAGCAGGAGCGCGCCTTCGGCCGGAACAAGGCGACCGGCGCGCCGCTGACCGGGACCAAGGAGACGGACGCCCCCGACTACCGGGCGGACCCGGACGGCCGGAAGATCTCCTTCGACTCGCACATCCGCCGGGCGAACCCGCGGACGCCCGAGACGGCGGACTCGCTTCCGCTGCGCAGGAGTTACAACTTCGACCGCGGTCTGGCACCCGACGGCGGGCTCGACGTGGGACTCAACTTCTGCTGCTACCAGCAGGACATCGGGCGGCAGTTCGAGGCGGTCCAGCGGCGACTGGACGGCGAGCGCCTCGCGGACTTCACCGTCACCCGGGGCGGCGGCTACTTCCTCGTGCTGCCCGGCGTGACGGGCGCGGGCGACACGCTCGGGGCGAGCCTGCTGAAGGGCTGAAGCTTCCCTGCGGGACGACGGCGACAGGGCCCGGCAGGAGCGGCGTGAGCTGCGTTCCTGCCGGGCCCCTCGCTTCCGGAATCCCTCCCGCCGGTTCCTGTTGCTGTGAGAACCCTTTACGGAGCTGACATGCACCGGTAATTTCCTCGCCGCAAGAGATTGCAGAAAGATTCTGACAGCCATTGCCGTCGGACTCCTTCCGCTCGCCCGAACCCCGAGGCGCGTCCGGGTTCTCCGGCGGGATCTCGGCCGGTACCCGTACCGGGCACCGGCGTTGTCGGCAGCCGCGGCCTCCCCCGCCACGGCCTCCCCCTGGAGACATGATGAAACGCTCCCCCCTGCTGCGGCTGCTGAGGCGCCCCGTGGCGGCGGCCACGACGGCGACCGCGCTGCTGGGCCTGCTCACCGCGATACCCGCGCCGGAACAGGTGTCCGCGACGCCGGTCGCCGCCTCCGAGAACTCGGCCACCGTCTTCTACTGGACGAAGACCAAGAACTGGTCGGCGTACAACCTCCATTGGGCGCCCGACGGGGGCTCCTGGACCACCGTCCCCGGGACGGCGATGACCGTCGCCTGTACGGACTGGGTGAAGCTGACCGTCCCGCTCGGCAGCGCCACCGGACTGGCCGCGACCTTCAACAACGGCCAAGGAGTCTGGGACAACAACTCCGGCAACAACTACGCGCTCGGCACCGGGAACATCACGGTCAAGGACGGCGTCGTCGCACACAGCGACCCGTGCGCGGACAGCGGTACGACGCCGAGCCCCACCCCCACCGGGACGAACGGCGCGGAGGTCTACTACTCCACCGCCACGGTCGGCTGGACCACCACGAACCTCCACTACCAGCCGGTCGGTGGCGCGTGGACCACCGTCCCCGGGGTGGGCATGGAGGCGGCCTGCACCGGCTGGGTGAAGCGCACCGTCGACCTCGGCACGGCCACCGGGCTCAACGCCACGTTCAACAACGGCAACGGGGTCTGGGACAACAACAACGGGGCCAACTATGCCCTGAAGACCGGGCGCACCACGGTGAAGGACCACAAGGTCACCTCGGATGCGGCCGATCCGTGCGCCGCGGCGGTCCCGGACACCACGGCCCCGACCGCTCCGACGAAGGCGGCCGCCGCGGCGGACGGCGTCTCGGTGGTCCTGACCTGGGAACCCTCCACGGACAACGTGGGTGTGACGAAGTACCAGGTCACCCGCACCGGCGGGACGAAGGGCACCCTGGTGGCGGACACCGGCTCCACGGTGTTCTCCGACACGGGGTTGGAGGAGCGGACCACCTACAGCTACTCCGTCAAGGCGGTGGACGCGGCGGGCAACGTCTCAGCGGCCTCGGCGGCGGCGACCGCCACCACCGGCGACAAGCCGCCGGCCGCGGCCTCGGGGCAGCCACTGGGCACCGACCCGCGCAAGGACCCGATCTACTTCGTCCTCACCGCTCGCTTCGACGACGGTGACAGCACGAACAACCGGGGCGGCAGCCAGGACGTGAAATCGGGCAACGCGGCCAACAACGACCCGATGTTCCGGGGTGACTTCAAGGGACTGGTCAAGAAGCTCGACTACATCAAGGGGCTGGGCTTCTCCGCCATCTGGATCACACCGGTAGTGCTCAACCGCTCGGACTACGACTACCACGGCTACCACGGCTACGACTTCTACAAGGTCGACCCGCGCCTGGAGTCGGCCGGCGCCTCGTACCAGGACCTCATCAACGCGGCGCACGCCAAGGGGATGAAGATCTACCAGGACGTCGTCTACAACCACTCCTCGCGGTGGGGCGCCAAGGGGCTCTTCACCCCCACGGTCTACGGCGTGCGGGACGCGCAGTGGAGCTGGTACTACGACGAGAAGAACGAGGGCTTCGAGTACGACGGGCTGACCGTCGAGACGAAGTCCGGCAAGTCGTACTACAACGGCGACCTGTGGTCCACCGCCGAACCGGCGGGCAACACCTGCCTCAACTGGGGCAAGCCCACCGGCGGTACCTCCGCCGAGGGCTACAGGATCTACAACTGCCAGTGGCCGAACGCCACTTCCGGAATGTTCCCGACGGTGTACTACCACAACTGCTGGATCGGCAACTGGGAGGGCGAGGACTCACGCAGCTGCTGGCTCCACGAGGACCTCGCGGACTTCAACACCGAGAGCGCCCCGGTGCAGAACTATCTGATCGGCGCCTACGACAAGTACATCGACATGGGGGTCGACGGCTTCCGGATCGACACCGCCGTACACATCCCGCGCACCACCTGGAACCGCCGCTTCCTGCCGGCGATCCAGGAGCGGGTGACCTCGCGGTTCGGTGCCGAGGCGGCGAAGAACTTCTTCGTCTTCGGTGAGGTCGGCGCCTTCGTGAACGACAAGTGGAACCGGGGTTCGGTCAACCACTCGGCGCAGTTCTTCACCTGGAAGGAGCGCAAGGAGTACAGCGCGGACGACGCCGCCGCCTCGCTGGAGATGTACAACTACGAGGAGCAGCTCGGCACCGGGCAGCAGCCGGTCTCCGACAACGCCTTCCTCAAGGGGAACAGCTACCACACGCCGGACCACAGCCGGTTCTCCGGAATGAACGTCATCGACATGCGGATGCACATGAACTTCGGTGACGCCAACAACGCCTACAACAATGGCAAGGACTCGGACGACAGTTACAACGACGCCACCTACAACGTCGTCTACGTCGACAGCCACGACTACGGCCCCAACAAGAGCAGCGAGCGGTACGCGGGCGGCACGGACGCCTGGGCGGAGAACATGGCCCTGATGTGGACCTTCCGCGGCATCCCGACCCTGTACTACGGCTCCGAGGTCGAGTTCCAGGCGGGGAAGAAGATCGACTGCGGTCCCACCTGCCCGCTGGCGACCACCGGGCGTGCGTACTTCGGCGACCGCATCGCCGGCGACGTGACGGCCTCGGACTTCAGCAAGGTCACCTCGGCCGGCGGTGCGGTGGCGGACACCCTCGCACAGCCGCTGGTCAAGCACGTGCAGCGGCTCAACCAGATCCGGCGGGCGGTCCCGGCGCTCCAGATGGGCCAGTACTCCACCGAGGGCATCAGCGGTTCGATGGCGTACAAGCGCCGGTACACCGACGCGGCGAGCGGGACCGACTCCTTCGCTCTGGTCACCGTCACGGGTGGCGCCTCGTACACCGGCATCCCGAACGGCACCTACAAGGACGCCGTGACCGGGGACGTGCGGACCGTGTCCGACGGGACCCTCTCGGTGGCCGCGCCGGGCAAGGGCAACATGCGGGTGTACGTGCTCGACCTGGGCGGCAAGAACGCCGCTCCCGGGCAGATCGGCACCGCCGGCCCGTACCTGAAGTAACGGCGGCGCAGCGTACGAAGACCGCCGGCGCGGGTCCGCGCCGGCGGTCTTCGTGTGGTGGCTCGTCGGGGGTTACCGGCCCACGCTCAGGTGCGGAAAGCGCCATTCGGTGCGGGTGCGGAGCGTCTGGCCGGGGCGCAGGACGGTGGTGGGGTAGCCGGCGCGGTTGGGCGAGTCGGGCAGGTGCTGGGTCTCCAGGCAGACCGCGCCGTGGCGGTCGTGCACCCGGCCCTCGCCGTCGGTGAAGGTGCCGTCCAGCAGGTTGCCCGTGTAGACCTGAATGCCCGGTTCGGTGGTCCACACCTCCATCACGCGGGAGGCGTCGGGGGCGGTGAGCCGGGCGGCGCGGCGCAGGCCGTCGCCGGGGGCCGCGTCGCGCAGGACCCAGCAGTGGTCGAATCCGCCGGCCGAGGCCAGCTGCTCGTGCGGGAGGGCGAGGCGGTCCCGCAGCACGTGGGGGGAGGTGAGGTCGAAGGGGGTGCCGCGCACCTCGACCGGGTCGCCCTCGGGAATGCCCTCGGGGTCCACCGGGAGGTAGTGGTCGGCGTCGACCTCCAGGGTGTGCCCGAGGATGTCGTCGTCGCCCAGGTTGAAGTAGGCGTGCTGGGTGAGGTTGACGACGGTCGCCCGGTCGGTGGTGGCGGTGCAGTCGAGCGAGAAGGTGCCCGACGCGTCGACGGCGTAGGTGGCGTGGACGTCGAGGGCGCCGGGGAAGCCCATGTCGCCGTCGGGGCTGTGCAGACGCAGGTCGACGAAGGCGGCGTCGCCGTCCTCCCTGCCCGACGCCTCCCACATTCTGGTGTTGAAGCCCTCGGGTCCGCCGTGGAGTGCGTGGCCGCGGTCGTTGACGGGGATCTCGTGGGTGGTGCCGTCGAGTGCGAAGCTGCCGTGTGCGATGCGGTTGGCGTAACGGCCCACGAGCGCCCCGAAGTAGGGGTGGTCCTTCGCGTATTCGTCCATCGTCGAGAGCGATCTGACGATCTGTCGGCTCTCGCCGTGGGCGTCCGGCACGGTGAGGCGGTGCAGGACACCCCCGTAGGTGAGGACTTCGGCCCGCACTCCCGTTCCGGAATCCAGCGTCCAGAGGTCTGCTTCGGCGCTTCCGGGAGCGGAGCCGAAGGGGGTGCGGTGCGCGGTGGGGCGGGGCATCGGCGTTCCTTGGTGGAAAGCGGCCGGCCGGTACGGGTGGGCGCAGCGGTCGGCCGGAGGGACGGCGGCCGACGGCCGTCGTGGACGGGTGGGGGTGGTCGCGGCGGACCGGGCCGGGCCGCCGGCGGGACGGCCCGGGCCGCCGGGGCGCGATGCCCCGGCGCCCCGGTCAGGCGGCCGGGCCGGGCCGGCCGGGGACCGTCGATTCGCGGACGACGAGCCGGTAACCGGGGCGCGGGCGCCGCGGTTCGGTCACTGGTGCGCCCGCGAGCCGCTCGACGAGGCTGTCGACCGCGAGGCGGGCGATGGCCTCCTTGTCGGGGGCGATGGTGGTGAGGGTGGTGGTGCCGTAACTGCTTTCCTCGATGTCGTCGAAGCCGACGAAGGCGATGTCGCCGGGGACGGCCAGCCCTCGCTCGGTGACGGTGCGCATGGCCCCGATCGCGATCAGGTCGTTGTAGGCGAAGACCGCGTCGGGCCGTTCGCCCCGGTCGAGCAGGGATGCCATCGCGATGGCGCCGTCCTCACGCCCGAATCCGTCCGTGACCACGACCAGCGCTTCGTCCGGTTCGATGCCGGCGGCCGTCAGCTCTTCGCGCCAGCCGCGCAACCGGAGGTGTGCGGGCTGGCGTTCACGGCCGGTACGGGATCCGAGGAAGGCGATCCTGCTGCGTCCGTGGTCGAGGAGATGGCGTACCGCGGTACGGGCGGCGGCGACGTTGTCGATCGCGATGTGGTCGTACGGCGCCTCGTACTCCCGCTCCCCCAGCAGGACCAGGGGTGCGGTCTCCTCGCGTGCCATCAGGTCCTCGGTCTCCAGATGGATCGGGCTCATGATGAGCCCGTCGATCACGTGCGACCTGAACCCCTGGCTGACCAGCAGTTCCTTCTCGCGGAGTCCTGCCGTGTGGTCGACCAGCACGGTGTAGTCGTGCCGGGCGGCGGCGTCGACGACGGCTCCGGCCAGTTCGGCGAAGTACGGGTTGCCGAACTCGGGGACCGCCAGCGCGATGATGCCCGTACGGCCCTTGCGCAGGTGGCGGGCGGTGAGGTTCGGCCGGTAGCCGAGCTCGTCGATCGCCTGCTGCACTTTGGCCCGCATCTTCGGGGTGACGTGCTGATAGTTGTTGACCACGTTGGACACGGTCTTGATCGACACGCCCGCCCGCTGCGCGACGTCCTTGAGGCTGACGCCCACGGCACTCCTTCACTCGGTTCGGCTATGAGAAACGGCTCCGCTCACGTGGTTCTGCGGTTGCGCGACAGATAGCGCTGCGCCACCACGACAACGATAAGGAAGCCGCCGCTGACCACCGACTGGTAGGAGGAGTTGAGGGTACCGATCTGGTTGATCAGATTCTGGATGACGGCGAGCAGCAGCACGCCCCAGAGGGTTCCGCTGATCGATCCGGCGCCGCCGACCAGCAGCGTTCCGCCGATGACGACGGCGGAGATCGCGTCGAGCTCCATGCCCACGCCGACGATGGTGACGCCGGAGGTGAGCCGTGCCGCGCTCAGCGCTCCGGCGAGGCCGGCGAGCAGACCGCTCAGCGTGTAGACGAGGATCTTCGTCCGGGCAACGGGGAGACCCATCAGGGTCGCGGCGTCGCTGCTGCCGCCCACGGCGAAGATCGACTGTCCGAACGAGGTGCGCTGGAGAACGAGTCCGCCGATCCCGAAGAGCGCGAGGGCGATCAGGAGCGGGTACCCGAAGCCCCAGACCGCGCCCTGTCCCAGCTCGGCGAAGGCCGAGTCCTTCGGTACGAGGTAGGTGGTGCCGCCCTCGTCGGTGAGGGAGAGCAGCAGACCTCGGGCGCCGAGCAGTGTGGCGAGGGTGACGATGAAGGGGGCCATCCCGGCACGGGCGATGAGGAACCCGTTGAGCAGGCCGATCGCGGAGCAGACCACGAGCGGTACGAGCAGCGCGGGCAGGAATCCGTACTGGGAGGCCCAGGCGGCGAGGACGCCGCCGAGGGCGAAGACGGAGCCGACCGAGAGGTCGATGCCGCCGGTGATGATGACCATGGTCATGCCGAGGGCGATCACGGCGGGGAAGGACGCCTGCACGGTGACACCGCGGACGTTGTCCAGGCTGTGGAACGCCGGGTACTTGATGGAGGCGCCGACGATCACCAGGATCAGCACGGCGAGGACGCCCTGGCGCTGGAGGAGGTCGAGGACGCGCTGTCCCGTGGTGGGGCCGGTGGAGCCGGCACCCTTCTGGAGACGGGGCTCGGGCGCCTTGGCCGGAGCGGGGGTCGCGTGCGGGGCCGTGGTCCGGGCCACCGGGGCGGAGGAGGTTTCGTTCATCGGGACCGGCGCTCCCGGGCGACGTAGACGGCAGCGATGATGATGGCAGCCTGGGCGATCTGGGCGGTGGAGTCGGGCAGGTCGTGCTTGACGAGGGTGGCGCGCAGGAGCTGCATCAGCAGGGCTCCGGCGACGGTGCCGAGCACGCGGACGGAACCGCCGGTGAGCGGGGTTCCGCCGACCACGACGGCGGTGATGGCGGAGAGCTCCATCAGGGTGCCGAGCGAAGACGGGTCGCTGGCGGTGAGCCGGGCCGTGGCCAGCACGCCGGCCAGGGCGGCCAGCACGCCGCAGAGCACGTAGACGCCGATGAGGACGCGCTTGACGGGCAGTCCTGCGAGTTGGGCGGCGGCGCGGTTGCCGCCGATGGCGACGACCTGGCGGCCGAAGGTGGTGCGCCCGATCAGGAAGGCCACGGCGACGGCGAGGACGCCGGCGATGAGCACGACCAGCGGAATGCCGAGGAAGGAGTCGGTGCCGAGCGCGAGCAGATCGGGGTTCTCGATCTGCTTGAGCTGGCCGTCCGCCATCACCAGGGCGAGGCCGCGGCCGCCCACGAAGAGCGCGAGGGTGGCGACGATGGGCTGGAGCCCGACGAGCGAGACGAGCGATCCGTTGATCGCGCCGACGACCGCGCCGGCGAGCAGGGCGATGCCGAGCGCCGGTACCAGTCCGTACCCGAGGTAGAGCGGGAGGAGCGCCGCGGCCAGCGCCATCGTCGAGCCGACGGAGAGGTCGACGCCCTCGGTGCCGATGACCAGGGCCATGCCCAGGGCGACGATGACGATCGGGGCGACCTGGACGAGCTGCGTGCGCAGGTTGTCGGTCGTCAGGAAGTGGTCGGTGAAGAGCGCGTTGAAGAGCAGCAGCACGGCGACGGCCGCGTAGACGCCGTACTCCTGCCACCACGCGGGGGTGCGCAGCCGGGCCAGCGGGTTCGCTGCGGGCGGGGCCAGGGTGGCCTGGGTCATCGGGGTTCCTCCTGTGCGACCGGGGTCTTCTCCGGCGTGGCCGGCGCGTTCGTGGGCGACGCGTCCGGGGCGTGGTCGGCGAGCACTTCGAGCAGCCGGCTCTCGGCCACCTCGTCGCCGGCGAGCTCGCCCGCCACGGCTCCGCCGCGCAGGACGACGATGCGGTCGGCGCCCTCGATGAGCTCCTCGATGTCGGAGGAGATGAGCAGCACCGCCAGGCCTTCGCCCGCGAGTTCGTCGATGAGGCTCTGGACCTCCGCCTTGGCGCCGACGTCGATGCCGCGGGTGGGCTCGTCGAGCAGCAGGACCTTGGGCTCCAGGCAGAGCCAGCGGGCGATCAGCACCTTCTGCTGGTTGCCGCCGGAGAGTTCGCCGACCTTCTGCTCGGGGCTGGAGCACTTGATGCGCAGGCGCTTCATGAAGATCTCGACGACGCGGTCCTGCTTGGCGCGGGAGACGACTCCGGCCCGGGAGAGGCGGGGCATCGCGGCGAGCACGATGTTCTCGCGCACCGACAGACCGGGGATGATGCCCTCGGCCTTGCGGTCCTCGGGGAGGAGGCTGATGCCGGCCTTGATGGCGGCGGCCGGGGAGAGCCGGCCGAGCTTCTTGCCGTCGACGGTGATGTTCCCCGCGTCGACGGGCAGCGCGCCGGAGAGGGCCTTCGCCGTCTCGCTGCGGCCGGACCCGAGGAGGCCACCGAGTCCGAGCACCTCTCCGCCGTACAACTCCAGGGAGATGTCGTGGAGATGGTGGCGGCTGGAGACGCCGGCCGCGGTGAGGACCGGCGTACGGGTGGTGTCGTGGCCGCCCTCGGTGAAGTTGGTGAGGCCCGACCGCTTGACCTCGGCCATGTCACGGCCGAGCATCATCGACACGAGCTGCATCCGGTTGAGGTCGGCGAGGTCGCCGGTGTGGATGTGGCGGCCGTCGCGCAGCACGGTGACCCGGTCGCAGATCCGGTAGAGCTCGTCCATGCGGTGGCTGACGTAGAGGACGGCGATGCCGCGCTCACGGAGGTTGGCGATGACGCGGAAGAGCGTCTCGACCTCGCGGGGCTCCAGCGAGGAGGTGGGCTCGTCCATGATGACGACCTGGGCGTTGACCGAGACGGCACGCGCGAGCGCGACCATCTGCTGGGTGCCGATGCCGAGGGTGTTCAGCGGACGCTTGGGGTCGACGCGGACGCCGAAGCCGTCGAGCAGCTCGGTCGTCTCGCGGTGCATCCGGCCGAAGTCGATCATCCCGACGCGGTTCTTGGGCTCGCGTCCGAGGAAGATGTTCCGCGCCACGCTCATCAGCGGGACGAGGTTGACCTCCTGGTAGATGGTGGAGATGCCGGCCTGCTGGGCCTCGAAGGGCCGGGCGAAGCGGACGGCTCCGCCGTTCATCCGGAGTTCGCCGCCGTCGGGCCGGTAGACCCCTGTGAGCACCTTGATGAGGGTGGACTTGCCGGCACCGTTCTCACCGACCAGGGCGTGGGTCTCGCCGGCCCGCAGGGAGAACGACACGTCGTCCAGGGCGACGACGCCGGGGAACCGCTTGCTGACGCCGCGGGCTTCGAGGACCGAGCCGGCTTCCTGGGCGGGGCCCGGGCCGGTCGCGACGGGCTCGGGCGGCTGGGTTACTGCTTCGGGTGGTGCCATGAATCCTGGCCTTCCAAGTTCCAAGGTGCCGAAAGGGCGGGCACGGGGGTGGAGGGTCCCCCGTACCGGTTGGCGACGGAGGGAACTCCCGGCCGCCGTGGCACGGTTCGCGCCACGGCGGTCGCGGGAGAGCCTCAGGTGGTGTCCGGCTGGACGACGGATCAGTACGCGCCGCCGACCGACGCCTTGGCGTTGGTCTCGTCGTACGCGCGGTCCGAGATGATGACGTTCTCGGGGATCTCCTCGCCGCCGTAGAACTTCTGGGCGGTCTGGAACGCCAGGGGGCCGAAGCGCGGGTTGGACTCGATCACGGCGTTGTACTCACCGTTGACGACGGCCTGGACGGCGTTGCGGGTGCCGTCGACGGACACGATCTTGACGTCCTTGCCCGGCTTCTTGCCGGCGGCCTTGAGCGCGGTGACGGCGCCGAGGCCCATCTCGTCGTTCTCGGCGTAGACGGCGGTGATCTCGGGCTTCGACTGGATCAGCTGCTCCATGACCTGCTGGCCCTTGTCACGGGCGAACTCGCCGGTCTGCTGGGCCACGATCTCCAGTCCCGGGGCCTTCGCCGCGAGCTGGTCCACGAAGCCCTTGGTACGGTCGGTGGTGACGCCGTTGCCGGAGGTGCCGAGGAGGATGGCCACCTTTCCCTTGCCGCCGGTCGTCTTGATCATCGCGTCGGCGGCGCGCTTGCCCTGCTCCACGAAGTCCGAGCCGAGGAAGGCCACGTAGTCCTTGCAGGCGCCGGCGTTGAGCTTGCGGTCGATGGTGAGGACCGGGACCTTCTTGGCCGCTGCGGCCTTCAGCGCGGGCTCCAGGCCGTCCGAGTTGAGCGGGGCGACGATGAGGAACTGCGCACCCTGGGAGAGCATGTCCTGGATGTCGCTGATCTGCTTCGACAGCTGCGACTGGGCGTTGGTGGTGAGCAGCTTCTTCACGCCGACCTTGGCCGCCTCGTCCTTGATGGACTGGGTCTCGGCGATACGGAACGGGTTGGCCTCCTTCTCCGACTGGGAGAAGCCGACGATCGCGTTCTTGAGGTCGAGCTTGGGCGCCCCGTAGGTCTGGAGGGAGCAGCCGGAGCCGGAGGTGCTGTCGGGGGCCGTGGTGGCCGCCTGGGCGGCCTGCCCCGTGTCGGAGGAGGCGGAGGTGTCGTTGGTCTCCGACTTCGAGCAGCCGGCCGCGGTGAGCATTGCGGTGGCGGCGAGCACGCAGGCCGCGGCGAGGGTACGGGATCGGCGCTGGATCATCATGCGCGGGACGCTCCTTGGGCGGGATGACGGCACGCGGAACCACGTGCGGTCTGACTGTTTCTGATGAAGCATCAGCTCATTTGCGGCTGATGCCGGTTGCCTGTCCACGACGTGTTCCGTGGGTACGGACGGGGGTCGGGAGGGGCGGCGCGGCCTGTCGGCGGCTCGGTTTACAACGTTATATATGCGGCTTCGGCGCGACGGCAAGAGCGCGACGGATGCGTTTCCAAAATGTGTCGTGGGGCGAGGGACGGGGCCTTTGCCCGGCTCGCGCGCACCCGCGCACCCGCGCCGTATGCGGGCGCGCGACAGCACCGCTGCGGACCGCTGAGGGGCCAACACCGGTGGAAAACCGTTAGGTTCAAGAGGGCGGGCCCGGACGCACTGAAGCGGTCCGCCCCGCCGGGAAGGTGGCCCGCCGGCGCCATGGACGCGCCGGCGGGCCACCGTCGGATCAGGCCTTCGGGGCGTGAGCGGCGTACAGCGCGCTCACGTCGGCGGCGCCGAGCGCCTTGTCGAAGACCTCGACCTGGTCGACCGAACCGTTCCAGAAGTCGGTCGGGTTGCCGTTCCACTTGGCACGGCCCACGGAGAGCGGACCGGTGCTCACGTCACCCGCACCGCCGGCCGCGGCGGTCCCGGCGAGCTTGCCGTCGAGGTAGATCGAGATGGTGTCGCCCTGGCGCACTCCCACCAGGTGGTACCACTTGCCCAGTTCGGGGGTGGTCACCGCGCGGGCGCGGTTGGCGCCCGGCAGGGAGAAGGCGAACGCACCCTGTCCGTACTGGAGATAGAACGGGTTCTCGGTGCGCCGGCCGTCCTGGCTGACGGCGGAGGCGTAGTTGCTGGGCAGCTGGTCCAGGGTGACCCACGCGGAGACGGAGTAGTCCTTCGTGGTGTCCACGACCGGACCCGCGGTCTGCGCGTACTGGGCGTCGCCCGAGAACTTCAGCGCGGAGCCCGAGACGCCCTGCGTCCACGAGGCGCCACCGGTCAGGGTGAGCGGGGCGTGGTTCGGGCCGCTGTCGGCGGCCTTGGTGCCCTTGTTCTCGTCCAGGTTCCAGGCGGCTCCGCCCTTCACCTCGTCGCGCTGACCGGCCGCGGCGCCGGCCGCGATGACCTTCTCGTTGATCGCGCGCACCGCCGCGATGTCGACCTTGGCCTCACGACGGTCGTACGTCCACAGGCCGTTCAGTTCGTGCTCCAGGTCGGTGACCTGGGTGTACACGGAGCCGGAGAGCTCGGCGCCGGCCGCTTCGAGGTAGTACTTCTCGGTGTTCTCGACGTACTTGGCGGTGAGCGCGGCCTTGTCGTTGACCCCGCTGTAGATCACCGTCGGCGCGCCCGGCCACATGTGTCCGGGAGTGCGGAGCGTGAAGCCACCGTGCTCGCCGTCCATCGCCGCCCGGGTGGCGTCCGGGAAGGCGGGGTCGTTGTTGCCGTAGTCGTGGTGGTCGATGATGTCCCCGGCGCCGGAGTCACCCTTCGAGTTGCAGCAGTTGACGCCACTGTGGGCGTTCACGACGCGCGAGGGGTCGGCGGCCTCGACGGCCTCGGTGAGCTTGCCGGTCGCGGTGCGGTCCCACTCGCCCCAGCCCTCGTTGAAGACGATCCAGCCCCCGATGGACGGGTAGTTGTGCAGCTGGGTCATCTCCTCCTTCGCCTGGGAGATGAAGGCCTGCTGGCCCGCTTCGCTGTCGATGCCGGCGGAGACGAAGTCCTGCCAGACGAGGAGTCCGAGCTGGTCCGCGTGGTAGTACCAGCGGGGCGACTCGACCTTGATGTGCTTGCGCACGGCGTTGAAGCCGAGGTCCTTCTGCGCCTTCAGGTCGAAGACGAGGGCCGCGTCGCTGGGCTGGGTGTAGAGACCGTCCGGGTAGAAGCCCTGGTCCAGCTGGGCGAGCGAGAAGAACGGCTTACCGTTCAGGGTGAGCTTCTGGTAGCCGCCCACCTTCTCGACCTTGAGCGAGCGCATACCGAAGTAGCTGCTCACCTTGTCGCTGGAACGGCCGTCGACCAGGGTCACGTCCAGGTCGTAGAGGTACGGGTCGTCCGGGGACCAGAGGTGCTCCTTGGCCACGGGGAGGCTGAGCTCACGGTTGGCGGGACCGGTGACGGTACCGACGACCTTGCCCTTCTTGTCCCGGGCGACGGCCTTCACGAGGGCGCCGGAGGAGGCGTCGTCGGAGTTGACGGTGACGGCGAGCCGCCCCTTGTCGATGTCCGGGGTGGTGGTCAGAGAGTCGACCGAGGCGGGCGAGACCGGCTCCATCCAGACGGTCTGCCAGATGCCGGAAGTGGCGGTGTACTCGATGCCACCGGGGTTCGAGGACTGCTTGCCCTTCGGCTGGTTCGCACCGGTCGTGTCGGTGACGGCGACCACGATCTCCTGCTGACCGGTGCCCTTGAGGGCGTCCGTGATGTCGGCGTCGAAAGCGGTGTAGCCGCCGGTGTGCTCGACGACCTTCTTGCCGTTGACGTACACGGTCGCGTTGTAGTCGACCGCACCGAAGTTGAGCTTCAGCCGCTTGCCGTGGGCCTTGTCCACCGCCCAGCTCTTGGGGACCGTCACGAGCTTGCGGTAGAACATGTGGTCCTCGTGGCGCTCCAGACCGGAGAGCTGGGACTCCACCGCGAACGGCACGGTGATCTTCTCGCCGAGCTTCTTGCCGAAGACCGGCTGCTCGCCCGCCGCGGCGCCGGCGAACTCCCAGGTGCCGTTGAGGTTCTTCCAGTCCTTGCGGACCTGCTGCGGCCGGGGGTACTCGGGCAGCGGGTTGTTGCGGTCGAGCTTGTCGCCCCAGACGGTGGTGAGACGCTTGGTCGACAGGTTCTTGGCGTTGCGGCTGATGTCGGGGACGGTCTTGCCGCCCACCGTGAGGCCACCCTCGGTGCCGTACGTGACCTTGACCTGCTGGCCCTTCTGGATGGCCTCGGACAGGGTCACGATGAGCGAGTTGCCCTTGCCGGACGCCTTGACGACGGACTTGATCGGCATCGGCGTGGTGTCCGCCTCGATGACGAGGTGGTCCTTCACGGCGGCGAGGTTGCCGACCTTGTCGTCGAACGTGGCCTGGAGGCGCTTGCCGTCCTCGGCGACGGTCAGGGCGACCGGGTAGACCTCGTAGTCGGCGGGCGGGGTGAACGCCGACTCGGGGACGATCTGCTTGGCGAGCGCCGGGCTCGACCAGCGCAGGAACATGTTGGCGCCGCCGACGTCCTGGAACATCTCCAGTTTGAAGTCGTGCTGCACGCCCGCTTCCAGGTGGACCGGCTTGCTCGTCTGCTCGACGTCCCAGTCACCCACCCAGTGGTCGATGACCGCGACGCCGTCGATCAGCAGCCGGAAACCGTTGTCGCCGCTCGCGGAGAAGGTGTAATCACCGGTCGCCGGGGCCTGGATCTGGCCAGTCCAGCGCGCGGTGGTGTTCTCGGTCTGACCTGTGGCCGACTGGAAAGTACCCGTGAGATCACCGAAGTTGACCTGCGGATCCAGGGCAGTGGCGCCGAGCTTGGCGAAGTCCCGCGCCCCGGGGGCGGACATCGCGTAGTACTCGCCCTTGAGCCCGTGGACCAGAGTGGCCGGGTTCTCGGATACGAACGTCGGCGCCGTGGCCTCGGACGCCGAGTGGCCGGCGGGAGCCGCGGCGGCCGCCGGGATCACGGTGATGCCGAGGGGCATCGCCAGCGCCGCCGTACAGGCGATCGTCATCAAAGCCGCACGTCGGCGCGGTAGTTGTCGTCTCATGGCATTGTCCTCACGAAGGAGCTGAGTGCCTCGGACGAGCGAGGCACAGCACATGGTCGATCATTGAGCCACAGCGCAAGCGTCGTCACAACGGTCGTGCACAGAAAATTTTCAACGATAGAAATTCGTTACCGGAGCGCGTACCGTTCACACGACGGAAACTCCCCGACGGACCTGCACACTCTTGCCCGTTGCCCACCGGAGGCGGAGCGCACCGTTCCGCGGCCGACCCCGACGGACGCGCGAGCGACCCCACCTCGCCGAACGATCAGGTTCGACAAGTAGATTTCGAGCCAATCCTCTCGGGAGCTCCCCACAGCACCGAGAACGGGCTGCGGCATCGGGGATTGGGGATCGGGGATCACCCGACCGCCGACGCCCCACGGACCCTTCGGTCCGACCTCCCGGACGCCGAGCCGAGGGGTCGCCACAGGCGCATGATCCCGCCTCCCCGCCGATTTGACAACGTTGTCGAGCATTTCGGACCAAGGGACCGCCGGAAGCCTGCCCCGAGGGATTCCCCGGGACTTCCGGACGGAGGGGGCCAACTCCCCGCGTCGGCTCCACAGCCGAACCGACGGCTCACCCGATCGCGCCTCGCGGGGTGATCCGCGATCAACCGGAACCCCCGCCGTGACCGGCCGGCCACGGACGCCACACCTCACCCGCATCACCCCGGATCGAGGCATTCACGCCCCGCCACCCCAACGACCGCAAGATTCTCGAAACTTTCGATTGAATCGACACTCAGGAAACCGGCAAACGACGGCCCTTTCTGGACCTCCCTGGGGAGATTCGAAGCAACTCCCCTTTCACCAGCGGGAACCGACTCCGGAACCAGCAAAATGCGTTCCGACGCTTTCGTCGCGACAACCGAAACCATTGACAGCCAACGGGCCCGCATCAACACTGATCGCCGTCGGTCGCACCCCCGCAACCGGCTCGGCCGCGATCTTTCAACTCCGCTACACACACTGCACGTTGACGTCAGACGAGCGCCGACGACGGATCGTCCGACGTCCGAGCCGAGTTTTCCCTCACCCCCAGGAGGAACCATCACCATGCGACGCCCCCTGATCCCTTCCCTCCGCCCTCTGCGCGCGGCTCTGGCAGCGACGCTGACTGCGGTGACGAGCGTCACCGCCCTGGTGGCCGTCGCCTCCCCTTCGGACGCCGCGACCTGCAACGGATATGTCGGGCTGACCTTCGACGACGGGCCGTCGAACGACCACACGCCCGCCGTGCTCAACGCGCTCAAGCAGAACGGGCTTCGGGCGACCATGTTCAACGAGGGCCAGTTCGCAGCCTCCTACCCGGCGCAGGTGAAGGCGGAGGTCGACGCCGGTATGTGGGTCGGCAACCACAGCTACACGCACCCGCACCTGATCCAGCAGAGCCAGGCGCAGATGGACTCGGAGGTCTCCCGGACCCAGCAGGCCATCGCGGCGGCGGGCGGCGGGACTCCGAAACTTTTCCGTCCTCCGTACGGCGAGACCAACGCGACGCTGCAGGCCGTCGAGGCCAAGTACGGGCTGACGCAGGTGATCTGGGACGTCGACTCGCAGGACTGGAACGGCGCGAGCACCGACGCGATCGTCCAGGCCGCCGGGCGACTCACCAACGGCCAGATCATCCTCATGCACGAGTGGCCCGCCGCCACCCTCGCGGCGATCCCGCGCATCGCCCAGGGGCTGGCGGCCCGCGGACTGTGCGCGGGAATGATCTCGCCGCAGACGGGACGCGCCGTCGCCCCTGACGGAGGCGGCACCGGCGGCGGGGGCGGCACCGGTGACGGCTGCTCCGCGACCCTGTCCGCGGGCCAGCAGTGGAGCGACCGCTACAACCTCAACGTCTCGGTCACCGGCTCCGCCAACTGGACCGTCACGATGAACGTCCCCTCCCCGGAGAAGATCATCGCGACGTGGAACATCGCGGCGGCCTACCCCAGCGCCCAGGTACTGACCGCGAAGCCCAACGGCAGCGGCAACAACTGGGGAGTGACGATCCAGACCAACGGCTCCACGGCCTGGCCGACGGTCTCGTGCAGCGCCGGCTGACCCCGCGAGGTCCACGAGAAGCCGCCTGAGGACTGTCCAGGAACGACGAGGGCGGGTACCGGACCGCCGTCCGGCACCCGCCCCGCCGTGGCACCGGCCCGAGAGCCGGTGCCACGGTCCACTACCCCGTTGTCAGCCGCCGAAGTTGGTGACCGTGGACGGAACGGTGTCCGTCCCGAACGCGGGGGCGCCCGTGTCGTTGATCACGTGGTTGTACCGCCCGGCCCCACCGAGCGAGACGGCCAGGATGCTGTGGAACTTCACACCGGCCTTCACCGGTACCTGGAATCCGCGGTCCGTCTCGATGCTCGTGAGAGTGAAGGCGCAGTAACTGCCCACGCCCCAGGCCTCGTGCGTGTTGACGGACGGGTCCACCTTGTAGGCGGCGTATCCCTTACTGCTGCCGTCCATCCACTCGGCCTGGCTCGGGACGTCGTACGCCTTCTCGTTCTGGAAGAAGATCGTCCGGCCCCGCTCGCCGAACCACTCGACGTCGTACTTCTTGAAGTGCTCGACGAAGAGCCCGGTGGCGAGCACGTCGTCACCGTGGACGAGCAGACCGTTGTCGGAGGCGTTGACGTTCCAGCCGACGCCGCTTCCGTGGTCGGCCCGCCAGATCCAGGTGTGGTCGATGATCGTGTCGTCGCTGTAGATGTCGACGGCCGTCGTGGCCTTGCCCGCGAACTGGCCGCCCACCCGCACGAACACGTCCTGCATCGAGGTCGGGTTGTTCGCGTGGTCGGTGTGCACACCCGGCTTGCCGATCTCCAGCAGAGTGGGCGAGTTGGTGGTGCCCGCGTCGATCAGGAAGCCGGCGAGCTTGACGCCGTCGACGTCGGCGACCTTCATCGCGGTGACGCCGTTGTCCGGGACGAGGGTGGCCAGGCCGAGGCCCAGGACCACCGTGTCGGCGCGGTTGACCTCGATGGTGCGGTCGAGGTGGTAGACGCCCGGGGTGAAGAGCAGGTGGAGGCCCTGCGCGAGCGCCTGGTTGATGGTGGCGGCGGAGACGCCCGGCTTGGCCACGTAGAACTGGTCGAGGCCGATCGAGGTGCCGGGGGTCGACCCGTTGGCCCAGCTCACGCCGCGGGCGTTGACCCGCTTGGAGGGCACGAACACCTTGTAGGTGCTGCCGTCGAGGTAGAGGTAGGGCTTCTCACGGCTGACCGGGGTGGTGTCCAGGGTCGTGTAGCGCGGCTCGGGGAAGGAGGTCGCCGGGGCGCCCTCGGTGCCCGAGAAGACCATGTTCCAGACCGAGTTGGTCCAGCCGCCGATGGCGCTGTCACGGGTGTACCACTGCTGCTGCGAGTACGGACCGACCGTGCCGTCGATCTTGGAGTCGGCGATGTACCCGCCGCTCGCCCAACCGTATCCGGACGGGGCGAGGTTGAGCCCGCCCTTGACGTGCATCCGACGGAACGGCGCGGCCTGGGCGACCGCCCAGCGGTTGGTACCGTCGTACGGGGCGATGGAGAGGTTCTCCGCGGAGCGCCAGAAGTTCTGCGTCGCGTTGCCGTTGAACCAGCCGGCGTCGACGCTGACTCCCTTGACGGTCACGTCGTCGGGGTTCTTCCCGAGGCCGAGGACCGAGGTGTAGAAGCCGGTGTTGACGTTGACGTCGTAGCTGCCCGGCTTGAAGGCCAGCGCGTAGCGCCCTTCGCCGAACTGCGCAGACTCCTGCTGCTGGTAGATCGAGTCGATCTGCTGCTGGATGGTGGCGGCCGACATGGACGGGTCGAAGACCTTGACGTTGGGGCCGAGGTCACCGCCGCCCTGGATCGGCGTCGTGGATCCGTCCTGCACGTGGACGGCCGCCTCCCAGAGGGAGTAGCCGTATCCGGTGCCCCGGGCCGTGCCCGCGATACGGAGGTAGCGGCCCGAACCCTGCACCTGGTACGAGGTGTTGCCGCCGGTGGCGCCGGTGACCTTCTTGAGGTCGGTGAAGGTGGTGCCGTCGGTGGACGCCTGGACGGCGAAGTCCTTGCCGTAGGCCGCCTCCCAGGAGAGGTCCACCTGGCAGATGTTCTTGACCGAGCCCAGGTCGACCTGGATCCACTGCGGGTCGGCCGCGAGGCTGGACCAGCGGGTGGCGCCATTGCCGTCGAAGGCCGCGGACGCCGGGTTCCCGGCGTTCTCCACCGAGGAGGCGGTGGCCGTACGGTTAAGCGCCGCGTTGGCCGTACCGCACGAGCCCGAGCCCGTGCCCGGATCCACGGTCCCCGACGCGGAGCCGTAGACCTGGAACTCCCAGAGGGAGTAGCCGTACTGCGTCGCCCGCACGGTGCCCTGCACGCGCACGTAACGGCCGGTGCCGCTGACGTCGAGCGTGTCGGTGCCGCCGTCCCCGTCCGTCACCGTGCGCAGGTCGGTCCAGCTCGAACCGTCTGCGGAGACCTGGATGCGGTACCCCTTGGCGTACGCGGCCTCCCAGTTCAGCACCACTTTGCTGACGGTGGAGGACGTACCGAGGTCCACCTGTATCCACTGGTTGTCCGACGCGGCGCTGGACCAGCGGGTGCCGGTGTCGCCGTCGACGGCCTTCGCGGCCGTGGTGCCGCCGTTCTCCTCCGAGGACGCCGTCACGGTGCGGCCCTGCGACAGCAGGACCGCCGTGTCCGCGCCGAACGCCGGAGCCCCCAGGACGGGGATGGCGAGGATGCCTGCCACCACTGCCGCCGCGGCTCGGCCGGGTCTGAATCTCATATGTCGCTGCTCCTTCTCGGAACGCACACCGCGGTCCGCCGACCGGCGGACCGCCCCTACAGGAGAGCGCTCTCTCACCCAGCCGCACACCCCGCCCGTAAGAGTGCGTGAGGGTCCATCAGAACTGATGCGAAAGGAAGAACTCGGAGAGAGCGCTCTCCCGGCGCATACCGTAGGAGGAGGCCCCTGGACCGTCAATAGATGCAGCAGAGATCGGTCGACGGCTTCGGCGGATCCGGGCGAGCGGGACACCACGGACCACGCCCCACCTGCCCAAACATCCCTTGAAGCACGTGAGTTGACACTGCGGCGACGTGCGGGAAATGGAGGCCCCACCGCACCGGGGGACGCCTTTCCGTTCATCCTCGCAAGGTTTCGGAGCCGTCGGCGACACCCGTCCGGCAACCGCAGACCGACCCGCCTGCGCCCGTCCGACCGCACCTCCGCGAAGTCCGCCGGCAACGCGCGAGACCCACCTACCCTCGAAGGATGATCGAGATCCCGGAGGCCTTCGCCCGAACCACCGTCGGACGCGAAGGCGCACACGGGAGAGCCTGGCTCGACAGACTCCCCTTACTGGTCGACGGATTGCTCGACCGGTGGAGCTGCGTCCCGGACGGACCGATCACGCACGGCGGCGTCGGAGTCGTCGTGCCGGTCCGGCGGCGGTCCGAGGGGGCGGCCGTGATCAAGGTGTCCTTCCCCCACCCGGGCAACGTCCACGAACCCGACGGCCTCGCGGCATGGCGCGGTCGCGGTGCCGTGCTGCTCCACGAACGGGACGACGAGCGGTTCGCCATGCTCCTCGAACGGGTGGGGAAGTCCACCCTGGCGGAGTCGGAGTCGGGCGACACGGTCGCGGCCGTCGCCGGCGCCCTCAGCCGCAGGCTCGCCGTTCCCGCTCCGGCCGGTCTGCCCCGGCTGCGAGAACGGGCGGACCGTTGGGAGGAGGAGCTGCGCACCCACGCCGAACTGATGCCGGACGCGGTGCCGGGCCGGGTGGGGGATCACGCACGGGCGACCGTCCGGGAGTTCGGCCGGTGCCAGCCGGACACGGTCGTCCACGGCGATCTGCACGGCAGGAACATCCTGCGCGCAGACCGCGAGCCGTGGCTCGCGGTCGACCCCAAGGGGTACGCCGGCGATCCCGCCTACGACGCGGGGACCTTCCTGAAGTCGAGGGCCTTCGCCCTCCTCGGGTCGGACGACTTCGGCCGGGCGGTGGACCGCGCACTGGACATCTACACGGAGGCGGCGGAGCTCGATCGCGAACGCACCCGCCGCTGGGCCCAGTGGCACGCGGTCACCGCCACTTACCGGGGAATCCGCCACGGCTACCGCGTCGCCCGCGACGGACCGGAGCGCGACCGCGTCACCGACTTCGCCGCGCACCTCTCGGAACTGCTCACCCCTCCCCCGTGAGATCACGGATGCCGCGATCGGCCGACGCCGGACACGGAACGTGGGCGGCCCCGGTGACGTCATGTCACCGGGGCCGCCCACGGACCGGTAGTGGGCCAGGAATCCACCCCGTCAATACATACGGGACCGGATTCCTCACCAGCGGTACCAGCGTCCCTTCCGGCTGCCGGAAGCCGGGCGCACGACAAAGCCCAGCAGCCACACCACCAGCACGATCACGGCGATCCACCACAGAATGTTCAGCGCGAATCCGGCACCGAAGAGAATGAGCGCAAGAAGCAGAACAAGAAGAAGCGGGACCATGATTATTACCTCCGACCACTCATGTGCCCGCGCCTCGGAAGAGCACACCTCCTCATTCGAAGGATTTCCCGCAGTCCACCATCCGACTCCATCGCCACCATCGCGAGCAGGCACGATGCGCTCCCTGCGGCCGATCACCCCATGCACTCCGAGCGGCTTCACGCGCCCCGCACATTTCCGCACACTCTCCGCAACCGATCAACGGGAACGCCCCCTTGAACCGTTTCGTCCTGGGTACGCGAAGACGGACCACGGAATTCTCTTGACGGGGTAATTCACATGCACCAACAGGTTCTGACCAAAGACTCCCCATCCCATGGATCGACCGACTCACGGCTCGAATTCGTCTGCCGCCCGCAACGCGCCGCCGAAGCCCGGGACGCCATCGCCGCCTTTCTCGAACGGCTCGATCCACCGCCCCGCGCCGATACGGTCCAGAACCTGCTCCTGCTGGTGTCGGAGCTGGTGACCAACGCGATCCGCCACGCCGGGGGTGTGACAGCGCTCCGGTTCGCCGCGGACCGCAGGGTCCTGCAGATCCGGGTGTCCGACCCCAGCTCCGCCCACCCCCAGGACCGTACGCCCGACCTCACGGGCCGGACCGGAGGCTTCGGCTGGCCCATGATCCGGCGCCTCGCCCACGACGTGCAGGTGCGGAGCAGGGAGGGCGGCGGGAAGGTCGTCGTGGCGACGATCGGCCGCTGAGGGCGTACACCCCGTTCCCCCGTCCCGGGAAAGCCCGGAAACCACCGGGCGCGTGAGCGGCGGAACGGGCGGGCATCCTCGCCCCGTGCCCGACAGCGCCCCGAGCGCACCCGAGGGCGACGGACCCGCCCGGGACCCGCTCGCCGCCGAGGCCACCGGCCAGGCCCTGGTCTCCTTCGCATACGGCCCCGAGGACATCCTCACCACGGCTCACCGGCCTATGCCCGCGGCGCTGTTGGCACTCTGGTTCGGCAGCCGGGTGCTGCTCGTCCACGACAGGTACCGGCGGTCCTGGAAGCTGCCGGGCGGCATGATCGAGCCGGGCGGGACACGGCGCGCTGCGGCCTGGCGCGAACTGCGGGAGGAGACCGGCCAGACACCGGACGGCCCCGAGGAGTTCGTCGGGCCGGCGCGCTTCCACCTGGGGCCCGAACGGCACAGCGAATTCCTGGCGTTGTCCACGGGGCGGATCGAACGCCCCTCCCAAGCAGACCTGCCGGACAAGTGAGCGCATGGCGTACCGGCGTCCCACGACGGCCCACCGACGACCGCGGGCGTCCTCCCTGGCACCCCGAGGGCATACTGCGACCATGAACCGTCCGTCGAGCGACTACCGGAAGCTCACCCGCATGCAAGTCGCCCACCGCAGCCACAGCGAGGACCCGAGCCATGTCTGACGCCCTGGTGGCCTTCCTCCTCGCCCGACTCGCCGAGCGCGAGGCGGCGGCGCTCGCGGCGAGCGGAGGGCGCACTGCCCCGTCGTGGCAGGCACTGGGCACAGGGGTGTACGCCGTGACGGACGCCTTCGCGGACGACGTCCCGCCCCTCGCGACGACCGGGCCCGAAATCGGCGGTTCCGACGAGGACGCCGCACGCGCCGAGCACATCGCACTGCACGACCCGGCGCACACCCTGCGGGAGATCGAGGCGGTGCGAGAGCTTCTGAGGAGGTACGAGGAGCCGGAGGCGAGCTTCGCGCTGCCGGACTCGGCCAACCGCTACTCGGCCGCCGCGGAGCGCTCCGCGGTGCTGCTGGCCGCGAGCCACCTGGCGCTGCCCTACTCCGGGCACCCGGACTACCTCGTGACCTGGCGCCCCTGAAGGCGTGCTGCCAAAGCCGTCCGCCTCACCCTCGGCCATGAAGACCCGGCCGTCTTCCCGAATGAATGGGCCGTCGTGTTCCAAGGTTGATCCCATGCCCGCATAGCCGAGGGGACGAGGGGGCCAGGTGCTCGCTCCGTGATGGATCTCCCCGGATGCTCCCCAGGCACTTGTCCGGCAGGGAAGTGGCGGTCGGAGTCGATGACTCCGACCGCCTCCCCGCCGAGGTGTCCTACGGCGTCGTGATGGCCGGCCGCGGCGGCGTCGGCATCCCGTTGCCGATGGCGAAGCTCGGGTGCGGCGGCTGATTGTAGGCGGTGTTCTGCCACGCAAGCGCGGTGCGGTACTGGGTGTCGTGGAGCAGCGTGGTGATCCGGGTGGTGGTCTCGTACGGCGTGGAGTAGATGCGCAGGGCGGTGTTGTTCGTCGTCGGCCAGACGACCTCCTCGCGCCAGTCCCCGAATAGGTCTCCGGAGATCGCGGGGGTGGCCTTCGTACCGTTGTTGGCGTGTACGGAGTCGCCGGTGAGCAGCCGGGTGTCGGACGAGGTGCCGTACTTGTCGATGTGGGTGGAGTCGAGCAGTTCGCGGGTGGTGTCGCCGTCCCACCAGGTCAGGAAGTTGGTGCTGGACGGTTTGCGGGAGGCGACCACGGCGCCGGAGGGGCTGCGTACACCGTCCGCGGCCGAGGACCAGGACTCGGCGCCGGGGCTGCCGGACCAGATGTCGCCGGAGACGCCACGGCCGTTGTCACCGTTGGACGGGGTCGACCAGAGGATCTGTCCGGTGCGCGCGTCGGCCATCCAGGACGAGGGTTTCGAGCTGTCCTCGTCCACCTTGAACTCCTCCAGACCCGCGCGGGAGGGGTCGAGGTCGCCGACGTGCTGGGCGTCGCCGTGGCCGTTCTTGGTGGTCCAGAGGGAGGCGCCGTTGTCGTCCACGGCCATGGCGCCGTACACGATCTCGTCCTTGCCGTCCGCGTCGACGTCGGCGACGGACAGCTGGTGGTTGCCCTGGCCGTCGTAGCCCCGGCCGGTGTTGGTGGAACTGTTGGTGTCGAACGTCCACCGCCGGGTGAAGGCGCCGCCCCGCCAGTCCCAGGCGGCGATGACGGTACGCGTGTAGTAGCCGCGCGCCATGATCAGGGAGGGCCGGGAGCCGTCGAGGTAGGCGGTTCCGGCGAGGAAGCGGTCGACCCGGTTGCCGTACGAGTCGCCCCACGAGGAGACGGTGCCGCGCGCGGGGACGTAGTCGACCGAGCCCATGGCGGCGCCCGTACGGCCGTTGAACATGGTCAGGTACTCGGGTCCGGTGAGGACGTACCCGGAGGAGTTGCGGTAGTCGGCGGAGGCGCTGCCGATGGTGGTTCCTTTGCCGTCGACGGTGCCGTCCGAGGTCTTCATGGCGACCTCGGCCTCGCCGTCGCCGTCGTAGTCGTACACCTGGAACTGCGTGTAGTGCGCGCCGGAGCGGATGTTGCGGCCGAGGTCGACGCGCCAGAGCCGGGTTCCGTCGAGTTTGATGCCGTCGACGATGGTGTTGCCGGTGTAGCCGGACTGCGAGTTGTCCTTGGCGTTGGTGGGCTGCCACTTGAGGACGAAGTCGAGGGCTCCGTCGCCGTCCAGGTCGCCGACGGAGGCGTCGTTGGCCTCGTAGGTGTAGGCGACGCCGTCCGGAGTGGTGCCGCCGGCGGGCGGGCTGATCGGCACGTCCTTGTATCCGGTGCGGAACTGGATGGCGTGGACGGAGTCGGCCTGTTCGACGCCGCCGACCACGGCGCGGACGGTGTAGTCCGCGGTGGCGGGTGCGCCGGCGTGGAAGTAGTTGGTCGAGCCGGTGATGGGCGAGGCGTTGACCTTGGTGCCGGCCCGGTAGACGTTGAACGCGACGGCGTCGGGGTCCGTGCCGAGCCAGCGCCAGCTGATGAGGTTGCCGGTGTCGGTGTGCACGCTGACGACGCCCCGGTCCAGTGCCTCGGCCTGCCGCAGGGTCGCGGCGTGCGAGGTCTGGCCCGCGGCGACGAGGCCGGCGGCGGCGAGGAGTCCGGCGGCCAGCGAGCTGATCAGCGCGCGGGTCCGGGCGGTCCGGCGACGCCTGCCTCGTGAGTGGGGGGAACGGGCTGAAGCGGATGTGGGGTTCACGGTTCGCACTTTCGGCCGGGGGCGGGTGACGGGTTGCACAGGTCAGTCGCCCCCGGCCGCACAAAGGTTGCCGCCCTCCGAGCCTTCACGAATCCGCTCGCGGATCCGCGGATCCGACCGCCCCGGGCCTGCCCCCTGCCGACTCCGCCCGTACCGCTCAGCCGCCGTCGGGCGTCGCCCTCGGCAGCGTCTTCTCGGGGCTCCGCCGTCCGGCACGGCTCGCCCGTACCCCGACGCCGGCCGCGCTCGCGGCCGAGTGCAGGGAGCGGAGGGCGACGAGGAGGAAGCCGATGTCGTCGAGGTAGACGGGGTCGGGGATGAGGTCGACCGGTGAGATCGTGTAGATCACCGCGGCCCAGAACAGGGCTTTGGACCGGAGCGGAATCCCCGCGTCGGTGAGGAGTTTGCGGGCACGTACGACGCGCACCAGCAGGACGGCGGCGACACCCATGGTGAGCAGCGCGGCGACGGCGCCGATGACGAGCCAAGCGGTGAGGTCCATGGCTCATCGTGTACCCGCCCGGGGGCCGCGCACGGCATCCGGACGGTAACAGCCGGGTCCTCGGACCGTCCCCTCGGCCCGCTCCTCAGCCGCGCTGCCCGGCCTTGCGGCGGTCGCGGCGCTTGAGCGCACGCCGTTCGTCCTCCGCGAGGCCGCCCCACACCCCCGCGTCCTGGTTGTTGTCGAGAGCCCATCGCAGACACTGCTCCCGTACGGGGCAGGTGCGGCAGACCGCCTTGGCGTCCTCGGTCTGGACGAGTGCGGGCCCGGTGCTCCCGATCGGGAAGAAAAGGTCCGGGTCCTCCTCGCGGCAGGCCGCTCGTGTGCGCCAGTTCTCCATGGTTCCCACTTCCGGTGGCCGGTTGCGTGTTTTCGTCTCCGGTTCTCGGGTGACCGACAGCCGGGGACCGAAACCGGTTACCACCGAAAAGTTGCCTCCGGGGGCCGGTACAGGGCGAGCAGGGCCTGGTCGTCCTGCGGCCGGTCGCCGGTGTGGCGGCGGACGTCGCGGATCAGCGCGTCGAGGATCTGTCCTGGGGCGACGGGGTCGCCCAGGGCGATGCGGCGTCTGGCGAGGACGGGCAGTCGCTGGGTGGCGTCGTAGAAGGTGCCGGTGCTGTCCCGGGACTCGCTGACGCCGTCGGTGTAGAGGACGAGGGTGGCGCCCGGCGGGAAATCGAAGGTGTCGATGGGAGCGGTCCAGTCCTGGATCGCTCCGATGCCCAGTGGAGGTGCTTCCTCGGAGGGTTCGAGCAGTGTGGCGGTGCCCTGCACGTCGAGCAGTACCGGCGGTGGATGTCCCCGGTTGACGAGGCGTACGGAGGAGAGGTCGAGGGCGAATTCGGCGAGCAGGCCCGTCGTGAACCCCTCGGCCCGTTCCAGTCCGCCTCGGCGGTCGCCCTCCCGGGTGAGGGCCCGTTCCATGGCGTGGGCCAGGGCGGCGAGGTCCTCCGCCTCGTCGGCGGCGTACCGGAAGGCGCCGAGGTCGGAACAGACGGCGCTGACCGCGCCGAGGCCCTTGCCCCGAACGTCGCCGATGAGTGCGCGGATGCCGTGCGGGGTGTGCTGGACGACGTAGAGGTCGCCTCCGATGAGCGCCTCGTCCTCGGCGGGTACGTAGCGTGCCGCGACCCGCAGGGACCCGATCCGCTCGGGCGGGTCGGGCAGGACCGCGCGCTGGGCCACGAACGCGACCTGCCTGGCGCGCACGGTGTGGGCGTACTGTCGGTCCAGCCTCCGGTTGATGAAGAGCGCCAGTACGGTCACGGCCAGCAGGGTGAGCTGGTTCGCCACTCCCCGGCGCCAGCCGAAGGTGCCGTCGACGCGGGCGAGGACCGCGTGCACGGCCATCGAGACGAGCCCGGTCAGGATGATTCCCCGGGGCCGCAGCAGGGGGCCCGCGAAGACCGGTGCGGCGATGAGCAGGGGGGCCGAGGTCACGTCCTGCGGGGTGATCAGGTCGACGACGACCGCCAGCACGATGACGATGGCGGGGATCCACTGCACACTCCTCGACTGCACCACTCCCCCACGCTGCACGCCCCGCCGCCGGTCCGCATCCCGGCGGGACGCGATCGGGCGGTGCCGTGCGGGGCCAGGGCCTTCGTTCGAAATCGGTGCTCTCAGTAGGGCAATGGCCAAGGCGACGAGCGCTCATCGGGCACTTTCACGCGAATTGCCCTGATACGGGGGCGTCAAGAGTTTGCCCGTCTTGGCCCCGCGCCGATCCAGGCGGATAGGGTGAGCGATCCGGTGCACCGGCCACGGGGGCAATCCCGAAGTCATGTGTCTGGTGACACCTTGTACGAGACCCGAGCGTCTTCAGGGGGAAGGCGCCGCGTGGCCCCGACGGAGGATTCGGACAACCGTGGACGCGCAAGGCCGTGGGCGGGCGGACGACATCGACCCCGCAGACCAGTGGGTGCTCAACCCGAGCACCGGCGAATACGAACTGCGACTGACCCCTTCCGCACCGCAACCGGGCAGAACGGGTGTTCCGAGCCCGCGGGGGCCGGTCCGGGGTGGGGGCGGCGGCTCCGGCCGGACACAGGCCGGGCCGGAGCGGGACACCCGGGCTCCGGGCCGTACGGAGTCGCCCGCCGGTCTTCCGGCGCCCCGCAGGCGCCGGGGAGCTCCCGACGAGCCGCCCGGGCGCCGGGGGGCGCGGAACAAGCGGAAGCCGAGGACCAAGCGCGTTCTGCTCTGGACCGGCGGCACGATGGCGCTCGTCCTGGTGGCCGTCTCCGCCGCCGGGTACGCCTACCTCAAGCACCTGGAGGGCAACGTCACGACCACGGACGTGGGCGACGCCGGGGCCGCCGGCTTCAGCAAGGACAAGGCCTTCAACATACTGATCATCGGCACCGACAAGCGGACCGGCGCCGGCAACGAGGGTTACGGCGACAGCGGCAGCGTCGGCCACGCCGACACCAACATCCTGCTGCACGTCTCCGAGGACCGGACGAACGCGACGGCGCTGAGCATCCCGCGCGACCTCATCGTCGACGTGCCCGACTGCCCGACCAAGCAGAAGGACGGCACCGAGAAGATCGTGCCGGGGACGCAGCACGTCCGCTTCAACACCAGTCTCGGCCAGGACGGCCGAGACCCGGGCTGCACCATGCGTACGGTCAAGGAGACCACCGGCATCACGGTGGACCACTTCATGATGGCCGACTTCAACGCGGTGAAGACGCTGACGACCGCGGTCGAAGGGGTCGACGTGTGCCTCGCCAAGGACGTCGACGACCCCGACTCGCACCTGAAACTCGGCAAGGGGACGCACACCATCCAGGGCGAGCAGGCGCTGGCCTTCCTCCGCACCCGGCACAGCTTCGGCAACAAGGGCGACCTCGACCGCATCGGGGTGCAGCAGCAGTTCCTCGGCTCGCTGATGCGGAAGATGTCCTCCAGCGACACGCTCACCAGCCCCACCAAGCTGGTGAAGCTCGCGGAAGCCACCACCGAGGCACTGACCGTGGACACCGGCATCGGCAAGCCCAGCACGCTCAAGGACATGGCGCTGGAGCTGAAGAAGGTCCCGACGAAGAACATCGCCTTCACCACGGTGCCGGTGCTCGACAACCCGGATGAGCACCCCCCGGTGACGGTGATCCTCAACGAGGCGGCCGCGCCTCCGGTCTTCCAGGCCATCGCCGACGACGTCTCCCTCACCGAGGTGAAGCAGAAGAAGAAGGAAGAGGCCGCCTCGGTCGCCGCCCGCCTCAAGGGCACCCAGTCCGCCGCGGGCGACGTGCGGGTACGGGTCCTCAACGGCGGCGCCGAGGGCGGCTCCGCCGGGAAGACCGTGGAGTGGCTCCAGAACGAGGTGGGCGTGACCAAGTCCGAGAACGGGGCCAACGCCCCGGAGAAACTCGCGAAGACGACGCTGGAGTACGCCCCCGACCAGGCGGACCAGGCCCGCAAGCTCGCCGCGCTGATGGGCCTGTCCGGATCGGCGATGAAGCCGGGGAAAAGCGTCGAGAACGCGCAGGGGCTGCCCGCCATGACCCTCACTCTCGGCAAGGACTTCAAGGGTGCGGGGGTCTCCCTCACCGCTCCCACGAAGCCGCCGGAGGTGACCAAGTCCACGGCCGACCAGGCGAAGTGCGCGCAGTAGCCGGCTGACGAAACGGTCCGGCCGAAAAGCCGGGCCGGGTTCCGCCGCTCCGTGTGCGGCGGAACCCGGCCCGTTCCCGGACGGCCCGCGCCGACGGGCCGCCCGGGACGGTCAGGGCAGGCGGATCGGGGCGGGCAGCAGGGCCCGTGCGGGCACCGGCCGCCACCGGTGGCTCCCGTCGCCGGCCGGGGCGACCCTGCCGAAGGCCTGGTCGCCGAAGTGGAACGCGAACCCGTACGTGCGCGGCGTACCGAGCAGCCCCAGCAGGGTCGAACGGGCCTTCAGGACGCCGTCTACGTCCGTGTCCGGCCCGGACGGCCACTCGGGGTGGGCGATCTGGGCCGGTGTGTGGAAGGCGTCGCCGAACACCAGGACGCGCCGTCCGCCGCCGGCCGAGATGACGTACGTCGTGTGCCCCGGGCTGTGGCCGGGGGTGATCACCGCGGTGACGCCGGGCCACACCTCGGCACCGTCGTCGAACCGCCGCAGCACACGGGCCATGGGCACCATGAACCCTTCCCAGGACGGCGCCCCGACCTCCACCTCACCGTTCCAGAACGGCTCCCACTCGGCGTCCGCCACGAGGTAGTCGGCGCGGGGGAACGCCTTGCGCATCCGCCCGTCGCGCCCCTGGACGAAGCCGAGACCGGTGTGGTCCGTGTGCAGGTGGGTGAAGGCCACCGTGTCGATGGACTCCGGTGCCACCCGCAGCGCCCGAAGGGTCCGCAGCAGCGCTCCGCCCCGGGAGACACCGAGCGAGGGCGCCAGCACGTTGCTGCCCAGCCCGACGTCGATCAGCAGCCGGCGGCCGCCCCGCTCCACGAGGACACCGCCGGCCGAGGCGGCGATCCGTCCGGAGGGGGCGAGTGCCTCCGGGTTCTCCTTCCAGTACAGGGCGGGGACCGCGGGAAGGAAGCCCACGGGGTCCAGTTCCATCGCCGCGTCGACGACGTAGGTGAGGCGGACGTCGCCCACCGTGAGGGTGCGTACGGCCGACTGGTCCCCGAGGCGGCCGGTGCGGGGCGGGGCGTCGCCGGTGCGGGGCCGGGCGTCCGCGGCGGATGCCGGCCCCGGCAGGGCGCCCGCGAGCGGGACGGAGAGTGCGGCGCCGGAGACGAGCGCGGTGCGCAGTACTCGGCGGCGGGAAGGCCGGGAGGAGACGGATGTGCGGTCTGTCATGGCCGGGCTCCTTCGCCCCCCGTCCGGCCGAGGGGCCGGACGGGGGCATCGGGTGGGGTGGGCATCAGCCGGTGTTGCGGAGGCCCGCGGCGACACCGTTGACGGTGAGGAGGAGGGCGCGGGCGAGGAGCGGGTCGGCTTCCTCGCCGGCCGCCGCCGCGTCGCGCTGGCGCTTGAGGAGGGCGACCTGGAGGTAGGAGATCGGGTCCAGGTAGGCGTCACGGATGGCGAAGGTCTGCTGGAGGACCGGGCTGGTACCGAGGAGCTCGGTGTTCCCGGTGATCCGCAGGACCTCCTGGACGGTCAGGGCGTGCTCGGCCTCGATGACGTCGAAGACGTGCTTCAGCTCGTCCGGCACCAGGGTGTCGACGTAGTGACGGGCGATCCGCAGGTCCGTCTTGGCCAGCGTCATCTCGACGTTGGACAGGAAGTTCTGGAAGAAGTGCCACTGGCCGTGCATCTCGTCCAGGACCGTGTCCAGACCGGCTTCGCGCAGCGCCTTGAGGCCGGAGCCGACACCGAACCAGCCGGGGACGATCTGGCGGGACTGGGTCCAGCCGAACACCCACGGGATGGCGCGCAGTCCGTCGAGGCCGAGACCCGAGTCGGGGCGGCGCGAGGGGCGCGAGCCCAGGTGCAGCTCGGCGAGCTGGTCGACCGGGGTGGAGGAGAGGAAGTACGCGGGCAGGTCCGGGTCCTCGACCAGCCGGCGGTACGCGGAGTGGGCGGCGTCGGAGACGGTGTCCATCGCCGCGTCCCAGCGGGCCAGCGCCTCGTCGGACTGGCGCGGCGCGGTGTGCAGGGCGGAGGCCTGCAGGGTGGCCGCGACGGTGAGTTCGAGGTTCTCGCGGGCCAGCGCCGGGATCAGGTACTTGTCGGAGATGACCTCGCCCTGCTCGGTCACCTTGATCTCGCCCTCCAGGGTTCCCCAGGGCTGGGCGAGGATCGCGTCGTGCGAGGGGCCGCCACCGCGGCCCACGGTGCCGCCGCGGCCGTGGAAGAGACGCAGGCGTACGCCGTAGCGGTGGGCGACGTCGCGCAGCCGGCGCTGGGCGCGGTGGATCTCCCACTGGGAGGTGGTGATCCCGCCGAACTTGGAGGAGTCGGAGTACCCGAGCATGACCTCCTGGACGTCACCGCGCAGCGAGACCAGACGCCGGTAGGAGGGGTCGGCGAGCATCTCGTCGAGGATGACGTCGGCGGCGCGCAGCTCGTCCGTGGTCTCCAGCAGCGGCACGATGCCGATCTTCGCCCACCCGGCGTGCAGGTCCAGCAGACCCGCCTCGCGGGCGAGGACGGCGGCCGCGAACACGTCGTCGGCGCCCTGGCACATCGAGATGATGTACGACTCGATGACCTCGGGACCGAACCGCTCGAACGCCTCCCTGATCGTGTGGAACACGCCGAGGGTCTTCGCCCCACCGGCGTCCAGCGGCGCCGGACCCAGCAGTCGGCGGGAGACGAGTTCCTTCGCCAGCAGACGCTGCCGGTAGTCGCGCGGCATGTCGCTGTAGCGCCAGGACTCCTCGCCGAGCCGGTCGAAGAGCTGGCCGAGGGTGTGGTGGTGGGCGTCGGCGTGCTCGCGTACGTCCATGGTGGCGAGCTGGAGGCCGAAGGCGCCCAGCGTACGGATGGTGCGGTCCATCCGGCCGTCGGCGAAGAGCCCGCCGCGGTGCTCGCGCAGCGAGGTCTGGACGAGGGTGAGGTCGGCGAGGAGCTCGGAGGTGCCGAGGTAGTCGCAGCCGGGACGGTGCCCGGTGCCCTTGGCGAGGCGCTCGCGGGTGTTGACGAGCTTCTGGCGGATGCAGGTGGCCTTGAGCCGGTACGGCTCCTCGGCGTTCAGCCGCTTGTAGCGCGGGCTGATCTCCGGGAGGCGCTCCAGGTCGGCCTGGAGGGATTCGAGCAGCTCTTCGGTCGCGCCCGTGTAGCGGACGGAGTGGGACAGGAAGCCGCGCAGCTGGTCGACGAGTTCGAGGGCGTCGGTGATGCCGTGCTCGTGCTGCAGGATCAGCACGTCCCAGGTGACGGCGGGCGTCACGTTGGGGTTGCCGTCGCGGTCGCCGCCGATCCAGGTGCCGAAGGTCAGCGGACGGGCTCCGTCCGGCAACGCGATGCCGACCCCCTCCAGTTCGGCCGAGAGGTCCTCCAGGACGTCGCCGACCGCGCCGGTGTGAAGCTCGTCGAGGTAGTAGATGGCGTTGCGGGCTTCGTCGGCCGGCTCGGGGCGGACGACGCGCAGCTCGTCGGTCTGCCAGATGAGGTCGATGTTCTCCGCGAGCCGCAGATCGTGGCGGCGGCGGTCGGCCTCGATGACGGGCGTCTCCAGCAGGGCGGCGATGCGGCGGAGCTTGTTCAGCACCGAACGGCGGGCGGCCTCGGTGGGGTGGGCCGTGAACACCGGCCGGACATTGAGGTGTTCGACGGCGCGGGCCAGGCCCTCCGGCGACTCCTGCGCTGCCTGCCGCACGACCCGGGCGAGGGCGGCGCTCGCCCCTTCGCGGGCGGTGCGCAGCTCGCGGCTCCGGTGCACCTGCTCGGTGACGTTGGCCAGGTGGAAGTAGGTGGAGAAGGCGCGGACCAGTTTGGCCGCGGTCCGCAGTTCGGTTCCGCGCAGCAGGGCGTCGGCGGACTCGCCGTCCTCGCGGGCCAGCCGGCGGACCTTCTCGACCAGTTCGAGCAGGTCCGCTCCTTCCTGGCGGACGAGGGTCTCGTCCAGCAGTCGGGCGAGATGCTGGATGTCCGCGTGCACGGCGGCGTGCGAGACGTGCGGTGTACGGGCGTTCATGTCTGCTCCTGGGTGGGGAGTGGTGAAGGTCCGGTTCACGGCGTCAGCAGGTTCGCGGGGTTGGACCGGGTGATGTCCTCGATCTCCTGGGCCGTCAGGCCCGCGTCGTGGAACCACCGCGTGCGCAGGTCCAGCCATTCCTCGACGTCCGGCTGGTCGGGCTGCCCGAGGTCGGAGCTGAACACCACGCGGGGATGGGCGCGCACGACGTCGCCGAGGTGGCCGGCGTCGTGGTGCCCCAGCAGCAGCGTCAGCGCGGTGACTTCGACGTGGAGACCCGGTACGGAGGAGAGGCCGGCCAGGTCGGCGGGGGTGAAGCCCGACATGGGGTGGGTCGCGTGGGTGAGGAGGAGGCGGGGTACGCCGAGCCGCACGGCCTCGTCCACGACGCGCAGCGCGGCCTCCCGGTCGCAGTGGCCCGTCGCCAGCACGACGGGCAGGTCGCGGGCCGCGCGGAGTACCTCGCCCACGTCCTGGCGCAGCCGCCCGTCGGGAGCGAGGACGCCGTCGGCCCGCCACCGGTCGACGTCGAGCAGCGGGTGGAACGAGGTGCGCCGCAGCGTGGAGGTGTGCGCGGGTCCGGCCAGCGTCGGCAGGTGGACGACCAGGCGGGCGGGGGTGTCCGGGCCGTGTGCGTACACCGCCTGTTCGACGGCGGCCGGGCGGATACCGCCGGCCAGTTCGTTGAGGACGAGTGTGCCGGAGACGGGCAGCCCCTCCTGCCGGGCTTCCCAGGCGCGGGCCGCCGTCGAGGTGAGATGGCTCTTCAGCACGACCCAGCCGCCCACCTTCGCGTACGCCCGGCCGGCGGCGGCCGAGGTGAGCCGTCGGTCGTAGAGGTCGGGGCCCGCGTGGTAGTGGACGTCTACCAGCGCGTGCGCGGCCATCTCGCCCAGGGCCGTCCCACGCACGGGGGCCCTCTCACGCATGGGAGGGCTGCCTGCCGCCGTCCCACGGCTTGGCGTAGCCGTACCGGAGGCGGGCCTCGTCGAGGCGGAGGCCTGCCGCGACCGCGGCGCCGATGGCGCCCTCGGTCCGTTCCACGCCCTCCGCGCGTTCGGCGACCTCCGCGGCGTACGCGTCGGGCACCACCAGCACCCCGTTGTCGTCGGCGACCACGATGTCGCCGGGCCGCACGGTGACGCCGCCCACGGTGACGTCCCGCCCGGTCGCCGCGAGTTCCACCCGGTTCTTCCCGCTGACCATCGTGGCGCCGGTGCTGTAGAGCGGGTAGCCGGCGGCGCGGATCTCCGCGATGTCCCGGGCCGACCCGTGCAGGGCGGTGCCGCGCACCCCGCGGCGCTGCGCCAGGCCCGTCAGGAGCGAGCCCCAGTTGGTGCAGGTCGTGCTGCCCGCGTTGTCGACCACGACGAACGAGCCCTCGGGCACGTCGTCGAGGTAGTTGGCCGCGTTGCGGAAGCCCTCCCCCGTGTCGTCGACGGGCTGGTACGTGACGGTGAACGCCCGGCCCGCGGCCCGGGTCCCCGGCACCCTCGGGGCGATGCCGGAGAGGACCCCGCCGACTCCGAGGCTGTCCAGCGCGTCGGAGACGGACGCGGTGTCGAGGCGGGCGAGCCGGTCGACCACCTCGTCCGAGGGCGCCTGGCCGGTCCGTGGAGCGGTGGTCTGCGCCTCGCCTCCGGCGGGGGCGATTTCCCCGGCCACGGCCCGTGCGACCTCCTGGGTGCCGCTCGTTCCGCCCATGTCGTAGGTGACGGTCGTCCGGCGCGCCACCACCGTCCGCACCGCTGCCCTGATCTCCTCGCCGGGTACGGCCAGGTCCAGGTGGTCGAGCATCTGGGCCACGGCGAGGAGCATGGCCATGGGGTTCGCGCGATCCTGGCCGGCCATGCCCGGGGCGCTGCCGTGCACCGGTTCGAAGTAGCTGCCGCGGTCGCCGATGTTGCCGCTGGGAGCGAGGCCGAGTCCGCCCATGACACCCGCGCCGAGGTCGGACAGGATGTCTCCGAACATGTTCTCGGCGACCAGCACGCCGAACCGTTCCGGTCTGCGGACCATCCACAGGGCGACCGCGTCGACGTTGAGGATCTCGGTCTCGATGTCGGGATGATCCTGCGCGATCAGTTCGAGCCGCTCACGCAGATGGTTGCTGCTGTGGCGCAGGACGTTGGGCTTGTCGACCAGGGTGAGCCGCTGGTGGCCGTGCGAGCGAGCGTAGGCGAATCCGTGGCGCAGCAGCCGGTCCATGCCGAACTCGGTCTGGAGGCGCAGGGTGACGCTGGTGGCGGCGGCACCGGATGCCTGGGCGTTGGGGTGGTCGCGGACGGCGTTCCACAGTGCGTCGTCCAGTCCGTGGAAGTCGAAGCCCGCGTAGAGGCCCTCGGTGTTCTCCCGGATCACCGTGAAGTCGAAGCGCCCGTCCACCAGGTCGGTGACCGGGCGGATGTTGGCGTACAGGTTCAGCCGCTGGCGCAGCTGGATGACCGGAGAGACGAAGGTGAGGCCGGTTCCGCGCAGTCCGGGGGGCAGTTCGGCCTCGGCCTCGCGCAGTGGCTTGCTGGTGATGGCGCCGAGGAGGCAGGTGTCGGTCTCCTCCAGCAGTTTCCAGGTGCGCTGCGGGACGGGGTTGCCCTCCTCACGCCAGCACTCCCAGCCGATGTCGCCGAAGCGGAGGTCGAGGGGGAGGTTGAGCCTGTCCACGGCGTCGAGGGCGGCGGAGGTGACCTCCGGTCCGATGCCGTCGCCGGGGAGGACCGCGACGCTCTTCATGTGAGTCCCTTCTCGCGCAGGAAGGTGCCGACGAGGGCGGACACCTCTGCGGTGCGTTCGAAGTGGGGGCGCATGCCGGCCCCCGCGATGATGTGCACCCGGTGGTGGGGTGCGGCGGCGGTGTGGCGCTGGGTGACGAGCTGGGAGTGGCTGCCGACGATCTGCAGCAGCGGCCCGGAGTGGGCCCGCACCGCGGCCGTGACGTCGGTGCCGCACAGCAGGCGCATGCCCTCGGCCAGTCGGCTTCCGGCGTGGGGGTCGTGCGGTGCGGGGGCGGCGGTGCCTGCGGCGGGGCCGTGGCCGTAGGGCCTCACGCGCCGGTCGAGGAGGGCGAGTGCGTAGTCGGAGCGGCCGTCGGCGGCCAGATCGGCGATGTCGGTGAGCCGGGACTCCAGGAGCCCGTCCGTGCGGGCGGGTCCCGAGACGAGCAGTGCGGCCGCGGCGGGGCCGACGTCGGGGAGCAGGGCCTGGGCGACCGCACCGCCGAGGGCGTTTCCGCAGATCAGGTCGATGGGGCCGTAACTGGGGAGGAGTGCGCGCCAGCGGGCGACGAGGTGGTCCATCGAGTCGTCGCCCTCCTCGCGCAGCGCGAGGGTGTCGACGACGGTCACCCGCAGGCCGGCGTCGGCGAGGACCTGGGTGACGGGGGCGAAGAACGCTCCTCCGTCCCAGCGGGGGGTCACCGGTCCAAACACCAGTGCGTGTGCCGGGTTGGCCAGACCCGCGGCGGCCTTCGGTCCGAAGACCGCCGCGGGAACAGCGGTTGCGGTGTGCGTCACCGGACGGTGGCGAGCGCGCGTGCGGTGGCGATGCCCTCGCGGTGGCTGCCGCTCAGCAGGTCCTTGCGGCGCTCGACCGGGAGGTCGTAGCGGCCCAGGACCAGGTCGGGCAGCGGCAGGGAGGGGGTCCCCTCGGGGATGGCGGAGAGGAGCAGGTCCGCCAGTTCCAGGGCGGGACCGAGGTGGAGCCGGGCGGCGGCCTCGCTGTCGGTGCGGTCGAGGTGTGCGAGCCACTGCTCGGCGATGAGGTTGCCCGGGCCCTTGCCCATGCCCTGGATCGAGGAGTCCATCCAGGTCGCGCCCGCGGCCACCGCGCTGATGGCGTTGGACAGGGCGAGCCCCAGGTTGTTGTGGGCGTGCAGGCCGACCGGGCCGCCGGTGACCGACTTGGTCAGGGTGGTGAGGTCGGTGGTGTCCAGGGGAGAGAGGCTGCCGTTGGAGTCCGCGAGGTAGACGACGTCGGCCCCCGCGTCGGTGGCGGCGGTGGCGACCTCGACCACGTCGCGGCCTTCCCACTGGCTGATCCGGGCGAAGTTGACCCCGACCTCGAAGCCGATGTCCTTGGCCTGGCGTATGTACTCCAGGCCGCGCTCGTACCCCTTGGACGGCAGGATGATGCGGACCAGCCGGGAGCCGGCGGCGTACATGGCGGGCAGGTCGTGTTCGGTGATGTTCTTCGGGTGCAGGATCATCGCGACCCGGCCCGCCCCGATCTCGCGGGCCACCGCGGCGATGAACTCGTCGTCGCCGCGTCCCGTCAGCCCGATGTTGGGCACCGGCAGGAGCGAGCCCTTGCGGTAGGCGATCTCGACCCAGTCGAATCCGGCCTCGACGCTGAGCCGCGCGTGCTCGATCGCGTAGTCGAGGGGGAAGTTGAAGCCGTTGCGGTAACCACCGTCGCGGAGGGTCACGTCGATGTTGACGATGTTCATGGTTCCTCCAGGGAGAGTTGCGGGCGGACGGAATCAGGCGGACTGGGCGGCGGCCGCGTGGTGGGCGGCGAGCCGGCCGAAGATCAGTGAGCGCAGCACGGACGTGGCCGGCGGGTAGGCGTGGTAGAAGAGGCCGGTGGCCTCTCCCGCCGCGTACAGACCGGGTATGGCGGTGCCGGACGGGGTGACCACTCGGCCGTCGACGTCGGTGCGGACGCCGCCGTAGGTGAAGCAGACCGCGGACGTGAGGGGTACGCCGATGAAGGGCGGGCTGTCGAGCGGGACGGCCCAGTTGGACTTCTGCGGAGTGAGTCCGGT
Source organism: Streptomyces sp. NBC_00102 (assembly GCF_026343115.1). Taxonomy (GTDB): domain Bacteria; phylum Actinomycetota; class Actinomycetes; order Streptomycetales; family Streptomycetaceae; genus Streptomyces. Next base: position 249,302 of record NZ_JAPEMC010000003.1, read on the forward strand.
GGTGGACTTGCCGTCGAGGCGGGTCGGGTCGAACTCACCGGGAACGACGGCCGCGTTGAACTCGGCGACGGTTTTCTCCAGTCCCTCGGCGTCGATGCCCAGCTTGCCGGCCAGCTCCTCCAGGGTGTCGGCCCGCTCGGGGTCGACGTCGCTGAGCAGCGAGTTCCGGAAGCCGGGGATGGCGAGGGTCTTGGCGTCGGCGATCCAGTACGCCTCCTGGCCCTGGTTCTTCCAGATCTCGTACCCGACGTGTTCGAAGGTGTTGTCCCAGGTGTCGCGCCCCTCGTCGAAGAAGCGCTCCAGGGAGGAGTTGACGAAGATGCCCGTGCTGAAGCCGTAGAGCACCGCGTCGGCCTTGGTGGTGCGGGTGTCGACCGGCTCGGCGTGGATGCCGTCGAACTGGCCCGCGGTGTCGGCCCCCAGCTCCAGCGCCATGCGCAGGGCGTCGCCGCGGCTGTTGGTGATGCCGGGGGCGATGAGCGGGAGGTCGCAGGCCTTGTCGCCGAGGTAGCGGGTGAGCATCTCGGTGTTGCCCTGGAAGCCGCCGCTGGCGAGGACCACGGCACGGCCCTGGATCCGTCGGGTGTGGCCGTCGGAGGTGCGGACCAGGACGCCGTCGACCGTGCCGTCGTCGGAGGTCGTCAGGCGGAGCGCCTCGGTCTCGTAGTGGATCTCGACCCGCGGGTCGTTCTCCAGGGCGGCGCCAAGGTGTTCGACGATCGAGGCGCCGCCGCCGCGGGGGCTGGCCGGCGGGTTCATGGACGGGGTGCCGCCGTTGAAGGTGTGCGGCAGGGGAAAGGGCTCGAAGGCGATCTCGACACCGTGCTTCTCGACGAAGCTCAGCGCCTTCGGGGTCTCGCGCTCGACCGTGCGGCAGTAGTCGGCGTCCGCGAGGCCGCCGGAGACCCGTCCGACGTGGTCGGCCCAGTCGGTGTCCAGCTGTCGGTCCTCGGTGATCCGCAGGAAGGCGCCGGTCCAGCGGGTGGCGCCGCCGCGCTTCTCCTCGGTCGCCCGTTCGAGCACGGCGATCCGGGCCGGGGTGTCGCGGCCTTCGGTGGCCTCGGCGAAGGACAGCGCGGCCGACAGGCCGGCGGCGCCGAACCCGATGACGACGAGGTCGTAGGGGGCCGGGGTGGACGAGGTTGACATGAATTCTCCTCGAAGGATGAGTGGGTGGGGGCGTGGGGGTGCGGGGCGGGCTCAGCGGTTGGGGGTGATGACCCGGCTGGTGCGGTAGAGCCGGTACTTCGCACCCGTCGTGGTGCCCGCGAAGTCCTGGTAGCGGCGGGCGAACTCGGGGTCCTCGAAGATCGCGTCGAAGGACTTCCGGTCCGTCCACGCCGCGAAGTTGACGATGGCGTCGCCGTCGACGCTCGCCAGCAGGCGCGAGCCCTTGAAACCGTCGGCGGTCGCGGCGACGTGCTCGACCGCGGAGGCGAGCGCGGCCACGCTGGCGGGCGCGTCCTCGGTGGTGGCCACGTTGATGAGGAAGACGCCGTCGTCCGGCACGGCGGCGGTGACGACGCCCGGGCTGGCGTTGCGGCCCTCGAAGGCGAGCTGCTCGTAGGAGGCGATGCCGAGCTTGGTCCAGGGGTCGCTCTCGATGAGTTCGCGCACCTCGGCCCCGTCGAGGTCGGCGGTCACGATGACGGCACCGCCTTCGGGGCGGGGACCGCTCAGCAGGATGCGGCCCTGGTCACCGTGGTCGCGCAGCCATGCCTTGTGCTCGGCCATGTGGGCGAGAACGGTCTCCCGCGGGGTGAGGTAGGTGAGGGTGAGTACGTGGATCATTCTGGGTTCTCCGTGGGTGCGAAGTGGCGTGGGTGCGAAGTGGCTTGTGGCGGAGGGCGGTTCAGACCGTGGGTCCGGGAGCGGGGGCGATCCGACGGGCGAGGCCGGTGAGGATCTCCTCGGCGTCGGCGACGACGCGCCGGACGACCTGCGCGGCCGGCTGGACGTCTTCGATCAGGTCGAGCACCTCCCCCGCGAACATGGCGCGCTGGGTGGTGTCGTCACGGGCGACCGCGGCGGCCCACTCGGGCTCGACCGAGGCTCGCAGGGCGGCGAGTTCGGCGTCGCGCCCGGTCCAGGTACGGGTGAATTCGTTGCTCACGGAACGGGCGCGGTAGACCTCGTCCCACGGGATTCCGCGCACGACGTCGAACGCGCGGGTGTCGACGGTGTCCGCGGTCCGCGCGGACACCAGGTGGGACTTGAATCCGGTGGTGGCCAGCGACTCCTCGGTCGCCGCGAACCGAGTGCCCATCATCACGCCGTCGGCACCGAGCGCGAGAGCCGCCGCCAGCCCGCGGCCGTCGGCGAATCCGCCTGCCGCGACCACCGGAACCGCACCGTCGATGATCTCGATGACGGCCGGCACGAGCGGCAGGGTGGCCTGCGTCTTGTGGTGGCCGCCGGCCTCGGCGCCTTGGGCCACGAGCGCGGACGCCCCGGCACGCACGGCGATCAGGGCCTGCTCCGGGTCGTGCACCTGGACGATGACCCGCGACCCGGCGTCGGTGGCCGACGCGACGAACCGGTGCACCTGCGCGGCATCGCCGAAGGAGAGGGCGATGACCGGCGGTGCGTAGCCGAGAACCTTGTCCCAGAGGCCCGGCCGGTCGTCGAAGGTGAACATGACGCAGCCGACGCCCCAGACGCCGCCCGCCTCGGCGGCCCTGGCCACGTGTTCGTCGATGAAAGCGGCGTCGCCGTAGCTGACACCGACGAGGCCGAGACCGCCGGCGCGGGTCACGGCTCCGGCGAGGGCGCCGCCGGTCACGGAGCCCATCGGGGCGCAGACGACCGGATGGTCGATTCCGAGCAGTTCCGTCAGCTTGGTCGAGATCACGATGCTCCCTGGTCCGTTTCTGTCGCACGACTGGGGGACGGCCGGCAGGCCGTGGGAAAAAGGAGTGCGCGAGACCGAATTCCGCGTTGAATTCGGTGCGCGGGTACGCAGTCCGGCCGGTGGAAGGAATCCGCCCGGTGAACCGTCCTGCTCTGTGCTCATGACATTAGCGATTACTTCCGCCGCCGGTCCAAGACGTAAATCGCGTAACCGCCATACGCGGACCCCTATATCGCCTGGCCAGGGAATGGAAGCGGCGTGCGTCCCGGGCCGAAGGGCCCGGGACGCACGCCGCTGAGGGGGTTGGCAGAGCTATTCGGCGAAGAACCCCCAGCCCCGCTCGCCGGCGACCCGCTGGAGCACGCGCGCCGCGTGGCTGTCGCCGGCCGCGGTCACCGCGAGACGTTCGCGCGGCGGCCTGCTGGTGGGAAGGGGCCGCCACACCAGGTGCGGCTCCTTCTCCACGGCGCGGCGGGGTCGCAGCGCCACCAGGTCGGAGGTCGTCTCCAGGGCGTGCACGAACAGGGCGTGCTGATCCTGGTCGACCGGGTGGAGCACCGAGTTCCAGCCCAGCCTCGCCAGATGGGCGGGGACGGTGTCGGCGAACCCGGGCGCGCAGCCCTCGTCGTACCAGAGCAGGCGCTGGCGCGCGAGGTCGCTCCAGGTCGGTTCCGTACGATCGGCGAGCGCGTGCTTCCGTGCCATGACGACGCCGAGCGGCTCGTCCCAGACCACGGCGCCCACCAGATGAGGCGAGAGGATCGGCATGCGCACGATGCCGAAGGCGAGCTCCCCCGTCCTCAGCAGGTCGTCCTGGTCGGCCGCGCCCACCGAGCGCATCCGCAGCCTCGCCCCGGCGTCGCGCCCGCCGTGCGGACCGCCTCCGGGCAGCCCGTTCTGCACTTCGATGAGCACGTCGGCCGGCACTCCGCCGCAGACGCCGACGGACCAGACCTGCGCAGCGGGGGCCGCGGCCGCGATGGCCGAGCGCAACTGCCCGGGAATTCCTTGTATTTCCCGGAGGAAGGCCCGGCCGCCGGCCGTCAATTCAACCCCTCGCGAACTACGGGTGAACAACGCCGCCCCTACGCGCTTTTCCAGTCGGCGTATTTGCTGGCTGAGGCTCGGTTGCGAGATGCGGAGCTGTTGGGCCGCGGCCGATACGGTCCCGCTGCGTACCACGGTGAGGAAATACCGGAGATGCCTCATGTCGAAGTCGTCGACGTCCCGCGCGTCGGAGACGGCGCGATGGACGGCGTCGGTCACCGCGGCCGGCAACCCGCCGCCGGGATCGGCACCCGCCGGGGCACGCCGGCCCGCCCACTCGTCAAGCACGCTCATCTGCTTCCTCCAAAGCTCCGTCGCCCCTGCCCCGCAGGAACGTGCCCAGTCGGCTCCACGTGCACCGCGTGAAGCATGGCAGGAAAATTCGTTCTCGAAGGTATTTTTTACGCACCCGAAACGGCATCGTCTTCTCCGAGCCCCGCCACCGACACCTGGTCGGCGGACAACGCCGTGAAGAGGAGCCGCCAGAGAGGTTCCACTACGGGCATCCCCCCGCGCTCTCCGCTCTGGGCGGGAGCGTGCAGCAGCCCGTAGATCACCGTCATCAGCAGGTGGGCGACGAGGCGCGGCGAGTACGCGGGGAATTCGCTGTCGCGCTGCGCACGGCGCACCAGGGCCATCAAGGCATTCTGCACGTCGGCGAGCACATCGGCGAAGGCGCATCCGAAAGCCGGGCACTCGGACGCGAGGCGGACGGCGGCGCGCAGTCGCACGTCCGACTGGAGGCGGCGGGCGAAGCCGATGACGACGCTCTCCAGAACGCTCCGGCCGTCGACACCCGGAGTGTCGTGCTCGGCCCGCAGATGTGCCCAGACCTGGCGCGCCTCGTCGATCAGCGCCCCCGCCAGCAGCTTCTTCGAAGAAAAGTGCCCGTAGAGCGCGCCTTTGGTCATCCCGGTGCGCTCGGCCACGGCGCCGAGCGTCGCCCTGCTGTACCCCAGGGCCGCGAACTCCTCGGCCGCGGCCGTCAGCACCTTCTCCCTCGTGCGCCGTGCCCGTTCCTGTATGGCCATGTTCCGCGCTCCCTACTGAAGAAAGCCCATACATACCATCAGAAAGGGTTCCCGCGAGGGCATCTGACCCGTGATGGCTCCGACGGGGGTTTCTGCCGCAGAGGGCCCGGACGGCCCGAAAGCACCGTCCATCCGCAACGCGCCGCCTCGCTGTTCAACGGTCCGGAAGCGCCCACCACCACCGGCCGGCCCACGGCGCGGAGGAGGGCCAGGTCGCTCTCGTGGTCGCCGTAGGCGAAGCAGTCGCCCGGGTCGACGGCGCGTTCCCGCATGAACCGGATCGCGGCCTCCGCCTTGGCCTCGCCGATCATCGGCCGGAGCACCTCCCCGGTCAGGAGACCGTCGGCCCCCACCTCCAGCTCGGTGCAGAGCACGGCGGCGACCTCCAACTCCTCGGCGAGGGGGGTCAGGACGGGGTGCATCGACCCGGACACCAGGACGATCCCGCGACCCGCCGCCCGTTGCTCGGCGAGGGCCTCGACGGAGTCCAGGACGAACGCCGACGCACCCCTGCGGTACGTGTCGTACCAGAGCCGGCCCGCGGCTTCGAGGTCCGCCAGGGGGACACCGGCGTAGCGCCGGTAGTACCACCGGTTCAGCGCCTCGCGATCCGGTTCGGTCCGCGTCGCGGCCCGCAGGGCGGAGGCATCCTCCTCGGCCCGGGAGGGGTCGGTCCTGGCCAGCCAGTACTCCCGGAACGCCACCATGCTCTTGGCCGCGATCACCGTCTCGTCGACGTCGAAGAACGCGAGCGCCGGCCACTTCCGGTCCACGGCCGTCATCCGGCACCCCCGCCGCCCCGGGCATGCCCGTCCCGGGGCAGTATCGCGTCCGCGTAGGCGTCGGCCGCGCTCGCGACCGCGAGCGCCCCGTGTCCCGCGGCCGTGGTGACGTCCCGCCAGGCCCGCTGCACCGGGCTGTCGGGGTGCTGTCCACGCATGCCCGAGGCGTGGAAGAGCTCGTCGACCGATTCACGGCAGAGGAGCGCCGCCGTCGCGGCGTCGCGGCGGTTCTCGGCCACCGTGAGCGGGGTGATCTCGCCCCGGTCCGCGCGGTCCGCCGCGCCGGCGAGGAGCAGGCCCGCCGCGTGGATCTGCGCCGAAGCACGCGCCAGGAGAGTCGCCTGCCCCGCCCCGCGCGGGGCCGGCCGGGCACACTCGGCCGTCCACGCCCGCAGCGCCGCGCGGGCCGCCCCGAGCACGGGCGCGGCGAAGATCAGCGAGGCGACCATCGGGTACGGAACCTGGTGGCAGCGGGCTGCGTCGGGCAGTGGCTCCAGCAGCGCGCCCAGGGGGAAGGAACGGTGGGCGGGCACGGCGACGCCGTCGGCGGTGACGCTGTTGCTGCCGCTCCCCCGCAGGCCGACGGAGTACCAGGTGTCCTGTACGGAGAGTGCCGCGCGCGGCACGGCGAAGACGCGGTGCTCGGGCCCTTCCGGACCCGGCGTCCAGGACGCGAGCAGCACCCACTCCGCGTGGTCGACGCCGCTGGCCAGGCGCCACTGTCCGTCCAGGCGCCAGCCCCCGGGCACCGCCTCGGCCCTGCCCTGCGGCGGAACGACCGATGCGGCGACGGGCACGTCCGGACCGTGCGCCCAGAGGTCTCGCTGTCCCTGTTCGGGAAGATAGGCGGCCAGTCGGCCGTGGGCCGCGTACAGCGCCGCGCACCATCCGGCGGCGGCGCAGCTCTCCGCCACGTCCGAGGCATCGGCCAGCAGTCCGGCGAAACTCCCCGCCCCGCCCTGCCACCGGGTGGGCACGAAGTGACGGGGGAACCCCGCGTCGACCAGGGCTGCGGCAACCTCCGGGCTCAGTCTGCGGCGCTCTTCGGCGCCCCACGCGTCGCGGCGCGCCGCCTCCGCGAGCGTGGTCCGTACGTCCTGTTCCCCGACGGTGGCGAGCGGTGTGGTCAGCACGCCGCCTCCTGCCGGGCCGAGGAGGGCTCGCCCGCTTCGCACCGTACCCGTGCGCACGCGAGTTCCCGGTCACCCTGGCAGGCGCGGAGCGTGAGCGCCGTCCCGTCCAGCCCCGCGGGTTCAGCAAGGATCGACACCGGGGCGTCCAATTCACCGAACGCCTTGAACTCCACCGCGAGGAGAGCCACTTGGCCCCCCCGGTGCCCGTCACCCGTCACGGCAGCGCCCACCTGTCGGAACGCTTCCACCAGAGCCATGCCCGGTACGTGATCGGTCTCGTGGTCGAAGAGCACGTCGTGTTCCAGATCCAGGTGCAGCCACCACACGTCCGGCCGTTCCGGGTCGCCGCAGACGAGGACGTCACGCTCCGCGGGGGAGCTCGCGCGTACCCTGTGCAGCGGCTGCCCCGCCGCGCCTTCTGCCCGCTGTCCTCCCCCGCGCTTGCGCACCACGGCGTAGCGGCGGGGTTCCATGGGCTCCCAGCACACCCGCACCCGCCCGAACCGCCGGGAGCCGGCCAGCACGTCGGCCTCCAGCTCGAAGCGCAGGCGCCGTTCACCGGCGTCGGGCCTGCGGCAACGGACGTGGAGCCCGACCCTGAGGGGCTCCGTACCGACCGGCGGGAGCGCTTCGTCCAGATCGACGGAGAGCTCGCTCAGGACGAAGGCCGGGCCCTGCCCGATGCCGAAGAAGCGGTGGGACAGGTGGATCGCGGTCTGCCGTGCGGTCTCGGCGAGGAGGACCGGATCGGCTGCGCCGCCGCGGTGGCCGAGGTAGTGGCTGCGGCGCCAGCGGGCGGCGACCGCGATACGACCGTCGTCCAGGAGCCGCGCGTCCGTCAGGAGCACCTCCTGGTCTGCCGACTTGTGGACGGATTCACGCGGAACGAAGTGGTCGAAGTCCATTCCCTTCCAGTGGCGCTCCGGCCCGGGGTGGTGGCCGACAGGTACCTCAAGTCCAGGTATGACGTGCACGCTCGCGGTTTCCCTTCCTGGTCGCCGTGGAAGCCACGCAGCGGTATCGTCCCGACGCAACACGTGGCGAGGACTAGAAATATACCTTCGGGAAGGTATATTGACAGATTGTTTTCCGCCATGCCCGTATGCGCCAATCTCACCGAGGACGGTTTCCATGCCAGAGCCGCAGTCCACCGCCTTCGCCTCCCCGGCGATCCCCGTCAGAAGAGGTTCGGACCCCAAGCAGGAACGCTCGGCCCGCACGCGCCTGCGCGTGCTGATCGGGGCCGCGGAGCTCTTCAGCGAACGCGGTTTCCAGCAGACCTCGGTCAAGGACGTGGCCGACAGGGTCGAGATGACGAAAGGGGCGGTGTACTTCCACTACCCCACCAAGGAAGCACTCGCGGTGGCGATCGTGGAGGAGCACTACGCACGCTGGCCGCGCCTGCTCGACGAGGTCGCCGGCGAGGGTCTCGACCCGATCGATACCGCCGCGCGCATGCTGGAACTGGCCGCTCACGCTTTCGAGAACGACGTGATCATCCAGGCCGGCGCCCGACTGCAGATCGAACGGCCGCACATAGAAGCCGAGTTGCCCACCCCGTACGTCGACTGGATCGCACTTCTCGAGTCCCTGCTGACCTCCGCGCTCGACGCGGGCGAACTGCGGCCCGGCGTCGCCCCCGACGAGGCCGCCCGCTCCCTGGTCTCCGCGTTCTTCGGATCCCAGCACGTGTCCGACGTCCTCAACGGCCGTGCGGACGTCGTGCGTCGTTGGCAGTCGCTGAGCGCTCTGCTGTTCCGCGCGATCCGCTCCGCATGAGAATGCTCCCGGTCAGTGGTGCACCGCCGCCGTCGGCGGTGCACCACTGACCGGGAGCACGTCCGTCCAGGGCTCGTCAGGCGGGCTGCGCCACCCGGTTCCGGCTGCCGACGACCACCAGGCCTCCGGCGACCGCGAGACCCAGCAGAACCACACCGAAGGTCGTCGCCCCGCTGGTCAGCCCGACCGCGTCACTGAGGTAGCCGGCGGAGACCGGAAGGATGCCGGCCGGGATGTAACCCCCCACGTTGAGCGCCGCGTTGGCCTCCGCCAGATGCCTCGGCGGGACACTGGAGTTGAGCAGCGACAGTCCGCCGAGCTGGCCCATCCCCTGCCCCGCACCGGCGAGGAGCGCGGAGGCGATGAGGACCGTCACCGACGAGGTGTGCACGGCGACGATCAGCGTGATCATGCTGACGGCCGTACTCGCCGCACCCGCCATGAGGATGACCGGCCGGCTCAGCCGCTGCACCGCGAACTGCACGCCGGTGGCCGTGAGGAACATCGCGAACGCCATGGCCCCCGCGACGATCCTGCTGGTCGTACCGAGCAGACCCGACAGCAGCGAGGGGCCGAGCGACAGCACGAACGACGTGGCAGTGATCCCGGGTGCGAACACCGCGATCCCCAGGGTGAGTTCACGGCCGTTGCCGCGCGGAACCCCGGGCACCCGCACCCAGGCACCCTTGGCGGGGGCCGCGGGACGGCGGACCGGCATGCGCGTCACGACGAGCACCGCGGTGGCCAGCACCACGGCCTCGACCACGAACACGGTCACGGTCGGGGCGGGCAGCGTCTCGGACAGCACACCGGCCAGCAGCGGGCCCAGACCGGCTCCGAAGACCATCGCGCAGGAGGCGAGCAGAGCGGCGATCCGCTTGCGCTCGGGCCCCGCCACGTCGGTCACCGCGGCCATGCCGGCCGAGACGACCGCACCCACGGCGATCCCGGTGAACAGCCTCGCCACGATCAGCGCCGCCACGGAGGAGGCGGTGGCGAAGATCAGGCAGGCCGCGAGTCCGAGCGCCAGCGCCGGGAGCAGCACGGGCTTGCGCCCCAGCCGGTCCGAGACGACTCCGCAGACCAGGAGCGAGCCGAGCAGACCGACGATGTAGAAGGCGAACACCACGGTCAGGGTGCCCTTGGAGAATCCGATGTCGCGCTGCCACAGCACGTACAGCGGCGTGGCCGCGTTCGACAGCACGAACACCGCGGTGACGGGCCACGCGGCCAGCCACACCCACCACAACGGGGCACCGGCCCCGGCGGTACCGCTCCGCCCTCTTGCGTCGACCGCCTGGACAGGTGTGGTCCGAGTCTCGGACATGACGTTCCTCCCGACTCTCAAGTACGAGTTGAGTCGAACTTAGCATGCAGTACGATTGAACTCGTACATAGGAATCGAGTCATAAGGAGTTGCCTATGCCTTCGGCCACGGGCGCCGACCCCGTCATCAGGGTGCTCCCGGAACCCCCTGACCTGCCCGAACCGCTCCCGGAGCCGGCGGTCGACGAGTTGCGCCTGGAAACCGTGCTCGGCGCGCTCAGCGATCCGCTGCGGTTGACGATCATCCAGAAGCTGCTGCTGGAGTCGGAGCGGTTCGACCACACCTGCGGCTGGTTCGGCCTCGACCGGCCCAAGTCGTCGCTCACGCACCACTTCAAGGCATTGCGGGAGGCGGGGGTCACACGCCAGCGGCAGTACGGGCTCGAACGCCGCAGCCAGGTACGCGTCGACGACCTCAACGCCCGGTTCCCCGGCCTTCTGGAGCTGGTCGCGGCCTGGACGCCCGGGGCCTGAACGGACTGGACCCGACCGCCCCGCCCGCGCCCCGGCGCGCACGCCGAGCGTCGGGGCACGGCCCGGGGGCGCACCGGCCCGCGGAAGGGGTCTCGCAGGGACCGGGGCCTCACGGGAAAGGCGGGAAACCCGGGTCACGTACCCGGGCCGACGACGACGCCGCCGCGCACGTGCGGCCTCGTCGTGGAGACGCGGCCTCGTCGTGGAGAAGCCGCCTCGTCGTGGAGAAGCGGACCGCCGGATGCGCGGGCGCGGACCACTGGATGCGCGGGTCAGGACACCCGACGGGCGTCCCCGGCCGCGCGTGACGGCCCGGCGGTGGGCCGCCGGGCCGGGGAACGGCTCAGACCGCTTCGGTACGGCACTCCGGGTGACCCCAGCCGGCCGGGTTCTTCGCGATCATCTCCTGGGCGGCGTAGGGCTTGCCGCAACGGCACCGACCGGCGAACTTCGCCCGGATCGTGGCCCCCGAACGGGCTTGGCCGGAGGCTGCCTTCGCCGTCTTCGCGGGTGCGCTCTTCACCGCCCGGGAAGGGGCGGGTTCGGGCAGGGCGGCCGTGCCGTGGGCGGTACCGGCGGGCAGCTGCGTCACGGCCGCCTCGCTCGCGGCCTGGTCGGCCAGCGCGTTCAGCGGGTCTCCACCGACCTGATGGGCGGGGACGTACTGGAAGCGCACCGCACGGCCTGCCAGCAGCTCGTCGATGCGGACGACCAGCTCCTGGTTGGCGACCGGCTTGCCGCCCGAAGTCTTCCAGCCGTTGCGCTTCCAGCCGGGCAGCCACTTGGTCACGGCGTTCATCGCGTACTGCGAGTCCATGCGCACCTCGACCGGGACGGCGGGGTCGGTCGACTCCAGCAGCGAGCGCAGTGCGGTCAGCTCGGCGACGTTGTTGGTGGCGGTGCCGAGCGGCCCCGCCTCCCACCGCTGTGGGCGCCCCGCCGCGTCCGCGACCACCCATGCCCAGGCGGCGGGCCCGGGATTGCCCTTCGACGCCCCGTCACACGCGGCGATGATGCTCTCGTCCATACCCCCGATCATGCCAGCCCCCAGGGACGGCTCCGGCCGTCAGGGCAGGATCGAGTCGACGTACCCGCCGTCCACCCGGACTGCCGCACCGGTGGTGGCGGAGGCCTGGGCGGAGCTGAGGTAGACGACCAGGTCGGTGATCTCCTCGGGTTCGATGAGGCGCTGGAGCAGTGACTGCGGCCGGTGCAGGCGCATGAACGCGCGCTGCGCCTCGTCCCAGGGCAGGTCCTTGTCCACGAGTTCGTACACGAACTTCTCGACGCCTCCGGTGTGGGTGGGGCCGGCGATCACCGAGTTGACCGTCACACCGGTTCCGGCCGCCTCCTTGGCGAAACCCCGCGAGACGGCGAGCAGCGCGGTCTTGGACATCCCGTAGTGGATCATCTCGGCGGGGATCACGATCGCGGAGTCGCTCGCGATGTTCTGCACCCTGCCCCAGCCCCGCTCCTTCATCCCGGGCAGGTAGCGGCGGATCAGCCGGACCGCGCTGAGGACGTTCGTGTCGAAGTAGGTCCGCCATTCCTCGTCGGTGATCTCCAGCGGTGGGCGTGCCCCGAAGATGCCGAGGTTGTTGACGAGGACGTCGGCCTCGGGGACGGCCCGCCCGAGCCGCTCGGCGCCCTCCTCAGTGACAAGGTCGCAGGCGACGCCCCGGACGTCCGCATCCGGGACCCCGTCCCGCAGGGTCCGCGCAGCCGACTCCAGCCGGTCCTCGTCGCGTCCGGTCAGCACCACCGAGGCGCCGGCCGCGGCGAGGCCGGAGGCGATGGCGAGACCGATTCCCTGCGACGATCCGGTGACGACCGCCGTCCTGCCCGTCAGGTCGATACGCACCTCGTGGTCCTTTCCGCCGGGTCCGGGTGCCGGAGCGGCACGCGAGTCCACCCTCGCACCGCGCGGGGCGCACCGCTTCCGGAATGGCGGACACTGCCGGTGCGGGCACGGCGCGTCCGCACGCGACGGGAACCGGCCCCCTCGCGACATCGAACCCCTTGACCTCAACAATGCTTGAGGTCCTACTTTCCTGTCCTACGGGCCCCCTGCGGGCCGTCCGTCGGTCGGAAGAACCCGGAGCTCCTGCATGGACATGGAATTCACCGCCTGGTCGTCGCTGCACAGCGTGATGAACGCCGAGCGCGACCGCCGGCCGTTCTCGGGGGCGACCCTGCGCCGCATCCTCGGCTTCGCCCGCCCGCACCGCCCGAGGCTGGTGCGGTTCCTGGTCGTCAGCGTGGCGGGAGCCCTGCTCGCCGTGGCCACACCGGTCCTCGCCGGCAAGGTGGTCGACGCGATCGTCAAGGGCGGCCAGGACGGCACCGTCGTCCGTCTCGCCCTGCTCATCGCGGTCATCGCGCTGGCGGAGGCGGGCATCGGGCTGCTCACCCGCTGGCTCTCGTCCAACCTGGGCGAGGGGCTCATCCTGGACCTGCGGACGGCGGTCTTCGACCACGTCCAGCGGATGCCGGTGGCCTTCTTCACCCGCACCCGCACGGGGGCGCTGGTGAGCCGGCTCAACAGTGACGTCATCGGGGCGCAGCGGGCGTTCAGCAACACCCTCTCGGGTGTGGTCGCCAACCTCGTCACTCTGGTCCTGACGCTCGCCGTGATGCTCAGCATCTCCTGGCAGATCACGCTGCTCGCCCTGGTGCTGCTGCCGGTGTTCGTCGTCCCGGCCCGCCGCCGGGGCGCCCGGATGGCTTCGCTCCAACGGGAGGCGGCCGCCCACAACGCGGCGATGGCCACGCAGATGACGGAGCGCTTCTCGGCGCCGGGCGCGACCCTCGTCAAGCTCTTCGGCAGGCCCGCCGACGAGTCCTCCGAGTTCGCGGCCCGGGCCCGCCGGGTGCGGGACATCGGCGTCCGTACGGCCATGGCGCAGTCCGGCTTCATCACCGCCCTCACCCTGGTCTCCGCGCTGGCGCTCGCGCTGGTCTACGGGCTGGGCGGCCACTTCGCCCAGCAGGGCACGCTCGAACCCGGTGCCGTCGTCTCGCTCGCCCTGCTGCTGACCCGTCTGTACGCGCCGCTCACCTCGCTCGCGGGTGCCCGGGTTGAGGTGATGAGCGCACTGGTCAGCTTCGAGCGCGTCTTCGAGATCCTGGACCTCAAGCCGTTGATCACCGAGAAGCCGGACGCCCGGCGGGTGCCGGACGGCCCGGTCTCGGTGGAGTTCGACGGCGTCTCGTTCGGTTATCCGTCCGCCGACAAGGTCTCCCTCGCCTCGCTGGAGGCGGTCGCCACGCTGGACGACCGGGGCGGCGCACAGGTGCTTCACGACGTGTCGTTCGTGGCGCGGCCCGGCCGGATGGTCGCGCTGGTCGGCTCCTCGGGGGCGGGCAAGTCGACGATCGCGCAGCTGCTCCCCCGGCTGTACGACACCGACGCGGGAGCCGTCCGGCTGAACGGCGTGGACGTCCGCGACCTGACCGCCGACTCGGTGCGCGAGACGATCGGCATGGTGACCCAGGACGGCCACCTGTTCCACGAGTCCGTACGGGCCAACCTGCTGCTGGCGCGTCCGGAGGCCGCGGAGGACGAGATCTGGGAAGCCCTGCGCCGCTCGCGGCTCGACGGACTGGTGGCCTCCCTCCCGGACGGCCTGGACACGGTGGTCGGCGAGCGCGGATACCGCCTGTCGGGCGGCGAGCGCCAGCGGCTCACCATCGCCCGGCTGCTGTTGGCCCGTCAGCGGGTGGTGATCCTCGACGAGGCGACCGCGCACCTCGACTCCACCTCGGAGGCGTCGGTCCAGGAGGCGCTGGCCGAAGCGCTGGAGGGCCGTACGGCGGTGGTGATCGCCCACCGGCTCTCGACGGTGCGCGCGGCCGACCAGATCCTCGTCGTCGAGGCGGGACGCATCGTCGAACGCGGCACCCACGACGAGCTCCTCGCCCTCGGCGGACGGTACGAGGAGCTGTACCGCACCCAGTTCGAACGCCCGGACGCCGCGCCGCACGCGGTGGGGTGACCACGCGCAGCGGGCTTCCGGCCCTCACGACCCGGAAGCCCGCCCGTCACTCCGGGCCGGGCGAGGCCGACCTCGTGGGAGCCGACAGCCGAGGGAGGTCCGCCGCGGAAGTGGAGGCCGGTTTCAAGACCGTCGGGACGCCCGGCACGCACCCGACGCCGCTCCTTGGCGGCAAACCCTGGCTGACGCGGCACTGGGACAACGGCCGACCGCCGATGCCGGTCCGCCTGGCGCCGCGAGGCGAGAACCGTCAGCAGCGGTCCCATCCATCCCTGGCGGACGAGGGCGATCTGAGTCGGCAGTGGGGACACTGGGTCGAGTGCCCTCCCACGGACCCATGTCCCCGGTTCGATCTCCACGTTGTTCACCCGGGCCCACGTCGCGGCCCGTTGGCACCGCTCCGTGGACAGGTGCGGCAAGTAGTTGTCACAGCCATGCCAAACAGTCCGGACCGAACGCGCCGGCCGACAACGAGGTCCGGGCCGGCGCGGCCGAGTACCGAGGTCTCGTGTCAGCGCAGATGCCGGGCGAAGAACCGCAGCGAGCTGTCCACTTCGAACGACGGCACATCCCCGTGTTTTCCAGGGTTGGCGTGCAGCGTCTTCTCAGCCGAGGCAAGGGCGTCGAACAACGCCAGGCTCTGGTCCTGCGGCACCATCTGATCATCCCACTGGACCAGGAACTGCACCGGCGTGGTGATTCGTCCCGCGTCCTCGGCCAGCCCGTGCACGCCGAGCAGTCCCAGCACCGCCGCGCGAATCCGCGGTTCCGCGGCGATGAGCGGGATGCCGAGCCCGCAGCCCATCGACATGCCGCAGTAGCCCACAGGGCCGACACCGACCTGGTCGAGTCGCTGGACCGCGGTCAGGACCGCTTGCCAGTCCGCGACGGCCTGTGGGGCCAGATGGCTGTGCATGCCGGCGACAAGCGCGCCCGGATTCTCACCGGCGGCCATGCCGGCCCGCATCTCGGACGCGATCCGGCCGAACTCCTCGTCCTTGTGCCGGTCTCCGTGGTTGGGCGCGTCGATCGCAACGACCGCGAAACCCTCGGCGGCGTAGCGGCGCGCGCGGGACACGATGCCCGGGGCCGTCTTGTGCTGTCCGCCCCCGTGGCCCAGCAGAATCAGGGGACGAGTGCCGCAGGCCTCTTCCGGCGTCCACAGCACGCCGGGGATCTCGTCGAGGGTGAACAACTGTTCGATGACGCCGTCCGAAGACGTCGAGGAGATGAAGCGCATCAGCGGTTCAAGCCTTTCGGAATGCCTTGTACAGGCGCCCCTCAGGCCCTGCGAAGGAGGGAGCCTTGACTGGTCACAGTGTTGATGGGACTCACCGCCTCGAATGCGCAGGGGTGCACGGAGACGCCGAGGGTCTCACAAAGATCATCACCCGCCGCACCTCGCCAGGGCGAACACTGGCTGATGCGGTACTGGGATCAGCGCCCCATGACGCCGAGTCACTCTAGCCCTGAGCTCGCCGGCATCCAATCCCACGGACACGGCAGCTGATTCATGAGGGGACTGTCCCTGCCACGAGGTGGAACGATGCCGGCCGGCGCCTCAGCCCATGTCCGCATCGCCCGACTCTCACGTGACCTCCCGACCGGCGGAACGCTTCTGGGTCCACGGTCTCGACACCCTGTACCAGCACGCGGCGGACGGCCCCCCGGGCCGGAGCCCGCTCCTGACGGTCGGCCGGCCCGAGGCCGGCCGGCATCTGGAACTCGTTCACGCCCCTGCCGCGCCTGTGGAGCCGCAGCCAACCGCTGAAGACCTGCTGGTCGCCCACCGCGACGAACCAGTGCCCGACTTCCTGGCGGAGCGGCTTGAGCGGCACGGCGGGAAGCGAGTGCCCGCCCACCATCCGTACGGGGACACCTGGGGCGTGACTTTCAGGACCCCGACGGCCATCTGCTGGTGCTGCCCTCTCGCACGTGGTCCAACTCCTGACACGACACCGGCCTCGATCATTCATGCTGAGCCGTCGACGGCGGCACGTTCCCTGCCGATGGGCGGGGTTGGGCAGGCCGCGGGGTTCGACGGCATGGGTGACGATGTCGGTCCAGGGCCAATGGTGTGCGGATCTCAGGCGCCGGAAGCCGGCGGTCGTGATGATCCGGGCGGCGGCGCGCGACACGGAGAGACCCGACCGAGCCTCTCCTGGCGCCTGTTGTGCGCAGATCATCCGCTCACGGCCGGGAGAAGCCCATCCCCCTGGACCTGACGCCTCATCAGGTTCCCTCCCGGAAGCTCGCCGACGCGAGCGACTCGACCTGGACCGGCCGGTCGCCCGTCCACTCGTCGCGGGGTTTGGTACGACCCCGAGCCCCCGGCCGGCCCAGGGTCAGCCCCGTCCGGCCCGTGCCCCGCGTACGAGCCGGGCGGCACCGCTCACCGCCCGGCCCGCCCCGCCCTCCCTGCCCCGGCGCAGCACCGCGCGACCGCAGCCGCGCCACTGCACGGGTGGTACCGGGACGCCGACCGCGGTGCGGGTGGCCAGGGCGTTCACCGAGGTCATCGGATCACCGGCGGCCATCCGCGCCAGCAGGGCACCGGCCACGAGCGGAAGGAGGGCACCGGCGAGGGCGGAACCGGCACCGGCGACATGGCGGATGCGAGGGCGGGCACTCGAAGCGGCAGGCACCGAAGCGGAGGGCGCCGAAGCGGCGAACGACGAACCGGAGGGCCCGAAATCGGTGGGCCGCGAAGGGGTGGGCATGGTCCGATTCGACCAGCGGAGGTCCGGCCTGCGGATGCGCGACCCTACTCAGTACGCTGCGGCCCGGTACTCACGAGCGCGGGTCAGGCCACCCCGTTGTCGGCGCGCAGCAGCCGCAGGAACGCCTTGAGACCGGTGATGATCTCCTCGTTGCTGGTCAGCCGGTTCACCGTCGACTCGAACTCCCGTGCCAGGGCCTCGATCCGGCGGTCGGCCTCGTCGGCCCGCCGGTGCGCGGAGAGCGCCGAGGTGTCGGCGGTGCGCCGCAGTTCGGCGAGGGCCCGGTACTGCTCCTCCACCCGCTCCTCCAGAGCTTTCGCTCCCGCCGTCAGGCCGTCCACCCGGTCGCGCAGCTCCACCACGTCGTCGCGCGGGAAGGTGACGTCCTTGAGGAGGGAGCCCAGCCGCTCGCGCAGCTGGGCGAAGTAGGCGCCCGCGGGCCGGAAGGCGGTACTCAGCAGGAAGAAGGCGGCCACCCAGTAGCCCGCCCTGCCGCCTAGGACGAGGGTGGCCGTGAGGACGAGCAGCGCGGTCACGGCATGGCCGGCCACCGCCACCCGCAGCATCATCCGTGCGATCCGTGCCGCCTCGTCGTCGCGGGCCCGGGCGATCTCCAGGCCCTTGTCCCGGCTGACGGCGATCTCGGTGAGCACCGACCGGGCCCGGAAGTAGAGGTTCCAGGGGAGGGTCAGCAGGAGGAGCAGCCAGAGCAGGCAGGCGATACCGGCGCCCACCCCCAGGACCGTGGCGAGGGGTGCGTCGGTGGCGTACAGCAGTGCCACCGAACCCGCCAGAACGGCGACGGCGAAGATCGCGCCCACGAACTTGCCCATGCTGCTCCCCCGGTTCGCCCACGACGACATGACCAACCGTCATGGTCGTGCGGAGAGAGACCCGTCCGCATGAGTACGGCTACTCAGCGCCCCCGGTCCGCAGGTCGGCGTACGCGGCGACCGGCAGGTGGTCGCTTCCCGTGGCGGGGAGGGCACGGATGCCGGTGACGCGGACGGACCGCGCGAGGACCTGGTCGATCCGGGCCAGCGGGAACGCCCCGGGCCAGCTGAACGCCACTCCGGAGGCGGGGGCGTCCAGGAGTGCGCGGAGCGGGCGCAGCCCCCGGTCGTCCACGGTGCTGTTGAGGTCGCCGAGCAGGAGCACCCGCTCCAGCGGTTCGTCGCGGATCGCGCCCGCGAGGAGGGCGGCGCTCTCGTCGCGGAGTGCGCAGCGCAGGCCCGTCGCGCCGATGCGGATGGACGGCAGGTGGGCGACGTAGACGGCGAGGTCGCCGTCCGGGGTGCGCGCGGTGGCCCTCAGGCCCCGGTTCCAGTCCTCGGGGATACCGTCCGGCCGGATGTCCACGGGACGCACGTCCGCCAGGGGGAAGGCCGACCAGAGCCCCACGGTGCCGCTCACCGCATGGTGCGGGAAGCGCGGCGCGAGGGCCTTCTCGTACACCGGCAGTGCCTGCGGGGTCAGCTCCTCCAGGGCGACGATCCGCGCCCCGCTCCGGTTCAGGGCCGCCGCGGTGCCCACCGGGTCGGCGTTCTCGTCGCTGACGTTGTGCTGGACCACGACCAGGTGGCCGGAACCGTCGGTCCCCCCGAGAAAGAGGCCGCCGAACCGCACGCCCCAGACGAGGGCGGGGAGCAGCACGGCCACCACGGCGAGCGGCGCCCTCCTCAGCAGCCCGACGCAGAGCAGTACCGGCACGGCGAGGCCGAGCCACGGCAGCAAGGTCTCCAGCAGACTTCCCAGCCGGCCGGGGGTGTTGGGGAGCAGCCGGGGCACGGCGAGCAGCACGGCGACCACCACGGCGAGCGCGGCTCCCGCCTTCCCCCGCCTCGGCAGGTGCCACCTCCGCCGGGCGGGTCCGGCCGTCTGCGCCCGCGGTTCGCCCTGGGGGACGGGGGCGGGGGTTCTTGCCGGTCGCATCGCTCTCCTCGATCCGTACGGTGCACCGGGGACGGTGAGAGCTCCCGCGCGCGTGCCGGAGCGGCTCGCCGGCCCGCGAGCCGGCCGCCGGTCCGGATCGCACCGATGGACGACGCGGGAGAGGCTCCGTCCGGTTCCGCCGCGGGGCGGCGCTCCCTTCCCGGGCGACGACGTGTGCACTCGTGCGGGCACAGCTGCGGAAGGGGGTCACCGCATCGAGGAGGTGGTGCGCCCGGCGGAACGGGTCGGCGCCGGTAGACGGAGCGTTCGGCCGAATGGATCGAAACTCCGGGCGGGGCGCGGTCATCACGGAGGAATGCGAGTGAAGTCCCTTGGCCGGTTCCCCGCTTCCACGCCTCTGTCATGGATATGAGGATCCGAACGGGAATTCCCGTGAAGGACAGCAAGGCTCTTCGGGCGAAAGGGTGAAGGAGCGCCTCCCGTTGCCCCGCCGGAACGTTTCCGCTCATGCGGCGCACGGACTCCCACGACATTCGAACAGCTCAGTGACGTGCGGCATTCGGGTCCGGCGCGGCCAGTCGAACGAGCGAGTCATACACGCATTCCGGCTGACAGTCTGTCAAAGTGCACTTCGGTTTAACTCATTTTCCATCCTCGCGCGACAGCGCGACGCGAACAACCCCGCCCGGAAAGGCGGGCACCCATGACCGCCCCCGGAAACCACACAGAACGCATGTGCACACCTTTTCGATCGGTCACGCATTCCGCCGGCCACATCGGGGTGCGCACGGAAACTGCCGAAGGCGCCGCGAGAACGTCACCCCGGAGCAATTCTGTTGAAGATTCTTCACCTCGTTCAGCCTGTGGAGGGCGGCGTCGCCCGGGTCGTCGTCGATCTCGTACGGGCGCAGGTACGCGCCGGGCTCCGGCCCGTCGTCGCGTGTCCGCCGGACGGTCCGCTGGCCGCGCGGGCATCCGCCGCGGGGGCTGAGGTCCACGACTGGCGGGCCGTACGCAACCCAGGCCCCGGGCTGGCCCGCGAGATCGCCGGAGCCCGGGCCCTGGTCCGGGAACTCCGCCCGCAGGTGGTGCACGCGCACAGCGCGAAGGCCGGACTGGCGGGGCGGATGGCGGTGCGTGGGCGGATTCCGACCGTCTTCCAGCCGCACGCCTGGTCGTTCGAGGCGGTACGGGGAAGTGCCGCGTCGACCGTACTGAAGTGGGAGCGTTTCGGGGCGCGTTGGGCGGACCGGGTGCTCTGCGTCAGCGACTGGGAACGCCGGGCGGGCGAGCGGGCGGGAATCGCGGCCCGCTGGTCGGTGATCCACAACGGCATCGATCTCACCCACTTCCGCCCGGCCGGTCCCCTGGACCGTGCCGCCGCCCGGGCCGGACTCGGCCTCCCGGACGGGCCGCCGCTGCTTGTCTGCGTCGGCCGTCTGAGCCGGCAGAAGGGCCAGGACGTCCTGCTGGAGGCGTGGCGCGGGATGCGCCCGGGGACCGCCCGGCTCGCCCTGGTCGGCGGCGGACCGGAGGAGTCACGGCTGCGCGGAGCGGCTCCGGCGGACGTCCTGTTCGCCGGGACGGCCGACGACGTGCGCCCCTGGATCCACGCGGCCGACGCCGTCGTACTGCCGTCGCGCTGGGAGGGCATGGCCCTCGCGCCGCTGGAGGCGATGGCCTGCGGCAGACCGGTGGTGATGACCGACGTCGCCGGTGCCAGGGAGAGCCTGCCGCCCGGGCAGGACACCCACTGCCTCGTCCCGCCGGACGACCCGGCGGCCCTCGGCGCCTCCCTCACCGCCCTGCTCTCCGACGCCGCCCTCCGTACGGAACTCGGCCTCGCCGCCCAGCTGCACGCCCGCGCGGTCTTCGACGTCCGCAGGACCGCGGCGGACGTCACCCGCCTCTACCAGGAACTTGTCCATCCGTCCGGCACCACGACGAGAGAGCGCACCGAGCGATGACGACGGAGAGTGCATCACTCCCGGGCACTGCCCGGGGGACCACGCTGCCCCCTGTTTCTTCCACCGTCCATCGACCACGCGGCGGCCCGGTCCGGCGCTACTCCGAGCCCGTCGTCCGGCAGGTCGGCCGGCACCGGCTGACCGTGCTGCTCGTGGGAGCGGACGGGCTCGTCGCGGTCCTCGCCCCGGCGGTGGGTCCCGCCCCGCGGTGGCCACTCGCCGTCTTCGCGGTCCAGGCGGCCGCGCAGCTGTTGCTCCACTCCTCCCGTGGCCTCTACCGGCCCCGGCTGTCCCGCTCCGCGGCGGCCGAGTTCCCGGCGGTGCTCGGACTGACGCTGCTCCAGTGGTTCGTGACCGCCGAGACCCTCACCACGTACGACACCCGCTACGCGATCGGCTGGACCACGCTGCTCTGCGCGGTGGGGGTGCAGACGCTCTTCGCTTGCGTCGCGCGGGGCGTGCTGTACCGGGCCGCGGCGCGTTCCGCCGCCCGCCGGCCCCGGCCGACCCTGGTGGTGGGATCGGGCCCGCTCGCCCGGAGCGTCACGGCCGCCCTCCGGGAGCACACCGAGTACGGCCTGCGGGCGGTGGGCCGCGTCGCGCTGTCCACGGCGGACGCGGGCATGGTGGCGGAGGACGGCCCGGTGGGCCGGACTCCGGTCCTGCGCACCCGGGAGGAGGCGGGCCGGACCGTCGTACGCGAGCGGGTGGGCCACGTGCTGTTCACCGAACATCCTGCGGCGACCCCCGAGGGCACCGACCTGTTCGCCCTGCTCGCCGGGCACGGCTGCCGCATGTGGCTGCTCGAGCCTCCGGCAACCGGCGCGATCCCCGAGCACCGGCCCGCACGTCCGGACCACTTGTGGGGGTACTCCGCGCACCGCCTGCACGCCGGGCGTCAACACCCCTTCTCCCACGCGGTCAAGCGTGCGATGGACATCGTCCTCGCTTCCGTCGCGCTACTGGCCGCCTCCCCCGCACTGGCGGCCTGCGCGTTGGCGGTACGGGCCTGCGACGGGCCGGGGGTGCTCTTCCGGCAGGAGCGACTCGGCCTGCACGGAAGGCCGTTCACCCTCCTGAAGTTCCGTACGCTGCGGCCCGCCGACGCGCACGAGTCGGCCACCCGGTGGAACGTGTCCGGCGACCGGCGCATGAGCGCGGTCGGCCGGGCGCTCCGCCGTACCTCGCTGGACGAACTGCCGCAGCTGTGGAACGTCCTGCGCGGGGACATGAGCCTGGTCGGCCCCCGGCCCGAACGCCCCTTCTTCGCAGCACAGTTCAGCACCATCCACCCCGGGTACCAGGCGCGCCACCGGATGCCCGTGGGTATCACCGGGCTCGCCCAGGTGAACGGTCTGCGCGGAGACACCTCGATCGAGGACCGCGCGCGCTTCGACAACCGGTACATCGAGACCTGGTCCCTCTGGCAGGACGTCTGCGTGCTCGCCCGCACCGTCCTCTCCCTCTTCCGGTGCGGAGGCAGCTGAGCATGACAACCCCCACGACCGACGCCCCGGTCGCACCCGCCCCCACCGCGTCGCCCGCGTACGTCGCGGCACCGGCCCCGCCGCCGAAGACGGTGCCTTCGCCCTCTCCCGGGAAGGGGTCCGCGGCCGGCGCGCTGGACCTGTGGGCCCTGCTGCCGCTGGTGGCGACCGTCCTGCTGCTCGCCCTCCCCGTCCGCGGCGCCGGAACGCCCGACTCCGCCGGGGCGCATCCGGCCGACCTCGCGTCGGGTGTGGCGGTCCTCTGCTGTCTGGTACGGCTGCTGGCCCGGCGCGTCCGCCCCCTGCCGGCGGGCGCGGTGCTCGTCGCCGCGCTCGCGGTCGTCGGGTTCGCCGTGGCGACCGTCACCGCCTCGGACCCGGTGGCGGCGCTGCCCGGCTTCGTGCGGTATCTCCAGATCTTCGTCCTCGTGCCGCTCGCCGTGTGCCTGACGATCCGGGACGCCCGCGGCTTCCGGCTCCTCACGGCGGCGCTCGTCCTGCTCGCCCTGGTCCAAGGGTTCATCGGAATCCGCCAGTTCGCCACCGGCACCGGGGCCTCGTACATGGGCGAGGAGGTCCGTGCGGTCGGGACCTTCGGCCCCGGCGACATCATGGGCATGGCGACGGTCGTGGCGTACGGGCTGCTCGCCGCCGTTCCGTACGCGCTCTGCCCGCCCGCCTCCACCCGCCGCTGGCTGCGCCCCTGTGCGTTCGCCGTCACCGCGGGGCTGGTCGTGGCGCTCGCCGTCTCGTTCAGCCGGGGTTCGTGGATCGCCACGGCGCTGGCGGCGCTCACGGTCGTCGTACTGACCGGGCGGCGCACGGCGGCGCGCTCCCTGCTGGTCCTGGGCGCGCTGTCGGTGGTCCTGGTCGGCGGGTTCGGCATCGGTTCCGACATGGTCCGCGAGCGGCTCTCCAGCGTCACCGACGTGGCGAGCGCGCCCGACCGCTCCGTCAACGACCGGTACACCCTGTGGGAGGCCGCCGGAAGCATGTGGCGGGAGCGTCCGGCGACCGGCGTCGGTCTCAAGGGCTTCCCGGAGTTCCGCGACGGTCACGCCTCGATCGGTCTCTCCTCCGGCAGCGACACGGAGGGGGCGGGCCAGGAGTTCCGCAGGCAGTCCCTGCTCTCCCCGCACAACATGTATCTGCTGGTCCTCGGCGAGCAGGGGCTGATCGGGTTCGTCACCGTCGTGGGCGGCTGGCTGGCGGTCCTCGTGGCCTCGGTACGTGCCCTGTTCCTGGCCCGCCGCCGGATGGCAGGTGCGGTCGACTGCGGGCTGGTGGCCGTGGGACTGGTGGTGTGGCAGAGCGTCGACTTCCTGTACTCGGACATCGGCGGGCCCACCACCGTGCTCACGGGTGTCGTGCTGGGGCTGGGCGCGTGGTGGGCGCTGACCGCGCCGGCGAAGGCGGCCGGCGAGTGAGCGACACCACGACCGGCCCCGGTCCCTTTGCCGGGCCACCGCCCGGAGCGGAGGGGACCGGGGTGGCGGCGCCCCGCCGGGCACCCCTCCCGGACCCGGGGCCGCCGGTGGCCGGGGCTCCGGCCGCCGACGCCGGCGCCATCGGCGGGACCGCGCCCCGTCGGGCCGCCCCGGTGCTGTCGCGGTTCCTGGCGCGTGCCGCCGCGGCGACCGCGGGGCTCACGCTGTTCGGCGCCGTGCTGGGGCTGCTGCGCGACCAGACCGTCGCCCACCTCTTCGGCGCGGGCGGTGACAGCGACGCCTTCCTGGTCGCCTGGACCGTCCCGGAGATGGCGGCGACGCTGCTGATCGAGGACGGAATGGCGCTGCTGCTGGTACCGGCGTTCAGCCAGGTGCTGGCCCGCCGGGCGGCCCCGGCCGGCCCGGACGGCATCGAGGACGAGCCGGTCCGCGCCTTCGTGGCGGCGACCCTCCCCAGGCTCTTCACCCTGCTGGCCGGGGGCGCGGCGCTGCTGTTCGCTGGCGCTCCCTGGGTGGTCGGGATGCTGGCGCCCGGACTGGCCGATCCCCGGCTCGCCGTGGACTGCACCCGGCTGACCGCCGTCACGGTGCTCACCTTCGGGATCACCGGGTACTTCAGCGCCGCGCTGCGGGCGCACGGGAGCTTCGGCCCTCCGGCCGCCGTGTACGTCGCGTACAACGCCGGGATCATCGCGATGACCCTCGGCCTGCACTCGGTGTGGGGGGTGCGGGCCGCGGCGGTGGGGGTGGCCGTCGGCAGCGCGCTGATGGTCCTGGTCCAGGTCCCCTCCTTCTGCTCCCGGGTGCTCGTCCGGGAACGCGCCGCGCTGCCGGAGCGTCCGGACGCCGCAAGCGCGGCCGTTCCCCGGCTCCCGGGCTCCGCCTCGCGGCTGCCCGGCGCCGCGGTCCTCGCCCCCGTGCTGCTCTTCGTGGTGGCCCGTCAGGCGCAGGTACTGGTCGAGCGGTTCCTCGCCTCCTCACTGCCCGCCGGTTCCATCTCGCATCTGAACTACGCGCAGAAGGTCGCGCAGATGCCGATGGTGCTGTCGCTGATGATCTGCACGGTGACCTTCCCGGTGGTCGCGCAGGCGATGGCGGACGGCGACCGGGAGAGTGCCCGGCTGCGGGTCGAACGCGACCTGGCGCTGGCCGCCCTGGTGGTGCTGCTCGGCACCGCCATGGTCGTCGGGTACGCCCCACAGATCGTCGAAGTCCTCTTCCAGCGCGGCGCGTTCGACGCGGAGGACACCCGGGCGACCGCCGACGTGATGCGGGTCTACGCCCTCGGTCTCCTCGGCCACTGCCTGGTCGGCGCGCTGGGCCGGCCGTTCTTCTCCTCCGGACGCCCCACCTGGTACCCCGGTTTCGCGATGGCCACCGGGCTGGTGGTCACGACCGGTACCGGGTTCGCCGTGACGTACTCCTACGGCGTCCTCGGCATCGCCGCCGCGAACGCGGTGGGGATCACCGTCACGGCAGCGCTCCTTCTCCAGGGGCTCGGCTCCCGGGTGGTCGCCATCGAGGTGCGGGCGGTGAGCCTCTCCCTCCTGCGTCCGATGGTGCCGGCCGCCGTCGCCGCCGCGGCCGGCTGGGTCTTCGCGGGCGCCGTCGCCGATCCCGTCCTGGGCCTCGCCGCGGGGTGTGTCCTCGTCCCCTCCGTCTTCCTCCTCACCGGACGCGCCTGCCGGGTTCCCGAAGTCGTCCATCTGCTGGCCCTGACCCGAGAGAGGTTCATCCATGGCAAGTGACCCGTCGGCGTACCTCGCCGTCCCCCGCCCGGCCCGCCTGAGCCCTGCCACCGACTCCAGGCCGTGGATCTGGACCTACCACTCGGTCGGCGACCCGTCGGACGACCCGTACGGCATCACCGTCTCTCCCGAGCGCCTGGACACCCAACTGGCCTGGCTGCGAAGCCGTCGGATGGTGGGCGTGTCGGTGGGGACCCTGCTGCGCGAGCACGCCGGGGGCAGGCGCGGTCTGGTGGGGCTGACCTTCGACGACGGGTACGCGGACTTCGTGGACGCGGCCCTGCCGGTCCTGCGCCGGTACGGCTTCACCGCCACCGTGTTCGTCCTGCCCGGCCGCGACGGCGGGACCAACGAATGGGATCCGGAGGGCCCTCGCAAGCCGCTCCTCACCCACACCCAGATCCGGCGGCTCGCGGACACGGGCATGGAGATCGGCTCGCACGGCCTCCGCCACCGGGATCTGACGGCACTGCCCGACGAAGAGGTCCACGCGGAGACCCGGCGCAGCCGCGAACTCGTCCGGGAACTCACCGGGACCGCCCCGGAGGGCTTCTGCCACCCGTACGGCTACGCCGACCAGCGAGTTCTGGACTCGGTGCGCGAGGCGGGGTACGTGTACGGATGCGCCCTGCAACCAGGCCCACTCGTGGGCGACTTCGCGCTGCCGCGCACCCATGTCAGCCACGCGGACCAGGGGTTGCGACTGCGCGCGAAGGAGTTGCGGCACCACATGCGCCACCGGGCGGGCCGCACGCCTTCCGGCCCGGTCCCCTCGGGCCCGCTCGCGGGGGCCCGCCGGTGAAGGTGCTGCACGTGATCACGGGCCTCGGAATCGGCGGCGCCGAGCAGCAGTTGCGATTGATGATCCGTCACCTGCCGGTCTCCTGCGACGTGGTGACGCTCACCAACCCCGGCGCGGTCGCCGACGGACTGCGGGCCGACGGGGTGAACGTCACCCACCTCGGCATGGCGGGCAATCGTGACCTGAGGGCGGTCGGCCGGCTCACCCGGCTCGTCCGACGCGGCGCGTACGACCTCGTGCACACCCACCTCTACCGGGCCTGCGTCTACGGCCGGATCGCCGCGAGGCTCGCCGGGGTGCGCGCCGGTGTCTCCACCGAACACTCGCTGGGGCACGCGGAGATCGAGGGCCGGCCACTGACCGCCGGCACCCGTGCGCTCTATCTGGGGACGGAACGGCTGGGCTCCGCGACGGTCGCGGTCTCCCCCACCGTGGCCGGCCGGCTGCGGCAGTGGGGCGTGCCCGACGAGCGCATCCACGTGGTGCCGAACGGCATCGACGCGCGGGCGTTCCGGTTCGACGCGGACTCCCGGCGCTCCACCCGCGCCCTCCTCGGCCTGCCCCCGGACGCGTTCGTGGTCGGGGGTGTGGGCCGGCTGGTCCCGGGGAAGCGGTTCGACGCGCTCGTGCGGGCCGTCGCGGCGCTGCCCGGCGTCCGGCTGGTGCTGGCCGGGGAGGGGCCGGAGCTCGGGTCGCTGCGCGCCCTGGCGGCACGGCTCGGCGCGGCGGACCGCGTCCTCTTCCTCGGGACCTGCGACACCTCCGGCCCCGGCCCGGACGTGGCCGCGGTCCTCGGTGCGGTCGACGTGTTCGTCTCCGCCTCCCGCGAGGAATCGTTCGGGCTGGCCGTCGTGGAGGCGCTCGCGTCGGGCCTGCACGTCCTGCACCACGCCTGCCCCGCGCTCGACGACCTCCCCGCGGGCAGCGCCCCGGGCGCCCGCCGGATCACCGGCGACCCCACCGAACTCGCCGCGGCCCTGCGGGGCCTGGCGGCGATCGGTCCCCAGCGTCTTCCCCAGCCCGCCGCCGTCGCCGCGTACGACATCCGGCGCAGCAGTCATCACCTCATGGACGTGTACCGCCACGTCCTGGCCACGTCCCGTCGTCTGGAAAGAGCAGAGTCATGACCGAAACCCCCGCCCAGAACCCGGCCGCTCCCGGACGGACCCGCCGGCTCCGCTCCGCCCTCCGTCCGCCCCTCTGGTGGCCGCTGCCCGCCTGCGCCCTGCTGGGTGCCGCCTGCGGAGTCTCCTACGGTCTGTTCACACCGAAGAGTTACGAGGCCACCGGATACGCGATGACCGTCGCGGCGACGAAGACCACCGACCCGGCGGCGGCGCTGGGGTACGCGCAGTCGTACGGCCGGCTGGCGACCGGCGACGCGACCCTCGGCTACGCGCAGGGCGCGGCGGGCGAACCGCTGCGGAAGCTGCGGGGCCACGTCCGGGCGGAGACCTCCCCCGACTCGCCGATGATCGCGGTCACCGGTACGGCCGCCCGGCCCCGGCAGGCCGCCGAGATCGCGGACGCCGTGGTCGAGGCCCTCATCGTCAGCGGGGGCCACGTCTCCAAGGACACCGGGGTGAAGCTGATCCAGTTCACCCACGCCGTCGCGCCGAGCGACCCGGCCTCGCCCTCCGTACCGCTCTCCGCGGCGGTGGGCGGCAGCGCGGGCGGGCTCGTCGGCGGGCTGCTGCTCCTGGTGCGGCGGCGGCCCGAGGAGCACCCGGCCCAGGCTCCGGCGCAGGTGCCGGGCCCCGCGCACGAGGCGGAGTCGCTGGTGACAGAGGAGCGGGAGCCCGCGCGATGACACCGCTGCGGCAGGATCCTCTGAGGGTCACGCTCTGCCGGGACGGCCGGGAGTTCGCCGCCCTGGCGCCCGAGTGGGACGCGCTGCACCGCCGCTGCCCGTCGGCGACACCGTTCCAGAGTCACGCCTGGCTGCACTCCTGGTGGCTGTCGTACGGGCAGGACCGGAATCTCCGGGTCGTCCTGGTGCGGCGCGGCGGGCGGCTGGCGGGGGCGGCGGCGCTGCTGCTCGCGCACCGTCCCATGCCGGTGCTGATGCCGATGGGCGGGGCGATCTCGGACTTCTTCGACATCCTCGTCGACGAGGAGTCCGGCGAGGCCGGGACCCAGGCTGTGGTCGGCGCCCTCGCGCGCGGCCTCCGCCGAACCGCCCGCTCCAGCGTGATCGACCTGCGCGAGGTGCGCCCCGACGCCTTGGCGCAGCGGCTCTTCGCCGCCTGGACGGGGCCCAGGGTCCGGCTCACGGACTCCACCTGCATGGAGTTGCCGGCCGCGCCGCTCGCCACGCTGGCCAAGGAGATGTCGGGCTCCCGCGCCCAGCGGGTGCGGGCCAAGCTCAGGAAGGTCGAGGCGCTGGGCGTCGTGTGCCGCGAGGTGCCGGTCGAGCGGGTTCCGGCCACCGTGGGCGATCTGCTGCGGCTGCACGCGTTGCAGTGGAGCGGGCGGGGCGTCAACCCCGAGCATCTGCGACCCCGTTTCGCGGCCCATCTGACGCACGCGGCGGGACGGATGGTCCGCGACGGCGGGGCCACGCTCACGGAGTTCCTGCTGGACGGGGAGGTGCTGGCGGCGAACCTGTCGTTGCACTCGGGTCCGCTGACCGGCTGCTACCTGTACGGAGCGCATCCCCTGCTGCGGGAGCGGAAGGTGGACGTGGCGACCCTGCTGCTGCGCGAGGTCTCGCGGCAGGCGGCCGCCGACGGGCGGCGGACGCTGAGCCTGCTGCGCGGCGCGGAGCAGTACAAGAGTTACTGGCAGCCGGTCTCGGTGGTCAACCAGCGGCTGCTGCTGTCCCGGCCGGCGCTCGAACCGGTGCTGCGGCTGCGTGCGTCGCAGGTGGCGGCGAGGGACCGGGCGGCCAGGGCGGTGAAGGCACGTTTCCCCGCCGCGCGGGACTGGCACGAGCGCTTCACCGCTCTGACGGGGGCGGGTCACTGAGCCATCCGGCGGAGCCCTACCCAGAACTTCCGTTCCGATCCGTTACCGCCCGCCGTTCTCCGCGTTGGTCAGTCAGTGCGGGGCCGCAATACCCCGTAGCTCCACAACGAAACGTTCTTCCATAGGAGTTCTTGATGTCGCGTATCACGAAGGTCGCCGCCGTCCTGGCGGGCACCGGCGCCCTCATCGCCGGCGGCGCCGGCTTCGCCTCGGCCGACGCCGGGGCCGGTGCGGTCGCCGCGGGCTCCCCCGGCGTCATCTCGGGCAACATCATCTCGGTGCCCGTGCACGTCCCGGTCAACGTCTGCGGCAACACGATCAACGTCGTCGGTCTGCTGAACCCGGCGTTCGGCAACACCTGCGTCAACGGCTCGGCCCAGCCGCAGCCGCTCCACGAGGACGCCTACGAGGGCGACCACGACGCGTACGGTCACTGACCCGGACATGCTGACGGCGGCCGGTCTCCCCTCCTCATCCCCGGAGGGGAGACCGGCCGCCGCGCTGTTCGCCGCCTGTCGACGGAGATCATCACCGTCAGGCGTAGCCGTACACGGTGCTGTGGTCGAGCAGCGCGGACGGCGCCACTCCCCAGGGTGGCAGCGGCTCGTTCCGGGAGAACACCCGGCCGCTCTGGGGATCGTCGTCGGCGAGTTCGCGGGCGGGCAGGTAGCCGGAGCCCGGATGTGCTCGCTGCCAGCGGTCCCAGAGCCGGTCGATGAACGCGTGGTGCAGCCAGAAGACCGGGTCGTTCGGTGAGCCCGCCCCGGCCATCGCGCCGCCGACCCAGCGGTGCACCTGGTTGTGGTTGCTGATGGCGCGGGCGCCCCGGATGCCCCACCCCTCCACCCGGTTGCGGAAGCCGGTCCGGCTGAGGCTGTTCCACGGCTCGGTGTCGTACAGCGGGTCGTTCAGCGCGTCCCGCACGTCCTTCCCCGTGGGCAGTGTCACCGGATCGGCCGGCCGGCCGAAGTCACGGGTGAGGAAAAGACCGTCTCCGGCGCCGTTGCTGATCGACCAGTTCCCCTCCCGGTGGGCGAAGGGGCCCGTGGTGACCTGCCGGTCCCCTTCCCTCCCGTTGCCGCCGAGGAAGTCCGGCGTCCACGGCGGTCCCCCCGGCGAACGGTCGAGGGTCCAGTCCCAGTACGGGACGGAGACCACCGGATCGGTCTCGCGCAGGGCCCGCTCGAACTCCAGCAGGTACTGGCGGTGCCAGGGGAAGAACGACGGGGTCATGTGCGCCGCCCGGGGCCGGGTCTCCCCGTCCGTGACGTAGAACTCGCGGTGCATCGCCACGAAGTCGTCGTACCTCCCCGAGCGCTTGAGCGTCAGCACGGCGTCGACGAACCTCTTCCGTTCGGTCCGGGTGAGATCGCGCTGGTTCTTTCGGCTGTACACCTTCCACCTGTCCTTCGGTCAGATGCCGCGGGGTGCGGCGGACAACGGGGCCGTGCCCAGGACGTCGACCGCGGCGCGAGCGGCCGCGAGGGGCGTCGGATGCGACTCGTAGTGGGCGACCATGCTGAGGTAGCTCCCGTCGGCCCGGCGCATGAGGTGCAGGGGGGCGCCGTCGATGGTGACCTCGGGGTGGAACGCGGCGCTCGCGGCGCGCACCCCGGGCGCTGCCCCGCCACCCGGCGCGCCCGGGCGCACCCGGATCGTCCTGCCCCGGTACGTCTCGGTGATCTCCCCCGGTCCCGTACCCGGCACGGGACCGGGGGCGGGTGCCGCACCGCCGGTCTCCGGGCCGCGGGCGACGATCGGCTCCCACGCGGCCCCGGTTCCGGCCACGACCCCCACCGCGAACACGGTGCGCAGCACACCCCTGCGGGTGGCCGCGTTCCGTTCGCCCGCGCGGCCCCGGCCCTTCCTGCTCGAACCCATCTGCGTCCGCCTCTCCGTAAACGCCGGTGAACTTGTCGGTGAAACTGCTTGTCGGTGCGGCTGGTGACGACGCCCATGAGACGGTGCGCGCCGCCCTCCCGCCCGTAACGGCTCGCCACAGCGCCGGTCAATCCCTCAACCGTGGGAAATCGGGGCAGTTCGCGGCCGCGTCGGGCCTCGGGCGTGTATGGCCGGGACAGCATGGAAGACCCGACTGCCGAAGGTGGTGGACATGAGCGTGCCCGGACAGGCCCCCGGTCTGCGTACGGAACGGCCGAAGGACATCGATCTGGCGGACCCCGCGTTCTGGCGGCTGCCGCGCGCCGAGCGTCTGCGGGCGTTCGCGCTGCTGCGCGAACTCGACGCCCCGGTGCGGTTCACCGCGCGTACCGGCAAGGAGGCGGGGCTCTCCTTCTACGCCCTGGTGAAACACGCCGACGTGAAGGCGGCGAGCCGGCGGGCCGACGTCTTCGCGAGCGCGCCGGGCGTCACCGTCCCGGAGCCCGCCCGCTGGGCGAAGGCCGTCTTCGGCAACTCCATGGTGAACATGGACGGCGCCGGCCACGCGGGGCTGCGCCGGATCGTCTCCCGCGCCTTCACCCCGCGGCTGCTCGCCGAGGCCGAGGAGAACATCGCCAGGGTGACTCGCCGGCTGGTGGACGAGGCGGTGGCCGGCCGCTCCACCGACTTCATGCGCTCGGCCCCGGCCCGGCTGCCCTTCGAGGTCATCTGCGACCTGATGGGCGTTCCGGGGACGTACCGGCCGTGGATCGCCGCCCAGATCGACCACGCGTCGAGCCACGTCGGCGTGGAGCGGCGCGGTCTGGCCCGGATCCGGGTGCCGGGCCGGGGGCTGCGTTCGCTCGCCCGGATGCAGCTCGTGATGGCGCGCCTCGCGCACGAGCGGCGCCGCAGGCCCACCGGCGACCTGATCTCGGCCCTGGTCCGCGCCGACGTGGACGGCCAGTCGCTCGGCGCCCGCGAACTCGGCGCCTTCTTCTCGTTGCTGCTGGTCGCGGGCGTGGAGACGACCAGGAACGCCCTGGCGCACGGGATGGCCCTGCTGTCCCGCTTCCCGGAGCAGCGCGCCCTGCTGGTGTCCGGCCTCGACCGGCACATCGACGGGGCGGTGGAGGAGATCGTCCGGCACTCCACGCCGATCATCCAGTTCCGGCGGACGGTCACCACCGAGCACGAACTCGGCGGGCGCGTCTTCCGCCCGGGTGACAAGGCCGTGCTCTTCTACGCCTCCGCCAACCGCGACGCCTCGGTGTTCGCGGAACCGGACCGCTTCGACATCACCAGGGCGCCCAACCCGCATCTGGGATACGGGGGCGGCGGCCCGCACCACTGCCTCGGCGCGCACCTCGCCCGGCTGGAGATGCGAGCCCTGTTCACCGAGGTCCTCGTGCGGACCGACACCGCGCGGGCGCTCGGCGAACCGGATCTGGTGGACTCCAACTTCGACAACCGGGTCCGAGGTCTGCCGATGACCTTCGACCCGGTCCCGGCACCGTAGTCCCGCCCGCCCATGGAGCCGGGCCGCCGCCGGACCGGCCGGAGATCCACCGACACCGAGGAGCAGCCGTGTCCCGTAGTCGCCGTATCGTCAATCTCTGTGTGGGCACGGTCGCGGCCGGTGTGCTCGCGGTCAGCGGTGCCTCCGGTTTCCGGGTCACCGGGGGAGGTTTCGCCGACGGCGCCGGACCCCATCTCGATCCGAGCAGCACGGCGGTCGGCGCCTACCTGGACTACGGCCCCGAAGGCGTGGCGCGGATGGCGGAGATGTCCCAATGGCTCGGCGGGAAGGAGCTGCGCGTCGGGCACAGCTATCTGCCGGGCGACCTCTGGGTGAACATCGAGGGCTCCGTCGACTTCCTGGGCGCGTGGGCGGCCTGGCGGCAGGCGCGGCCCGACCGGATGTTCGTCCTCAACACGCCGATGCTGGAGCGGAACGAGGTGCGGGTCTCGGACGCCACGGTGCGCAGGCGGCTGCGGTCCGGCGCGGCGGGTTTGTACGACCGGCACTTCCGCAAGCTCGCCGAACGGCTGGTCGGGCTGGGAGTCCCGGACACGGTGATCGTGCTCGGCTGGGAGATGAACGGCACCACCTACGCCCACCGGTGCGGTCCGGACCCGTCGGCCTGGAAGGCGTACTGGCAGCGGATCGTCACCTCCATGCGGTCGGTCGAGGGCCAGCGGTTCCGCTTCGACTTCGCGCCGAGCCGCGGGCGGGACGCCGTTCCCTGGACCGAGTGCTACCCCGGCGACGACTTCGTGGACATCGTCGGCATGGACTCGTACGACCAGCCGCCGGGCGAGAACTTCGACGACCAGGTGCACGGGGAGTACGGGCTGCAGAAGCACGTGGACTTCGCGGCCGAGCACGGGAAGCCGATCTCCTATCCGGAGTGGGGCCTCTTCCGCAACGGCGACAATCCCGAGTACATGCGCCGGATGCTCGAATGGATGGATCTCCATCCGCCCGTCTACCAGACGATCACGGACTACTGCCCGCACGGGGTGTGGGGGTGCACCGGGAACCCCGAGGCCTCGAAGCTCTACCGGTCGTTCCTCATGGACGAGAACCGGCCGGCCCCCGACCCCGCGGATACCTCCCCCGCGCCGGGCGAGTGGTGCTTCCCGCTGTCCCTGAGCGACTGGATCACGGACTGGACGGCGAGCCGGCGGATCTGCGTACGGCTCTGAGAACGCAGGTCCGGCGCCGGCCTCAGCCGAGGCCGACGACGCCGGCCTCAGCCGAGGCCGGCGTCGTCGGCGGCCCTGAACCAGGTGGGGCCGTCGGTGAGGGACTGCTTGATCCGGAAGCGCGCGAACTCGGCCAGCGGCGGCAGCGCGTCCAGGGCGAACCAGCCCACCTCCAGCGACTCGTCGTCGTTGACGCGTGGCTCGCCGCCCGTGGCCCGGCACCGGAAGGTGACGTCGAGGTACTGGCAGTGGTCCCCGTTGGGGTACTCCACCGGCTTGAGCGCCTCGGTGAGCACCACGCGTTCGGCCACGCAGCGCACCGCGGTCTCCTCGTACACCTCGCGTTCGGCGGTCCGGGCGGGCTGCTCGCCCGGTTCCGGGATGCCGCCGATGACCGACCACTTGCCGGTGTCGGCACGCTTGCCGAGGAGGACCCGTCCGTCGTCGTCGAAGACGACCGCGCTCACCCCGGGCAGCAGGAGCAACTGGTGGCCGGCGGTGGCCCTGATCGCGCGGATGAAGTCGGGAGTAGCCATGCGTCAGAGCCTAACGTGACCTTCAGGCGGTGCGGCGGGCCCTCCGGGAACGGACGGCGACGAGGACGAGACCGGCGGCGGCGAAGAGGGCGAGGATCCCTTCGGGGAGTGCGCCCATCCGGGTGGCGGGGGTGAGCGAGGACCGCAGGGGCACCTCGTCGACCAGGGCCGCGGGGGTGAAGAATCCGGACTTCTCCATGATCGTGCCGTCCGGGCGGATGATGGCGCTGACCCCGCTGGTGACCGGTACGACGACGGCGCGGCTGTGCTCGACCGCCCGCACCCGGGACATCGCGAGCTGCTGGTAGGTCATCTCGCTGCGGCCGAACGTGGCGTTGTTGCTGGGCACGGCGATCAGCCGGCCGCCCGCCTCGACGGTGTCGCGCACGGCGTCGTCGAACGCGGCCTCGTAGCAGGTGACCAGGCCGACCTTGATGCCGTTGAGGTCGAAGACCCCGACCTTGGTGCCGGAGCCGAAATCGCGCTGGACGCGGTCGACGTCCTTGCTGAAGACGCGGGCGACCGAGCGCATCGGCATGTACTCGCCGAACGGCTGGATGTGACGCTTGTCGTACGTGTCCAGCGGCCCCTTCTCCGGGTCCCACTCGATCAGGGTGTTGCGCAGCTTGCCGGTGTCGGGTTCGACGACCGCGCCGACCACCGTGGGAACGCCGATGGCCCGGACCGCCCGGTCGATGACGTCCCAGGCGTCGGGGTTGCGGTAGGGGTCGAGGTCGGAGGAGTTCTCCGGCCAGAGGACGAAGTCGGGCTGGGGTTCCTTGCCCGCCTTCACGTCCGCCGCGAGCTGCTCGGTGACCCGCACGTGGTTGTCGAGCACGGCGCGCCGCTGGGAGTTGAAGTCCAGGCCGAGGCGCGGCACGTTGCCCTGGATCGCGGCGACGGTCGCGGTGCCGTCCTCCGCCGAATTGGAGACCAGCGGGAGCGAGCCGAAGGCGCCCGCGACGGGGACGAGTACCGCCGCCGCGGCCATCGCGGTCGCCGCGCGCGGGAGTTCTCCGGTCGAGCGGTACGCGCGGATCCGCCGGACCGTCTCGAAGAGGCCGAATCCGCAGAGGACCACCGCGAAGGAGAGGAGCGGTGTACCGCCGAGCGCGGCGATCGGCAGGAAGACGCCGTCTGCCTGGCCGAAGGCGATCCGGCCCCAGGGGAACCCTCCGAACGGCACCCGGGCCCGGACCGCCTCGTCCAGGGCCCAGACGGCCGCCGCCCAGAACGGCCAGTACGCGAGCCTGGTCACGGCGGCGATGCCGACGCAGCCCACGGCGACGAAGAGCGCCTCGGCGGCGGCCAGTGCCAGCCACGGCACCGCGCCGACGTCCTCGCCGGTCCAGTGCAGCAGCGGCAGCATGAAGCCGAGTCCGGCCAGCAGGCCCAGACCGAACGCCGCGCGCGGGCGGCGTCCGTGCAGGACCCAGCCGAGCAGGGCGAAGCCCGGCAGTACCAGCCACCACAAGGGCCGGGGCGGGAAGCTCACGTACAGCAGCACTCCGGAGAGCACTGCGGCGGCCGGCCTGGCCCAGGCGGTCCAGCGCCTGCGGGGGCGGGACTCGGGAACGGGCGACGGTTCCTCGACTGAGGTGATGGTGGCGCTCACCTGCGGGAGTCTACGGGCGACGGCTGTGGGCGCGGCAGCGGGGAGAGCGGCTTTTCGGGGCTGCCTTCCCGCAGGCCCGCCGGCCGGGGGCGGCTGGGGACGGGCCGGATCGGGACCGGGCGGGCGGGACCGCGGTCAGGCTTCGGACGGCTTGCCGGCCGCCGGGAGGCGGAGCCGGTCGCGGATGAACCGTACGGCCGCCTCCGCGTTGTCCACGGTGACGGTGAAGGACATGCCGTCGCCGAGCCGGAGCAGCAGCGCCTCGCCCCGGCGCACCACCACGGCGGTGCCTTGTTCGGGGCGCCAGCGGTATCCCCAGCCGCCCCACTGGCGCGGGGTGACGCGGGGGACGAACTCCGCCCCGACGACATGGGTGAGCAGGATGCGGCGGCGCGGGAGTCCCATGTGCCCGCAGCGGACCTCCAGGGCATCGCCGTCCACCTTCACCGCGACGTGGACGAAGGCGAGGGTGCCGTAGAGCATCAGGAGTCCGGCGGCGACGCAGCCGACCACCGACATCACCAGGGGCGCGACGCCCGAGGTCCAGTTGGAGTCGAGGGCGATCTCGACCCCGAGGGCCAGGCACGCCGCTCCCACGAAGGCCAGCAGCCACTGCGCCCGGTTGGTCGCCTTGCCGGTCCACACGGTGGACGGCGCCTGGGTCGAGCCGTGCGCCGCACGGCCGGGGTGGTCCGTCATGCTCAGCAGCGTACCCATGACCCGCGCCCGTGCGGCGGGTGTCGGCGGGCCGATCGGGCGGTGGCCGCGGTCAGCGGGAGGCGCCCACGCCCCGCAGCAGTCTGCCCTCGGCGTAGGTGAGAGCGGCGTCCGGGAGATCGCCCTCGTGGCCGCTGAGGAGAACGGTGAGAGTTCCGGTCGGTTCGGCCGACGGAGCGGGTCCGGCGCCGATGCGGCGCAGCGCCTGGGCGGCGACGGCCCCGGCGGAACCGCGCAGGACCACCGGGGGGCGGCCCGGCCGGTGGAGGGCGTCGGCGACGCGGTCCGCGACCAGCTCGTAATGGGTGCAGCCGAGGACCACCGTGCCGACTCCGTCGGGGGTGAGGGCGGCGGCCGCCGCGACGGCGCGGTCGATCGCGGCCTCGTCGGCGTACTCGATCGCGTCGGCCAGTCCGGGGCAGGGCACCTCGGTGACGTCCACGTCGGCCGCGAAGTCCCGGATGAGCCCGCGCTGGTAGGGGCTGCCGGTGGTGGCGGGGGTGGCCCAGATGGCGAAGGGGGCGCCGCCGGCGGCCGCGGGCTTGATCGCCGGTACGGTGCCGATGACCGGCAGCGCGGGCTCCAGCTCGGCCCGGAGAGCGGGCAGCGCGCGTACCGACGCCGTGTTGCAGGCGACGACCAGCGCGTCCGGCCGGTGCGCCGCGGCGGCGCGGGCCACGGCGAGCGCGAGCGCGGTGACGTCCTCGGGCGTGCGTGGCCCCCAGGGCATGGTGCCGGGGTCCGAGGAGAGCACCAGATCGGCGTCGGGGCGCAGTCGGCGCACCTCGGCGGCGGCCGCCAGCAGGCCGATTCCTGAGTCCATGAGCGCGATCTTCACCCGGTCACCTTATGCCACCCCCCTCCGGACCCGGCCGGAGTGGGGCAGACTCGGCGGATGAGCGCCGTTGCCTGGATCGCCGTGGGTTCTCTTGTCGCGTGGCTGTGGCTGTTGCTCGGCCAGGGGTTCTTCTGGCGCACGGACCAGCGGCTGCCCGTGCGGTCCGCGCCGGCTCACTGGCCCCCGGTCGCCGTCGTCGTGCCCGCCCGGGACGAGGCCGGGATCCTGCCGTCGAGCCTCCCTTCGCTGCTGGCCCAGGACTATCCGGGCGAGGTCTTCGTCGTCCTCGTCGACGACTGCAGCACGGACGGCACCGGTGACCTCGCGCGGGAGCTGGCCGACCGGTGCGGCGGGCTGGAGCTCCAGGTCGTCACTCCGGGCGAGCCGGAGCCGGGGTGGACCGGCAAGCTGTGGGCGGTGCGGCACGGGATGGCGGTGGCGCGACGGCGGAACCCGGAGTTCCTGCTGCTGACGGACGCGGACATCGCCCATGAGCCGGACAGCCTGCGGGAGCTGGTGGCGGCCGCGGGGCCGGCCGGCCCGGACGGCTACGCGCTGGTCTCGCAGATGGCCCGGCTCCGCGTGGAGAGCGTCTGGGAGCGGCTCGTGGTGCCGGCCTTCGTCTACTTCTTCGGGCAGCTCTTCCCCTTCCGCCGGGTGAACCGGACCGGGTTCCGCACGGCCGCGGCCGCCGGCGGGTGCGTGCTGCTGCGCGACGAGGCGGCGGTGCGGGCCGGGGTACCGGAGTCCATCCGGCAGGCGGTGATCGACGACGTGTCGCTGGCGCGGGTGGTCAAGCGTTCCGGCGGCCG
Organism: Streptomyces sp. NBC_00102; assembly: GCF_026343115.1. Lineage (GTDB taxonomy): Bacteria > Actinomycetota > Actinomycetes > Streptomycetales > Streptomycetaceae > Streptomyces. The sequence goes on from NZ_JAPEMC010000003.1 coordinate 287,860, forward strand.
GATCTGGCTGGGGCTCGCGGAGCGGGTGGACAGCGTCCGCCCGTACCCGGGGCTCGGGGAGCTGTGGCGGATGGTCTCGCGGAGCGCGTATGCGCAGTTGCGGCACAGTCCGCTGCTGCTGGCGGGGACGGTGCCGGGGCTCGCTCTCGTCTACCTCGCGCCGCCGGTGACGCTGGTGGCCGGGTCTCTGACGGGTGATCCGGCGGCCGCGTGGGCCGGGGGGCTGGCGTGGGCGCTGATGGCGGGGACGTACCTGCCGATGCTTTCGTACTACCGGCAGTCGCTCTGGCTCGCGCCGCTGCTGCCTTTCACGGCCTCGCTGTACCTGCTGATGACGGTGGACTCGGCGGTCCAGCACCACCGGGGGCGGGGTGCGGCCTGGAAGGGGCGTACCTATCCCCGGCCGGAGGCCGCGCCCGAGCCGTGAGGGGCAGCTGGTGGCGCGGGAGCCGCGCCGTCCCCCAAACCGGGACGCGGCAGGATCTTACGACCGTCAAAAATAGGCCCTTTACACGATCACTACACACCACGGTGACCCTTTTTGAGAAGTTCGCTCGCATTGGTGAACTCGGCTGGCGCACAACTAGCGAAACAACCTTCTGGGCGGCCTCCCCAACTCGCACATCGTGGGCTTAACTTAGGTGGCATGACCTCCCCCCGCTCCAGCTACGGAAGCGGCTACTACGCCGCACCGTCGTTCGCCGACACTCCGATCTACGACTCCCTGGTCGCGGAGCGAGGCACGCCTCAGATCGCGCCGATCCGAGTCCCCGCCGCGTACGAGACCGGCAACAGCTACCTCCCGGCGCTGCCGTCCTCCCTGCCGGCTCTCCCCGCCGCTCCTTCCCCGCCCGCGGGTTCCTACGGCTACCAACAGCCGATGGCGCAGCCGTACCAGCCGCAGGCCCCGATGCACCCCGCGCAGATGCAGCCCGCACAGCTGCAGCACGCCCCCGCGCCATACATCCCGCAGCAGCCCTCCCCGGCGCGGGGATACCCGCAGCAGCAGACGCCCGCCCGCGGCTTCCCGCAGCAGCAGGCTCCGGGGCGCGGCGGCTACCAGCCGCAGCAGCAGCCGCCGCGGCCCGCGCCCTCCACCGGCTACGAGGCGATGCGGCCGGCGGCCCCCCGCCCCGCACCGGCGCCCTCCCCGTACGAGGACCCGTACGACCGGCCGTACCAGGGCCGGGGGTACTGACCGCCCGCGCCCGGAGGGACGGCTCCGGGCGTGGCGGCGGGCGGGTGCGAGGGGCCTCGGAGGATGCTGACAAAATGGGCGGATGGCTCCTCCTGCTCTCGCCTCCCTCCATCTCCACCCCGTCAAGTCGCTGGCGGCACTGACCGTCGACGAGGCCGAGGTCGAGCCGTGGGGACTCGCCGGTGACCGTCGCTGGATGCTGGTGGACAGGACGGGCACAGCCGTCACACAGCGTCAGGAACCCCGGCTGACGGGGATCTCCGCGATGCCGCTGCCCGGTGGAGGGGTGGAGCTGTCCGCGCCCGGGAGGGTGCGGCTGGCGGTGGCGGTGCCGGAGCGCGCGGAGACGGTCGTCGTGGAGCTGTTCGGCAAGAAGCTCGAGGTGGTCGAGGCGGCACCGGCCGCGCACGCCTGGCTGAGCGGGTTCCTCGGGGCGGAGGTCCGGCTCGTCCACCAGGACGCGCCGTCGTACCGGAGACCCGTCGACCCGGCGTACGCGCGGCCCGGGGAGACCGTCAGCCTCGCGGACGGGTACCCGCTGCTGGTGACCACCGCCTCGTCGCTGGACGCCCTCAACGCGCTGATCGCGAGCGGCGACCACCCGTCGGAGGGCCCGCTGCCGATGAACCGGTTCCGGCCCAACGCCGTGATCGACGGCACCGTCCCCTGGGAGGAGGACGGCTGGCGGCGGATCGCGATCGGCGCGGTCGCCTTCCGCGTGGTGAAGCCGTGCGCGAGGTGCGTGATCACCACCACCGACCAGTCGACGGCCGTGCGGGGCAAGGAACCGCTGCGCACCCTCGCGGTGCACCGCAGGTCGGGGACGAAGCTGGTCTTCGGCCAGAACCTCGTGCCGGAGGGCACCGGAACCGTGCGGGTCGGTGACCCGTTCCGCGTTCTCGGGTGAACCTGGTGCGTCCGGCCGGGAACGGTCGGGGGGCACACGCGCGTTGAAGGTGGTGAGGCAGCTCTCCTCGCTCCCCCGGAGGGCGGAGACGCTTCGGGCGGGCCAGGAGGCGAGGGGGGCAAGGGCTGTGCGGACGGTATCGGGGATCTGGCGCTGGCGGCACAACTCCCTGTGCCGGGCGACGGACCGGCGCGAGGCGTGGCTGGCATTCTGCGCACTCCTTCTCGTGCTGTTCGTCGCGCCCGCCGTCGGCGTGCTGTGCGGTCTGCTCACCGACTCCGCCCTGGGCGACGCGATCCTGGAACAGCGTGCCCACAGCCATCGGACGAACGCGGTCGTGCTGCGCGTGTCCGTGAGCCCGGCCGCGCTCGCCGGCGATCCGGAGAGCGGGGTCGGCCCCACCACCCGGCAGACGGTGACGGCCCGGTGGAAGGCACCGGACGGCGGCGAGCGGCACGGTACGGTCCCGGCCGGGGCGCTCGCGCGCAAGCCCGGTGACCTGGTGCGCATATGGGTCGACGACCGGGGCGCCGTCGCCCCGCGCCCCATGGACGTGTCCACCGCGCACATACACGCGGGCCTGGCCGGGGCGGGTACGTTCCTGCTGACGGCCGGCGCGGTGGAGGCCGGCCGGCGGACCGTGGTGCGGTGCATGGTGCGCGGGCGGTACGCGCGACTGGACCGGGCCTGGGCGGCGGTGGGCCCGGACTGGGGCAGAACCGGAACGGATGCCTGAACGGCTCACCGGCACCGCCGGCAACCGTTCCCGGGCACCCCGCGGCATTCCGCGCACAGCCTCGGGACTATCGTCCGCAACAGGCTCCCGATACCCGTGAACCGCTGTCCGGACCGGGCCGACGGCCTTGTCCGGGGCCCCACTTCGGCGAGGTGGGGGACGGAGTCGTCAACTCCCGCCCGCAACGCGCGCTACGGTGGACCGGCCCGCCCTTCCCCTCGGCAGGGCGGACCCGCCCGCGCCGTCGTCGGAGGGCCGACGGCACCCCGCGGTCGCACGTCCGTGCGTACGGGTACGAGGGATCGCACACAGCACGAGGTGGGGGCAGAACAGCGCCATGGCACAGGGCACGGTCCAGGTGACGCACACCGGCACATCGCGATGGCGGCGCCGCACGGGCGAGTACCCCTCGCTCGGCGCGGCTCTGGAGGCGGCGGCAGAGGGCGATGTCCTCACGATCGCTCCGGGAACGTACCGGGAAAATCTCGTCGTCGAGCGGGCGGTCACGCTGCGCGGTCCCGAAGGGGCTGTCGGCTCGGTCCGGATCGCGCCGGTGGACGGTGTGCCGCTCACCGTGCGGGCGTCCGCCATCATCCAGGACCTGCACGTGGAGGGACAGGACTCGGCGGCCCCGGCGGTGCTGGTGGAGGCCGGTGCCCCCGACCTCGTGGACCTGCGGATAGTGACGCGCTCGGCCGCCGGTATCGAGGTGCGCGGGGCCGGCCGGCCCACCGTTCGCCGCTGCACCGTCGACAACCCGGCCGGGGTCGGGATCGCCGTCCTGGACGGGGCGGGCGGCGTGTTCGAGGAGTGCGAGGTCGTCTCGGCGGGGCAGTCCGGCGTGTCGGTGCGCGACGGCGCGCACCCCCGGTTCGACCGCTGCCGCGTCCACCACTCCTCCGGCTCGGGTCTGAGCGTGACCGGCGAAGGCAGCGGACTGGAGGCGGTGGGCTGCGAGGTGTACGAGGTCAAGGGCAGCGGGGTACAGGTCACCGCGCGCGCCTCGGCCCATCTCACCGACTGCACCGTGCACCGCACCTCCGGCGACGGCATCACGCTCGATACGGACGCGGTGCTGACGTTGGCCGACTGCGACATCCACGACATCCCGGAGAACGCGATCGACCTGCGTTCCCGCTCGGTGCTGACGCTGACCCGTTCGACGGTCCGGCGGTTCGGCCGCAACGGGCTCTCCGTGTGGGATCCCGGTACCCGGGTGGACGCCAACCAGTGCGAGATCCACGACAGTACGGGCGACTACCCCGCCGTCTGGGTCAGTGACGGCGCCACGGTGATACTCGACGCCTGCCGCGTCCACGACGTGCCCGACGCCCTGTTCGTCCTCGACCGGGGTTCCCGTGCCGACGTGGTGGACAGCGATCTCACCCAGATCCGCAACACCGCCGTCTCGGTGAGCGACGGGGCCACCGCTCAACTGGACGACTGCCGCATCCGGGAGGCGTCCACCGGTGCCTGGTTCCGCGACCACGGCAGTGGCGGCACCCTCAACAACTGCACCATCGACGCGGCGCAGACCGGTGTCATCGTCACCAAGGGCGCCGACCCCACCATCGAGCGCTGCACGGTGACCTCGCCGGCCGAGGCCGGGTTCTACGTCTCCGCCGAGGGCCGGGGCACCTTCCACGGCTGCCGGGTGACCGGCAGCGAGGGGTACGGCTTCCACGTGATGGACGGGTGCCGCACCACCCTCACCCGGTGCCGTACGGAGCGTTGCGCGCGGGGCGGTTACGAGTTCCCCGAGGGCACCACGCACGACGGAGCGGCGGGTGCGGGGCCGGTGGTGGAGGACTGCACCAGCGACGAGAGCGCCCTGCGCGGTCCCGCCGCCGCGCCCGCCGCGCCGGTGCTCACCGAGACCCGGGCGGTGGCGCCGGGGCTGCTCGGTTCGATGCCCGCTCAGCGTGGTGCGGCGCCCTCCGCCGTACCCGTGACCGATCCGCCGGCCGAGCCGGCCCGCGACTCCGACGCCGTCCTCGGCGAACTGGACGCGCTGGTGGGGCTGGAGAGCGTCAAGCGGGAGGTCCGGGCGCTGACCGACATGATCGAGGTGGGCCGCCGCCGGCAGCGGGCGGGTCTGAAGGCCGCCTCCGTGCGCCGCCATCTCGTCTTCACGGGGTCCCCCGGCACCGGCAAGACCACGGTGGCCCGGCTGTACGGCGAGATCCTGGCGTCGCTGGGTGTGCTGGAGCGCGGCCACCTGGTCGAGGTGTCCCGGGTGGACCTGGTCGGCGAGCACATCGGCTCGACCGCCATCCGTACCCAGGAGGCGTTCGACCGCGCGCGGGGCGGGGTGCTCTTCGTGGACGAGGCGTACGCGCTCTCTCCCGAGGACTCCGGCCGGGACTTCGGGCGGGAGGCCATCGACACCCTGGTGAAGCTGATGGAGGACCACCGAGACGCCGTGGTGGTGATCGTCGCCGGCTACACCCACGAGATGGAGCGGTTCCTCACCGTCAATCCGGGTGTGGCGTCGCGCTTCTCCCGGACCATCACCTTCGGCGACTACCAGCCGGAGGAACTCCTGCGGATCGTCCAGCAGCAGGCCGAGGAACACGAGTACACCCTCGCCGATGGCACCGGGGAGGCTCTCGCGAAGTACTTCACGGAGCTGCCCAAGGGACCCGCCTTCGGCAACGGGCGTACCGCGCGCCAGACCTTCGAGTCGATGGTGGAGCGGCACGCGGGCCGGGTCGCCCAGTTCGCCGAGACGAGCACGGACGACCTGACCCTGCTCTACCCCGAGGACCTCCCCGAACTCCCCTGACCCTCCGCGCTCGGGTGCCCGGCCCCGTCGCCGCCCTGCCGGGGCAGTACGGGGCCGAGTTCGGCCAGCAGGGCGGCCCGCTCCCGGGCGAACACCGGGTCGGCCTGGTAGTCGGAGTGTCCCAGGATGGGTTCGGGCAGAGGCAGTTCGGCGGTACGGCCGTGTACCAGCGGGTCCTTCAGCGGTCCGTGGTCGACCCCGGGGCGTCCGGCACCCTCGTCGATCCGGACGGGTCCCCCTATCGGGTCGGTGGCCCGCCAGAGGTTGCGCCAGCAGTGCACCGACCCGCGGAGCCCGCGCAGTGCCGTGGGCCCGAAGTACGCAGGGAACCAGCGGCCGTACAGCCGTTCGGCGGGTGACCCGTAGGTGAGGAGTGCGATCCGGCGGCGGGTGGCGGCGGGGAGCTGCCAGACCGCCGAGGCCGCGAGCACACTGCCCTGCGAGTGGCCCGAGATGACGAGCCGGCCGCCGGTCCTGGCCGTCCAGGCCGACATCCGGGAGGCGAGGTCGGGCACGGCCCGCTCCGCGTAACAGGGCGGTGCGAAGGGATGGGCGGCGCGCGGCCAGTACGTGCCGACGTCCCAGAGGATGCCGATGGTCCGCCGGGCCGAGGCGTCGCGGTAGGCCCGTCGGCCGGAGGCGACGAAGAGTATGAAACCGAACCCGACCATCCAGGAACCCGTCGACTGGGCGGCCTCGGCGGCGGATTCGAGGAAGGGGCCGGTTCCGTCCATGGCCAGGCCGGGGACCTGCCCGGTGGCCCAGGATCCCGCCAGGGCCGCGGCACCCAGCAGGAGGGTGGCGCCGGACAGACAGCCGATGATCCAGGCCGCCTCGTCGGTGAGCCGGGCGGTGGCCCGGACCCGCGCGATCTGCCGGGTCCGCCCCCGTTCGGGCGTGCGGCCCCGGTACTCGGGGGCGTACTCGGCGGCGACGACCGGTTCGGTGAGACGGGCGAGGCGGGCGGTACGGACGAGGAGCACGCCCACGGGTACGAGCAGGGCGAGGAGCAGCACCGGGAGCACCGACGCCTGCCAGCTCAGCAGGACGGGCGGACCGCCTATGGCCGAGCCCGCTCCCATGCCGGGGGTGCCCGGGCCGTCGAGCCAGTCCGCGACGCGCTGGGCGAGCCCGCCGGTCATCACCCCGCCCAGCGCGCACGCCAGCATGGCGATGGCCGGACCGCCCAGCCCGTACAGCGCGGTGCGGGCGTCGGGCGCGCCGCGGTGCAGGCTCAGGGCGACGGCGGCGAGCGCGACCACGAGGACGCCTTGGCCGGCGGTGAGCGCCCGGAAGGTGTCGGCGCCCGCGACGAGGACGCCCGAGGAGATCCAGCCGGGCCGCGACCAGGCCGCGTGGACGAGGGAGACCGCCAGCAGGACGACGGCGGCGGACGGCAGGAAGGTGATGACCGCCCGGTCGAGGCGGTGGTCGAGACGGCGCTCGCTGCGGCCGCGGCCGCAGACGACGGCGAGGACGAGGAGCGCGCAGAGCGCCAGCGCGAGGGACAGCAGACGGCCGAGCAGCACGGGGCCGGGGCCGGAGTGGGTGACGTCGTAGTCGGCGGCGGCGCGCTGGACGAAGACCGCGACGGTGAGGAGCCCCGCGGCGGTGTGCGCGGCGCGCAGCCGGGCGACGAGGCGGCGCCCGTACCAGAATCCGGGGCGGCCCAGCGCGGGGCGCGCGGCGGGGACGGAGTCCGGGGTGTCGCCGCGGGTGGGGATCTTCGGCTCCGGCGTGTCGTCACCGCTCGGAGTGACGTCGGGAACGCCGTCCTGCCCGGGGAGCTCGTCCGGCCCTCCGCGTGCATCGCCGCGCGAGTCGGTGCCCAGGAAGGGGCGCTGGGACTCGTACGCGCTCCAGGTGCGGTTGGACAGGTACCAGAGCAGGGTGACGAGGGCCGTGGGCAGCGCGGCGGCGAGGGCGAGGCGCCGGCCGGGCTGGGACCACCATCCGCCCTGCTCGGCGGAGAGGAACCCGAGCCAGGACCGCCGGTCCGAGCAGGCGGCGACGCCCGCGCACTGCCAGGCCACGAGGTCGAGCGCCACTTCGCAGGCGGCCGCCGTCAGCAGGACGGTCAGGCTGAGCGCGAGGACCCGGACCAGCACGCCGTAGAACCGGACCGCGCGGGTTCGGCCCCTCGCGGCGGGTCGCATCCAGTGCGCGAGGTTGACCACCATGAAGGGGAGGAGCAGCAGCCACAGGGCGCGGGAGCCGTTGCCGGAGGTCAGGTTGGACCAGCAGTAGGCCTCCGCGACGGGCCGGTCGCGGTAGCGCTCGGGATGTTCCTCCGCGTCCACGTCCTCGGGGCGCCGGTACATCGCCGCGGTGAGGTCGCCCGTCACGCGGACCGTGCGCGGATCGCCGAGCATCTCCTGCGGCGTGGTGCCGCCGACGCCGTGGACCAGCAGTTCCAGCGCGATCCCGGTGGGCCGGGAAACCTGGGGGGCGGGGGCCAAGGGAGTCTCGCTCTCCGGTCTGCCCGGCCGTCCGGCGGGCGTCGAAGTGATCGTGCCGGGCGGCTCGGAGGAGACCGGCGCCCGTGCCACCAGAATCGCCGAGATCGGTGGCGCGCGACGGCTTCTCACCGAATCTCCCCACGTCCGGACCTCGGTGGCCCCTCCCTGTGAGGCGCGTGGGAGGATTGGGCGGGCGTTCCGCGGTGCCGCGGGACCGGACGGCCAGAGGGAAGGACCGGACACCGCGGTGAGCGAGAATCAGAATCTGCTCGCGGAGCAGCGGCGTGCCCTGATCCTCGACGAGGTCCGCAAGCGCGGCGGGGTCCGCGTGAACGAGCTGACCCGCAGGCTCAACGTGTCCGACATGACGATCCGGCGTGACCTGGACGCGCTGGCCCGCCAGGGCGTCATCGAGAAGGTGCACGGCGGCGCGGTGCCGGCCGTCGGGACGAGCACCCACGAGCCCGGTTTCGAGGCGAAGTCGGCGCTGGAGCCGAGTGCCAAAGAGGACATCGCGCGGGCCGCCGCGGCGATGGCCGCGCCGGGCAGCGCCATCGCGCTCTCGGGCGGTACGACGACCTATGCGCTGGCGCAGCGACTGGTGGACGTGCCGGACCTGACCGTGGTGACCAACTCGGTGCGGGTGGCCGACGTGTTCCACGACGCCCACCGCCCGGCCTCCTCGGGCGCCGCCCGCGCGGGGGCGGCCACGGTGGTGCTGACGGGCGGGGTGCGGACCCCCTCCGACTCGCTCGTCGGGCCGGTGGCGGACCGGGCCATCGGCTCGCTCCACTTCGACGTGCTCTTCCTCGGGGTGCACGGCATCTCCGACGAGGCCGGTCTCTCCACACCGAATCTGGCGGAGGCGGAGACGAACCGGCGGTTCGTGGCGGCCGCGCGTCGGGTCGTGGTGGTGGCCGACCACACCAAGTGGGGGACGATCGGCCTGAGTTCCTTCGCGACACTCGGCGAGGTGGACACCTTCGTGACGGACGCGGGTCTGTCGGCGAAGGCGCGCGCGGAGATCGAGGAGCTGCTGCCGGGCGGCCTGCTGGTCGCGGGGCCGGCCGGGGCGCCGGAACCCGACGAGCAACCGCTCGCCGAGCGCTGACCGGCGTCCCGGCGCTGTCGGACGGCCCGATGCCTCTCCGTACACGGGCGGTCCTGCGCCCCGCGTCACACCACACCGGGCACCGCCGCCGATCCGGCGTACATGATCCGACACGGCCTACGATCGGACCGTGGCCGTCTTCCGGATCGAGCGATTCACGTCCCTTCCACCCGCCGAGGCCTGGCGCCGGGTGACCGACTGGGAGCGTCACGGTGCCCACGTGCCGCTCACCTCGGTCCTCGTCCCGGCCGGTGCGCGGACCGGCGTGGGGACGGTGTTCGTCGCCCGGACCGGGGTGGGGCCGCTCACCTTCGACGACCCCATGGAAGTGGTGCGCTGGACGCCTCCCGAGGCGGGCCGTGCGGGGCTCTGCCGCCTGGAGAAGCGCGGACGGACGGTACGCGGACGCGCGTCGATCGACGTGATGCCGGCCCGGGCCGGCTCCCACGTGGTGTGGGTGGAGGAGGTCCGGCTGTTCCTTCCCGGCAGGTGGATCGATCCGCTGCTCGTGGCGGCGGGGCGGCGCATGTTCGGGCGGGTTCTCGACGGTCTCCTCGAAGCCCCGGCACGTGAGCCGGGGTAGACGCGACGCGCGGTCCGGACTGCGGCGCCCCGAGGACCGACGGATCCGCCGCCTCAGGCAGGCAGGCTTCCGGTGCTCAGGAAGGTGTCGAGCGCGGCAGCGTACGGGGCGATGTCGAGGCCCTGCTGGTCCAGCCAGGCGTCGGAGTAGTACTTGTCCAGATAGCGGTCGCCCGCGTCGCAGATCAGGGTGACGACACTGCCCTGCTCGCCCCGCTCCACCATCTCGGCGATGATCTTGAGCGCACTCCAGAGCCCGGTCCCCGTGGAGCCGCCCGCGCGGCGGCCCATCACCCGCTCCAGGGCTCGCACGGCGGCCACGCTCGCCGCGTCCGGGACCTTCATCATCCGGTCGATGGCCCCGGGGACGAAGCTCGGCTCCATCCGGGGCCGTCCGATGCCCTCGATGCGGGAGCCGCAGTCGCTGCTCGCCAGCGGGTCGTGGTGTGTCCAGCCGTCGAAAAAGCAGGAGTTCTCGGGGTCGGGGACGCAGATCCGGGTGTCGTGCTGCATGTAATGGACGTACCGGGCGATGGTCGCCGAGGTGCCGCCGGTACCCGCCGTGGCGACGATCCACGTGGGGTCCGGATAGCGTTCCAGCCGCAGTTGCTGGTAGATCGACTCGGCGATGTTGTTGTTGCCGCGCCAGTCGGTGGCCCGCTCCGCGTAGGTGAACTGGTCCATGTAGTGGCCGCCGGTCTCCTTGGCGAGCGCGGCCGACTCCTCGTACATCGCTCGCGGGTCGTCGACGAAGTGACAGCGGCCACCGTGGAATTCGATCAGGCGGCACTTCTCGGGGCTGGTCGTCCGCGGCATCACCGCGACGAAGGGGACCCCGATCAGCTTGGCGAAGTACGCCTCGGAGACGGCCGTCGAACCGCTGGACGCCTCGATGACCGGCTTCCCCGGGCGGATCCAGCCGTTGCAGAGTCCGTAGAGGAAGAGCGACCGGGCGAGGCGGTGCTTGAGGCTTCCGGTCGGGTGCGTGGACTCGTCCTTGAGGTACAGGTCGATGCCCCACTCCTCGGGCAGCGGGAAACGCAACAAGTGGGTGTCCGCGGACCTGTTGGCGTCGGCCTGCACCTTACGCACGGCCTCTTTGAGCCACGCCCGGTACCCGGGGTCACTGCGGTCGACGTCAGCCGTCGTGACGGTCCCGTCATGACGTCCTTGCTCGCTGATGCCCATCGCTGGTCCTCCTGGTGGAGCCGTTGCTTCCTTCCCTCCACGATATTCCTCCCACCTGCACAAACCGGGACTTGGATCACCCCCAGGAATCGCTTGGACACGTCGTGGGCACGGCGGGGCGCAGGACTGGCGACACACGTCGTCCGGCGTCACCTTGCGTACACACGATTCAGCCCGACACGCGCAAATGAAGACGTGCCCGGACGGGAAGACTCCCTTCCAGGAGCCGATGTGCGAAGGGGGGCGACCGAGCGGTGGACGACGTCGAGTTCAGCGCACGGGGGGTGCGGATCGAGCGATGGGCCCGCTCGCTCACGCGGGCCGGTCAGGTCATCGTCAAGGACGGCCGGGTGGCTCTCCTGACGAGCAACGGCCGGGAGATCGACAGTGCCCCCGTGGGAGCGGTCAGCGCGGGGAAGCGGTGGTTCTCCCAGGCCGATTCGGCCGTCGCCCGGGTCAACGGCGTGCGCTACCGCCTCACGATGGGACAACGCGGCCGCCGGCCGGACGGGACGGCGCCGATACATCACTTCCTGGAAGTCCTGCGCAGTGCCGGATGTCGGCACCGCTGACCGGTCGAGCGCACACCGACCGTCACGCGCGCGGTGGCCGCCGAACGCGGGGTGACCCGTGGAGCGCGCGGAGACCAGTCGAGGACACCGCGACCCGTCGAGCGCACCCGCGCGGCCCGGGAGCCACCGCCACGGCGCCCGTCACGTCCGCGCCGTCCCCCGAGGAACCCCCGCGGGAGCCGGACGGGCAGCGCGCCCGGGCACCGAGGGAGGCCCTGGGCGCACGACGCGCTCCCGGAGCGTCCACCGCGTCCCCGCGCACACCCCCGATCGGGCCTGATCGGCCCCTGAACGGCCCCCGAGCCGGGTCCGCGGCCGCGAGTTGCGGTACGGGGCGCGCTGAGCGACGCTGAAGACACGTCACGGACGGTTCAACCCCGGTCACCCTTCGACCGGAGGGGGCCGGCAGCCGCGGCGGACCACAGAGCAGACCAGAAACACCAGCCAGCCACATGCTGGATCCGTTCCTCCGTCTTCTTCCGGACCTCTTTCGGGGAGTCGCAGCCGTGATCAGCGAGCCAAGCAGGCACTGCACGGTGGAGCTCCAGGCACTGCCGTCGCGGATCGGTCAGGTCCGCAGAATCATCTCGGCGCAACTGCGCTACTGGCATCTCGATCCTCTGATCGACCAGGCAGCCCTGGGCGTCACCGAACTTCTCACCAATGTCCACCGCCACGCGGAACCGGACAAGTCGTGCACCGTCGACATCGAGTTGCTGCTCGATCGACTGACGGTCTCCGTCCACGACCACGACCCCCGATTGCCCGCCGTGAACGTCGCGGAGACCTACGCGACGTCCGGGCGCGGGCTTGCCCTCATCGCCGCCGTCAGCGAGAGCTGGGGCGTCCGTCCCGGCCAGGAGGCCGGCAAAGTCGTCTGGTTCACCCTGCCCACGCCGACCACCACCGCGAAGATCCTGCCACCGCTCGCGGTGTACGGATCGATGACCGACGGCCCGTTCGGCGGGCGGTACGCGGGAGCGGTGGAAGCCTCGGCACAGTTCCCGAGCCGGTCCGTGGCCCTCGGCTGACGCAACGTCAATTCTGTTGCACCGCACGACTAAGCGCCGCGCGGTGCAGCCCGGGAACCGGTGGGGCCGCGTCCGGTGGCGGGTCAGGCGGCCCGCCACCGGACGCGACCCCACCGGACGCGGCCCGCCATCGGACGCGGCCCCACCGGACGCGGCCCGCCATCGGACGCGGCCCCACCGGACGCGGCCCGCCATCGGACGCGGCCCCACCGGACTCGGGTCAGGCGAGGACGGTCAGCGGGTCGTCCAGCACCGGCTGCCAGGCCAGTTCGGCCGCGCCCACCAGGCTGTCGTGCGCGAGCGTGCACGGCAGGATCGGCACACTGCCGCTGCGCCCCCACAGGCTGCGGTCGGCGACGACGGCGCGCAGGCGCTCGGGGTCGGCTTCGAGCAGGTCCCGGTGGAGACCACCGAGGATGATCCGGTCGGGGTTGAGGATGTTGACGAGCCCCGCGAGCCCCAGTCCCAGCCGGTCGATGAGCGCCTCGGCGGCACGGCGTACGTCCCCGTCGTCGTACTCCGTACGCAGCAGGTCGCCCGCCCGCTTGAGCAGCGACTCCTCCGGGCCGGGCGGCCGGCCCGCCGCGAGGAGGAAGGCGAGCGGGTCCGTCTCGACGTCGAGACAGCCCCGGCCGCCGCAGTGACAGGCCCGGCCCTCCGGGTTCACCGTGAGGTGCCCGACCTCGAGCGCGAGCCCCGAACTTCCGCTGTGCAGGCGGCCGTCGAGCACCAGCGCACCGCCGACACCCCGGTGCCCCGTGGCCACGCAGAGCAGATGCTGGGCGCCGCGCCCGGAGCCGTGCCGGTGTTCGGCGAGGGCCGCGAGGTTGACGTCGTTCCCGGTGAACACCGGTCCCTCGATGCCCGCTTCACGCACACAGGTACGGAAGATCTCGCGCACCGGCGCGCCGGCGGGCCAGGCGATGTGCAACGGGTTGAGGGCGGTTCCCTCCGGTTCGGCCACGGCCGAGGGGACGGCGAGCCCGGCCCCGACGCAGCGCAGTCCGCTGCCGTGCAGCAGTTGCGCGCCCGCCTCGACCACCTCGCCGAGCACCTGGGCGGGGTCGGCCATGACGGTACTGGCGCCGGGTGCGGTGGCGACGATCCGTCCGCCGAGACCGACCAGCGCCGCACGGAAACCGTCGGAGTGCACCTGGGCGGCGAGTACGACGGGGCCGGTCTCGGACACCGACAGCCGGTGCGAGGGGCGCCCCTGTGAACCGGCGGCCGAACCGGGGCTGGAGTCGACCCTGATGAGCCCCAGCGCCTCCAGTTCGGCCGCGACCGCGCCGGCGGTGGCGCGGGTGACGCCCAGTTCGGAGGTCAGCACCGCACGCGTGGGCGCGCGCCCCGTGTGCACCAGTTCCAGGGCCGGCCCGAGCGCGCTGCGGCCCCTCTCCAGCTTCGTCCGCGTGGTGGACACCTTGCCGTTCATGGGGGCGAGTCTCCCACGATCCCGGGGCGGTCCTGACGCTTCGGCACCTGGTCACGACGTGCCGCGGGTCACGTCCGCATCCGTCTTGTGTCCCTCCCCGGCGCGCCTCTATGCTGAGTTTGTGCCGCACCTAAACAAACTGCGGACGGTCCGAACGGGGGGTCATGGCGGAGACACCGCCCCACCCTCCGCGGCCCGGCTCCGCACCGCGCTGACCGCGTTCTTCGCTCTCGACGGTTTCCTCTTCGCAGGCTGGGTCGTACGCATCCCGGCCATCAAGCACCACATCGGCGCCTCCGTCTCCTCGCTCGGCCTCGCCCTGCTCGGCGTCTCGGCGGGCGCGGTGATCACGATGGTTCTCACGGGCAGGCTCTGCCACCGTTTCGGCAGCCACCGGGTGGCCTTCTGGTGCGGGATCCTGCTCTCCCTGAGCATCGCCCTGCCCGCGCACGCCGGTTCGGCGCTCACCCTCGGACTTCTGCTGCTGGTGTTCGGCGCCGCCTACGGCGGGATGAACGTCGCCATGAACAGTGCGGCGGTGGACCTCGTCGCCGCCATCCGCCGGCCCGTACTGCCCAGCTTCCACGCCGCGTTCAGCTTCGGCGGCATGGCGGGCGCGGGTATCGGCGGTGTCGCCGCCGGCCACCTCTCCCCCGTCGCCCATCTGACCCTGCTCGCCACGACCGGGCTACTGGTCACCGCGGTCGCGGGGCCGGTCATGCTCCGGAACACCCCGGAGGCGTCGGCCTCTTCGGATTCGCCCGGGCCCTCGAAGCCGTCCGCACCGTCGGAACCCTCCGTGCCGTCCGCGGCGGGCAGTCGCGGCGTGGCGCCCCGTATGAGCCCGGCCGTGCGCCGGGTGGTCGTCCTCTTCGGCGTGATCGCGCTCTGCACCGCGTACGGCGAGGGCGCACTGGCGGAGTGGAGCGCGCTGCACCTCTCCCAGGACCTGCACGCCACGCCGGGGACCGCGGCCGCCGGGTACTCACTGTTCGCCCTGGCCATGGGGGTCGGCAGGCTCACCGGCACGGCCCTGCTGGAACGATTCGGCCAGACACGGACGCTGGTCTTCGGCGGCGGCGCCGCAGCGGCGGGCATGCTGCTGGGCTCGCTCGCCCCCACGGTCCCCCTGACGCTCGCGGGTTTCGCCGTGACGGGCCTCGGGCTGGCCAACATCTTCCCGGTCGCGGTCGGCAGGGCCGGTGCGCTGGCGGGTCCCGGCGGGGTGGCCGCCGCGTCCACCCTCGGTTACGGCGGCATGCTGGTCGGCCCCCCGGTCATCGGGTTCCTCGCGGACTGGCTCTCGCTGCCGATGGCCCTGACGACGGTGGCCCTGCTCGCCGCGGCGGCCGCCGCGCTCGGGCAGGTCTCCCGCACCGCGGCACCGAACGCCTGACGGGTCTCCCCGGCGGGCTCCATGCCCACCGGGGACGCGTCGTCCCACCCGGCGCGGACCGGGCCGCGACCGGGCAATGCGCGCCCGCCCGAAGGGAATTGCCGGACCGTCCCGGGTTGTCGCTCAGGCCGCCGACGCGGGACCGGGCGGCAGATGGACCGTCATGATCAGGTGGCAGGGTTCGGTGCCCGCGCCGCGGTACGCGTGCGGGGCGTCACCGTCGAACGTGGCGGTCTCTCCGGTTCCGACGGGGTACTCGGCACCGTCGACGACGAGGATCATCCGGCCCGCGGTGACGCTGACGGTTTCCACGACACCGGCCTGGTGGGGATGGCTGGGGTATTCCTCGCCCGGCCGGAGCCTCCAGCGCCAGACCTCGGCGGGGGCCGGGCCGCGGGTCGTCAGTATGAGCCGGGCCTCGCTGCCGAGCTCACCCGTCCACAGCGGCGCCACCCTCTCTTCGGACACCACGCGGACGCGCCCCTCGGACCGCCCCTCCATGAGGGCGGAGACGGATACGCCGAGAGTGTCGGCGAGCCGGACCAGGGTCGCGAAGTTCGGGTTTCCCTGCGCCTTCTCCAGCGCGACCAGGGCTCCCTTGCTGACCTTGGAGCGACGGCCGAGTTCGTCCAGGGACAGGCCCGCACGCGTGCGGGCCGTTCTGACGTTGTGCGCGAGTGTCCGCAGGGCTGCGTCCGTCTCGGCCATACGATCACCATCCTCACGAAGACCACTGGAATGTACCGCGCGGTCGTTCGGTTGACACCATGCGGTCGTCTTGCTGTACCGTTTGGTCGTTCCACTGAGCAGTAGGGACGCGCGGTGACAGCACTGCCGTCGTCCCGGAAGCCACGCCGATCGTCGCCGACGCCGAGGCACACCGACTCGCCCGGCGGCCTCCGCGGCGGGATCGCGCACGTCTTCGCGCCGAGCCGATCGCCGGCGGCCTCCAGCGAAGCCCGGTACGGGTGCGCGCGAAGTTCAAGTACGACGATCACAAGAACGTCGAGCGCCGGACCGGAATCGCCGGACGCCTCACCGAACGCGGACAGGGACCGGACGTGCCCACCGCGAGGCAGCAGCTGGACCGGATGGGCCGCTGGAAGCCGTACGCCGTCCGATACCCATCACCCGGTACGACCCCCGTACGAACCAAGGAACGGAGCCCCCGCCCATGACCGTCTTCCGGATCGCCCCCGCCGTCGCCGACGCCTTCCCCGACGCCCTGGTCGCCCTGGTCACCGCCACCGGCCTGCGCGGCCACGAGGACTGGCCGGGGACCGTCGAGGCGCTCGACGGGCTGGAGCGGCGGGTCGCCGAGGGTTCCTGGCAGCCCGCCGACGAGACCGATCCGAGGATCGAAGCGTGGCACACCGCCTACCGGTCCTTCGGCACCAACCCGCGCCGCATCCGCCCCAGCGTCGACGCGCTCGGCCGCCGCTTCACGAAGAAGGGGTCCCTGCCCCGCATCAACCCGGCGGTCGACTCCTACAACGCCGTTTCCGTGCGCCACGGCCTGCCCGCCGGCGCCTTCGACCTGGACCACGTCACCGGCGACGTGGACATCCGCCATGCCGACGGCGGCGAGGAGTTCACGCCGCTCGGTGAACCCGGGACCGTCGAGAACCCCAAGCCCGGCGAGATCATCTACGCGGACACCACCGGGGTCCTGACACGTCACTGGAACCACCGCGACGCCCACCGCACCCGGGTCACCGAAGACTCCACCCGCGTCGTCTTCGCCATCGAGACCCTGCACGCCGACCGCGACGGAGATCTGCTCCGGGCGGCGGCCGGGGAGCTGCGGGATCTGCTGGCTCCGCACGCCGACCGGACCGCCGTGCACTGGCTCGCGGCCGGTCCGGCACAACCTCCGGTCACCGTCTGAGACTTCCCCTGGACGCGTGGACAGCCGCACCCCTGCCCCTGTCACAATCTGCGCCATGAACATGTCCGAACAGATCGCACAGCTCTACGAAGAAGGCCGGCTGCTCGCCGCGGCGGCGGAGGAGGCGGGGACGGACGCTCCGGTGCCGACGTGTCCGGGCTGGCGGGTGCGCGACCTGCTGCGCCACACCGGTACGGTGCACCGCTGGGCGACGGCGTTCGTCGTCGAGGCACACTCCGAGTACGTCGCCGCAGAGGATGAACCCGACCTGGACGGTATGGAGTTGATCGGCTGGTTCAACGACGGACTCCAGGCACTGGTGACCGCGCTGGAAGCCGCTCCGAGCGACCTGGCCTGCTGGACGTTCATGCCGGCGGCCTCGGGCTCGGGGTTCTGGGCGCGCCGTCAGATGCACGAGACGACGGTGCACCGGGTGGACGCGGAGTCGGCGCTCGGGACGCCCCACTCCCGGGTGGACACGGCCCGTGCGCTCGACGGCATCGACGAGTTGCTGGTCGGCTTCCACGCACGCACCAAGAGCCGGGTGCGCACCGAGGATCCCCGCGTCCTGCGGGTGCACGCGGTCGACGCGAACGCCGCCTGGACGGTCCGGCTCTCGGACGGACCGCCGCGTGCCGTGCGCGACGACGGCCGTACGGCCGGGGCGGACTGCGTGCTGAGCGGCAGCGCGGAGGACCTCTACCTCGCGCTGTGGAACCGCCTGCCGCTCTCCTCGGTCACCGTCGGCGGCGACGAGGCCGTGGCGCGGCTCTGGACGGAGAACTCCGCCGTCGTCTGAAGTCCGGGGAGGGCGGGCGCCGACGATGCCGCTCGTCTCCCCCGGCCGCGCACCCCGCCACCGGCGAGACCCGCCCGGCCCGGAACCCTCCCGGGCGTCCGGCGCGAACGCGGGTCGGGGGAAGGCTCCGGGCCGGTCAAGTCGATGGCCCATGACCTGATGGAACATCACCTGTCGACCAGTCACATAATGGACGGTCAGCCGATGGTCAGGTTCTGTGCGACGGTGTTCGCCGCGAAGCTGTTCACGCCGAACAGGCCACTGGTGTACGTGGTGTCGGTCGCGTCGATGACGGGCTCGGAGCCGTTGTCGAGCCAGACACGGATGCGGGATCCGTCCGTCCGTACCTTCAGGTGGTAGGTGCGGCCCTCGACGACGGAAGTGGCGTACGTCGCGATGTCCTTGCCGGGGCGCCAGAGTTTGACCACGCCGCTGGTGTCGATGTTCGCCGTGTAGCCGACTCCGTCGGAGCCGGCCCGGAAGGTCAGGCCGGTGGCGGTGCCGTTGGTGACGGACAGGTCGCCCTCGTAGGTGAAGTCGGTGCCGGCGCGGTCGCTGAGGTAGAAGCCGTTCTGCGCGGAGGCGCCTCCCAGACCGGCGGGTGTGACCGTCCAGTTGCCGCCGCGCGGTGTCCATCTCCCCGCGGAGAAGGCGGAGAAGCCCGCCGTACCGGTGTTCAGGTTCTGCACCGTCGCCGTGCCGTCGTACACGTTCACGCCGAACAGGCCACTGGTGTACGTGGTGTCGGTGGTGTCGATGACGGGCTCGGAGCCGTTGTCGAGCCAGACCTGGATGCGGGAGCCGTCGGTCCGCACCTTCAGGTGGTAGGTGCGTCCTGGGGTGATCGGTGCCGAGTGGACGGCGATGTCCTTGCCTGGGCGCCAGAGCTTGACCACACCGCTGGTGTCGAGAGTCGCCGTGTAGCCGGCGCCGGAGGCGTTGGCGCGAAACGTCAGGCCACCGGCGTGCGCGGTGTCCAGCGTGATGTCACCCTGGTAGACCGCGTCGCCACCGGTGCCGGCGCTCATGTAGAAGCCGTCGCCAACGGTGGTGGCGCGCTTGCCGGTGGTGACGTCGCTCCAGGTGCCGCCCGCCGCGTGCCAGGGGCCTTTGAGGTTGCTGAGCAGAGTGGACTGGGCCGTGCCCCAGCTGGTGTTGAGGCGGGTGAAGGTCGCGCTGTCCAGTTTCACCTTGCCGCCGTCGGCGAAGAGCCGGATGCCCTGGCTGTCGGCCGCGGAGTCGAAGTCGGCGTTGTCGGACAGGGAGTACCGCCCGCCGTCGGCGAACGTCTCCAACTGACCCCGGTCCACCAGGAGTCGGATGGCGATCTTGCCGTTCACGGGCCGCAGCGGCTTGCCCTGGAGGGTCTGTGCCCGGGTGTCGTAGACCACGCTGCGGTCGGCGGTGCCGTCGGAGCGGGCGTGCAGGTCGAAGCCGAACCGCTGCGCGCTCGTCCCCTTCACGTCGAACTGCGCGGTGATCTCGTAGGTGTCGGCCTTGATGTCCCCGAAGAGGTTGCCGGCCTTGGCCGAGTCGACCGTCTCGTTCTTCCAGCTCCTGGTCTCCGACCCCAGCGAGGCGAGTTCGGCGACCGGGGTACGGGTGATCCGGGGGCCGTCCGGAGTGCTGACCAGGCCGAGGGAGACCGGGAAGGTCGCGTTGCCGGTCCAGGTGCTGCCGTGGTTGCCGCCCTGCCAGGCCATCTGCACCGTGCGCCCGTCCGGCGTGTTGGTGAACGTCTGCGCGGCGTAGAAGCTGCCGCCGGCGTACGTCGTGCCCTGGTCCATCTGCTGCGGGGCGGTCCAGTCGGTGCTGAACGTCGTGCCGTCGAAGGATCCGACGACGTACTGGCTGGAGGCGGAGGTCAGCACCCAGCGCTGCTGACCGGTCCTGCCGTCGAGGGCCAGCGGATACATGTCGGGACATTCGAAGAGCCAGGGGGCCTTGAAGCGGCTGGCGAAGGTCCAGTCCAGCAGGTTGGGCGAGGTGTAGATGTTCACCCCGTTGCCGTCCTGGTCCGACCAGACGACCATGGTCCAGCGGTGGCGGGCCGCGTCCCAGAACACCTTGGGGTCGCGGCTCTCGGACGGTATCTGGATCTGCTTGCGGCCCTTGTCGTACGCCTGGAAGGTCTGGCCGTTGTCGTTGCTGTAGAACACGCTGACGCCGTCGGTGTTGGAGAAGACCACGATCGGATCGAGGGATCCGGTCTTCAGCCCCGAGGTGTTGTCCTTGTCGACGACGCCACCCCCGGAGAAGAGGGTGCCGGGGTGCACCTCGGGCTCCAGCGCGATCGGCTTCTGGGTCCAGTGCACCAGGTCGGGGCTGGTGGCGTGCCCCCAGTGCATGGTGTCCCAGGCCAGGCCGTGCGGGTTGTGCTGGTAGAAGAAGTGGTAGACCCCGTTCGCGTACACCAGTCCGTTCGGATCGTTCATCCAGCCCGACTGCGAGCTGAAGTGGAACTGGCCGCGGAACGGCTCGCTGTACGTGGTCGACGGATACGGGAACTCGGGATAGTCCCCGATGGTCCCGGCCACCGCGGAGGTGCCCGGAACCAGCGCGACCAGGCCCGCTATCAGGGCGACGAACAGCGCCCCGACTCTTCGGCGCATGTGACCCACTCTCTCTGCAGGAAGGCGCATGAGTGTCATCGTTGACATCTGTCATCGATGACATCCGATCGATGACAGATGATGGGCCCCCACCGGAAGCCCGTCAACGCTCCGAACAGGATCCGTTCCGTCCCGTCATGACGGGACGGACACCCCCGCGTCGCTGTGCCCGTCCGCCATCCGGTGCGCCCACGGCGGGTTGGGGCCGGCGACCGCGCAGGTCAGGGCCGCCACCCGGACCGCGTACGCGCAGGCGTCCCACACCCCTTCCCGGTCCAGCCGTTCGAGCCGGCCGCCCAGCAGACCGCGGCCCCCGAGGTGGTGCAGGAGCCCCGCGGTGAAGGCGTCCCCGGCGCCGACCGTGTCGACCACCCGGACGGGCACACCGGGTACGCGGACCCGCCGGCCGTCGAGCGAGGCGAGGGCACCGTGTGCGCCGAGGGTGATCACCACCAGACGGGCTCCCGCTTCGTGGAAGCCGTCGCAGGCCGCTTCGACCGTGGTGCCCGGCGACACGGCGTCGAGGTCGTCCTGGCTCAGTCGCAGGATGTCCGCCACCGCGCACCAGCCGGGGAGCCGGTCGCGGTACGTCTGCGGGTCGACCAGAGCGGGCCTGACGTTGGGGTCGATGCTGACCGTGGAGTGCCGGCGCGCCCCGGTCAGCAACTCCTCCACCAGCGAGCCGCCCGGCTCGCGGACCAGGGCGAGCGAACCGGTGTGCACACAGGCCGAGTCGCGCAGATCCGCGGCGGCCAGCTCCGCCCGCGTCCACTGCCAGTCGGCGGCGCCCTCGGCGTGGAAGGAGTACGAGGCCTGGCCGCCCGCGTCGAGATCGGCGACGGCGAGGGTGCTCGGCTCGGCGGCGGTGGGCGCGTCGGACAGGTCGACCCCGGACTCCAGCAGCCGGGTGCGGAACAGGCGGCCGAAGACATCGCCCGACAGCCTCGCCATCAAGCGGGTCGGCGTACCGAGACGGGCCAGGCCCACGGCGGTGTTGGCCGGACCACCGCCCGGCAGGACGCGCAGACGCATGCCCTCTTCGTCCGGCGACGGGGCCGACGGGCTGCCGCCCGGGGGCGTGGATCCGAGGTCGGCGAAGACGTCGGCGACACACTCTCCCAGCACGGTGACCTGACGCGGTGTCTGCATGGGTGAACCCTCCAGGTGGGACGGGGAATCGGGCGTTCGCGGGCCGCGTCCGCCGCGCGAACCGGAGGGGCGCGGCACCGGGGATCGGCCCTTCACTCGGTCAACTTGCTTTCCGCGCAAGGCATTGACGTCGGTGGACCGGGAGTCCATCATCCTCCGCAAGCGGTGTCAACGATGACATGTGTCAACGATGACACCGCGACGGTCACGTACTCCGGCACGCCTCCGCCACCCCACGCCCTTGGGCACGCCTCCGCCACCCCACCCCACCGCTTCCCACAGGAGTCGCACCATGTCCCGTAGAGCCCGTCCGGTCCTCGCCCTCGGCGTCGCCGGCCTCACCCTGTCCCTGGCCGCCTGCGGATCCGGTTCGGGCGCCGCCGACGACTCCTCGTCCGGCGGCAAGGTGAAGGTCGGCCTGATCACGAAGACGGACACCAACCCGTACTTCGTGAAGATGAAGCAGGGTGCCGAGCAGGCCGCCAAGAGCGCGGACGTCGAACTGACCACCGCTGCGGGAAAGTTCGACGGGGACAACGCCGGTCAGATCACCGCGCTGGAGAACATGGTCGCTGCCGGGGTCAAGGGAGTGCTGATCACCCCCAACGACTCCAAGGCCATCGTCCCGGCGATCGCCAAGGCCCGGGCCAAGGGCGTGCTCGTCATCGCCCTGGACACGCCTCCGGAGCCGCAGAGCGCCGTCGACGCGCTGTTCGCCACCGACAACGTGAAGGCCGGTGAGCTGATCGGCGCCTACGCCAAGGCCGCGATGGGCGGCAAGCCGGTGAAGATCGCCACGCTGGACCTGGCCCCCGGTGTGTCGGTCGGCGTCCAGCGGCACGACGGGTTCGTCAAAGGCTTCGGCATCGACGCCTCCGACCCGTCGATCGTCTGCTCCCAGGACACCGGCGGCGACCAGGCCAAGGGGCAGACGGCCATGGAGACGTGCCTGCAGAAGGCACCCGACGTCAATCTGGTGTACGCGATCAACGAACCCGCCGCGCTCGGCGCGTACACCGCCATCAAGGCCAAGGGCCGCGAGAACGACGTCATGATCGTGGCGATCGACGGCGGCTGCGCCGGGGTGGCGGCGGTCAAGGAGGGCAAGATCGCGGCCACTTCGCAGCAGTACCCCCTCAAGATGGCGGCCGACGGCGTGAAGGCGGTCGTCGAGTACGCCAAGTCCGGCAAGAAGGACACCGGTTACACCGACACCGGGGTCAAGCTCATCACCGACGAGCCGCAGACCGGCGCCGAGTCCGAGGACACCGGCTTCGGTACGCAGAACTGCTGGGGCTGAGCCGCATGACCACCTCCGCTCCGCTCGCCGTACGCGCCGACGGGCCGGCCGCTCTGCGCCGGCTCCTCTCCTCACCGTCCGCCGGGCCGCTGGCGGCCCTGATCCTCGCGTCGGTGTTCTTCTCCACGGCCACCGACCAGTTCCTCTCCGGCGGCAACTTCTCGCTGATCCTCCAGCAGGTCATGGTGGTCGGCACCCTCGCCATCGGGCAGACGCTGATCATCCTCACCGCGGGGATCGACCTCTCCTGCGGCGCGGTCATGGCCTTCGGCGGCATCCTCATCGCCAAACTGGCCGTAGAGGGTCCGCTGCCGCCGCTGCTCGCCATCGCCCTGGGAATCCTGGCCTGCGCGGGATTCGGCCTGGTCAACGGGGTGCTGGTGCGCGTCGTGCCGCTGCCGCCGTTCATCGTGACGCTGGGAATGCTCAATGTCGCCTTCGCGCTGACCCACATCTACTCCGAGGAACAGACGGTCACCGGCCTTCCCGGACCGCTCACCGTGCTGGGCCGGACGTTTCCGCTCGGCAGGACCGACGTCACCTACGGTTCGCTGGTCACCGTCGCGCTCTTCCTCGGCTTCGCCTACGCGCTGAGCAGTACCGCCTGGGGCAAGCACGTGTACGCCCTCGGCAACAGCGCGGAGAGCGCCCGGCTCAGCGGCATCCGGGTGTCCCGGCTGACCGTGGGGGTCTACACGATCGCCGGGCTGGTCTACGGGATCGCGGCGCTGCTGCTGGTCTCCCGTACCGGTGTCGGCGACCCGCAGGCCGGCCAGACCGACAACCTCGACAGCATCACCGCGGTCGTGCTCGGCGGTACGAGCCTGTTCGGGGGGCGCGGCACGGTGCTCGGCACCCTCGTCGGCGTACTCGTCGTCGGCGTGTTCCGCAACGGCCTCCAGCTGATGGGCGTCTCGTCCGTCTACCAGACGCTGGTCACCGGCGTTCTGGTCATCCTGGCGGTCACCGTCGACCAGCTCTCACGAAAGGGGACCCGATGACCGGCCCCGGCCCGGCCGCCTCCCGGCCCGCACCCCGGAGCGG
The DNA here is from genome assembly GCF_026343115.1 of Streptomyces sp. NBC_00102. Lineage (GTDB taxonomy): Bacteria > Actinomycetota > Actinomycetes > Streptomycetales > Streptomycetaceae > Streptomyces. The sequence goes on from NZ_JAPEMC010000003.1 coordinate 312,052, forward strand.
CCCCACCCCCGTGCTCAGCGCGCGCGGGCTGAGCAAGCGCTACGGGCACGTGACCGCCATCGACGGGGCCGACTTCGAGCTCATGCCCGGTGAGGTCCTGGCCGTCATCGGTGACAACGGCGCGGGCAAGACGAGCCTGATCAAGGCACTCACCGGCGCCCTGGTGCCGGATGCCGGGGAGATCCGGCTGCACGGCGAGCCGGTCCGGTTCACCGGACCGCAGGACGCCCGCGCACGCGGTATCGAGACGGTGTATCAGGACCTGGCCGTCGCCGCGTCCATGGACATCGCCTCCAACATGTTCCTCGGCCGGGAGGTCCGCCGCCCGGGTGTGCTCGGTTCGGTGTTCCGCATGCTCGACAAGAGGGCGATGCGCGAGGAGGCGGCCGCGTACCTGGCCGAACTCAAGGTCGGTGTCGGTTCGTTGTCCCAGCCGGTGGAGACGCTCTCCGGCGGTCAGCGGCAGGCCGTGGCCGTCGCACGGGCGGCCGCCTGGGCCCGCAGCGTCGTGGTGATGGACGAGCCGACGGCCGCCCTGGGGGTGAAGGAGTCGGGCCAGGTCCTCGACCTCATCCGCCGGGTCCGCGACAAGGGGGTGCCCGTGATCCTCATCAGCCACAACATGCCGCACGTCTTCGAGATCGCCGACCGTGTGCACGTCCACCGGCTCGGGCGGCGCGAGGCCGTGATCAGACCTTCGGACTACTCCATGGCGGAAGTCGTGGCCATCATGACGGGCGCGCTGAGCGTGCGTCCGGACGGGGGTACGGTCGTGGCGGACAGCGACGCCGCCTCGGCTGCCGGGGTGCGGGGCAGCTGACCCGCCGTCTTGGACATCCGAGGGGGCGCCCTCCAGGAAAAGGTGGTCCATGGCATCGTCGTCCCGCAGACCGACCCTCGCGGACGTCGCCCGTGAGGTCGGCGTCAGTGCCAAGACGGTCTCCCGGGTCCTCAACGAGGACGGCCCCAGCTCTCCGGAGACCAGGAAGCGCGTCCTGGCCGCCGTGGCGATGCTGGGCTTCCAGCCCAATCTGATGGCCAGGAGCATCCGGGTGGGCGGCCCCGACACCACGGTCGGCCTGGTGGTTCCGGACCTCGGCAACCCGTTCTTCGGCGCTGTCGCGGGAGGCATCGAGGAGGCCGTGCGCGGCCGCGGGCTGACACTCCTGATGGGCTCGTCCGACGACGACCCGGAGCGGGAACACACGCTGATCGCCACGTTCCTGGCCCGTAGGGTCAGCGTCCTCATGGTCGCGCCCGCGGTGGGCGCGGACCACTCCCACCTCAAGACGCACCGGGCGGCAGGGATGCCCGTCGTCTTCCTGGACCGGCCCGGCAGCGGGCTCACCGCGGACACCGTGGTCAGCTCCAACCGTTCCGGTACGCGGGAGGGCGTCGCCCATCTGACAGCCCGCGGGCACCGCCGGATCGGCTTCATCGGCGACCTGCCGGCACGCCTGTACACCCGCCGTGAACGAATAGCCGGGTACCGCGCGGCCCTCGCCGAGGCGGGACTGCCCCACGACCGGGCGCTGGTCGCGGACGCACACGACCCCGAAGGGGCCGCCCGGGCGACGGCGCGGCTGCTGGCTCTCCCGGACCCGCCGACCGCGCTTCTTTCGGGCAACAACGTCATGACGATCGGTGTGCTGACCGAGCTCTCCCGCAGCCGCCGCAAGGATCTCGCGGTCGTCGCCTTCGACGACGTCCCGATGGCCGGCATCCTCGATCCCGGACTCACCGTGGTCGCCCAGAACCCGGTAGCCATGGGCGAGCTGGCGGGCGCCCTCGCGATCGAACGCCTCGACGGGGACCGCTCGCGGGGGCGCACCGTCACGGTGGAGACCCGTCTGGTGCCCCGTGGTTCGGGGGAACTCCCCGCTCCCGGTCACGGGTGATCCGGACAGGTGATCCGGACAGGTGATCCGGACAGGTGATCCGGACAGGTGATCCGGCCGGGAGCTCACCCTTGGGAAGGCTCGTCGTACCGCTCGGCGGGCACCGTGAGGCCGACCGAGTGCGCGAGCCCGTCGGCCGCCTGGCAGAAGAGCGCCTCCCGGTCCTCCACCACCCCGTTGAACTGGCCGAAGACCTCGAAGGAGACGAGCCCGAAGAGCTGCGCCCAGGCGATGACGAGTGCGGCGGCATTGGCCGGGGGCAGGTCCGGGGCGAGCTCGGCCGCCATCCGGACCGCCTCGGGGCGCACCGCGGCGGAGAGCGGCGGAGTGGTGACACCCTCGCCCCGGTGGGCCTCGCGGACCAGGCCGATGAGGACGAGTCCGACGCGGGAGGCCGGGGCGACGGTGTCCTGGGGTGCCACGTACCCGGGTACGGGCGAACCGTGGATCAGGGCGTACTCGTGGGGGTGGGCGAGGGCCCATTCCCGTACGGCGCGGGCGGCGGCCGTCCAGGCGACTGCCGGGGAGCCGTCCGGGCGGGCGGTCGCGTCGCGGGCCGCCTTTTCGGCGGCTTCGCCGACGGCGTCGTAGGCGTCGACGATCAGCGCCGTCAGGAGTTCGTCGCGGCTCGGGAAGTAGCGGTAGAGCGCCGAGGAGACCATGCCCAGCTCGCGGGCGACGGCCCGCAGCGAGAGCCTGGAGGCACCCTCCGCCGCGAGCTGGACCCTCGCCTCGTCCTTGATGGCGGCCGTGATCTCGATACGGGCGCGTTCCCTGGCTCCCTTGATGGCACTCATGACGCCCATTCTGCCACGCGGGGGGATCACCGGACAGAAACGAGAGCACTGCTCTTGCGAAGTCGTGCACGCGGGAGCACACTGATCTCAACAGAGAGCACCGCTCTCGAAAGCTCGGCACAGCTCGGCACAGATCGACGGCGCTCGTAGAAGCCGCACCACTTCGCGTTCAGGGACTGGGGACACCATGTCGCAGGCACAGCCGTACTACTTCAGAGCCGGTGCGATCGGCACCCGTTTCAACAGTGTGGTCGGGTGGCTCGCCCGCCACGGCTTCAGCCTCCTCGGCACGGCGGAGATGTCCGTACGGGGGCGCAAGAGCGGCAAAATGCAGCGGGTCCCGGTGAATCCGCACGTCCACGACGGCGAGCAGTACCTGGTCTCGGCCCGCGGCCACTCCCAGTGGGTGCGCAACATGCGGGCGGCGGGCGGCGGCGAGCTGCGGGTGGGGCGCAGAACGCGTACCTTCACCGCGGTCGAGATCGCGGACGACGAGCAGAAGGTACGCGTCGTCCGCGCCTATCTGAAGCGCTGGGGCTGGGAGGTGAACCAGTACTTCCGGGGCATCACCGCCACGTCGACGGACGCGGAACTGCTGGCGGCCTGCCCCGACCACCCGGTCTTCCGGATCACGGTGGAGGAGCGCGGCGCCTGACGGTCGTGCGCGCCGTGGACGCGGAAAGAGCGCCATGGACGCGGAAGCCAGCACAACCATCCGTGGGCCGGAGTGGTCACACCGGGCGACCGGTGTACCAACTCCGGCCGACGGAAAGGGAAACACGAGATGTCATCAGTACGCCTGCGCGGCTGGCCCGCGGTACTCACCGCTGCGGCCGTCGCGTTGCTCCCGGCCCTTGTGGCGGCGCCCGCGGCCCACGCCGAGGGCGGCCCCGCTCTGACACTCGTGGCCAACCACAGCGAGGTGGGGCTTCCCCAGCCGGCCGTTCGGGGGGACTCCTCGCAGATCGGCTGGGGCATGGAGGGCGAGGCCGGCGGAAGCACCGCCACGGACGTGGTCGTCAAGGTCGACGTCTCCGGCATCTCCGGGTTCGCCGATGTCACCGGCCTCTCCTGCGTGGACGACATCTGCTCCTGGCCGAGCCGGGACATCGCCCCCGGCACGTCCACCGGCGGCATCGTGGACGTCAACGCCAAGCCGGGCGCCGCGCTCGGCACGACGGGCACCGCACGGCTCTTCGCCACCTCGTCCAACGCCACCGTCGCGGAGACGAGCGTCAAGCTCACCGTCGGCGCGGTGGACCTCGGCATCGCCCGTATCCCGGACACGACGGACGCGGCCCCCGGCTCGACCCTCGCCGCTCCGATCACGGTGTCCAACTCCGGTTCCCTGACCGCCGACGCCGTGACCCTGTCGCTCGCCGCCACCCCCGGTCTCGGATTCGCCGAGAAGTTCGCCAACTGCACGTACGGGAAGTCCACGACGATCCCCTCGGCACACGGACATTCCCTGGACACCGCCGTGTGCCGCATCGCCACGCCGGTCGAGCCGGGCAAGGCGTACCGGCTCTCCTCGCAGGTCGGCATCGAGGTGGAGCCGACGGCGCTCTACGAGTTCGTCGACTACGGGATCGAAGCCGTTTCCTCCTCCGTGCCCAAGGCCGCCGCCGCGGACGGACCGGTGCTCCGACTCGTCGAGAGCGGCACGCCGCCGGTCGTGCGGACCGATCACGCCCAGTGGCGGATCGATGCCGACAACACCGCCGACATCGAGCTCACCGGCTCCACCGCGAACGCTGTCCCGGGCGACGAGGCCGTGCTGACGGCGAAGGTCCGCAACAACGGTCCCGCGACCTTCAACCTACTGAACTCCGACGCTCAGATCGGCGTACTGGTGGAGATACCCAAGGGCACCACCGCCGTCAAGATCCCGTCGGAGTGCGGCGTGTGGACGGGTGCCGCCATGGGCGAACCCACGCCGGGAGCCGACGAATACATGTGTGAGGTCGAATCGCCCTTCACCGTCGGCGAGACCCTGGAGCTGCCGTTCACCGTCATGGTCGAGCAGGGCGCTCCCGCCACCACCTCGGGCGACGCCACCGTGAAGACGGTGTGGGGAGGCGCGCTGGACGCGGACGCCGACAAGGCGAACAACACCGCGAAGATCACGCTGAAGACCACGGCCTCCACCGCCACTCCGGGTTCCACCGGCCCGTCGTCGGACGCGAATGCCGCCGGTACCGGAGCGCCGGCCGCGTCGGACACGCCCGCAGCGGCCGCTTCGGGCACCCCGAACGCCTCGGGGACCATGGCGTCGACGGGCAGCGGTTCCACCCCGGCGATCGCGGCGGCCGGCGCCCTGGCGCTGATCGCGGGTGGCGCGATCGCCCTCGTGGCCCGCAGGCGCAAGGCCCGCACCGGAGAGGCGGCCTGACCCGGCCCGCCCAGCCCGCGTACGCCGTGCCTGGCTCGTGGCGGGAGCACGGATGACCGTGGTCCCGCCCCGGCCGGCCGCCGTGCCTGACGGCCGGTTCGGTCCGCCCCGGCCGGCGGCGGCCTGTCGGCGCCGCCCCGGCCGGGGACCGGGGAGGTTTGTGGCACTCCCCTTTCGATTCCGGCTCGGACCACGAGGTATAAGAGGTCCGACGGCTTTCCGCCGTTCGAACCAACCCCTCACGGCCCGGACACGCGCGTCCCGGTCCGCCCCGGAAGGCCGGCCCCGTGCTGCATCTGCGTCTGATCGTTCCGGTCGAACACACGGACGAGGTGGTGAAGCTGCTCGACAGCAGCGTGGGCACCGCCCATCTCGTCGTGCTGCCGGACGCCGCCCGGTCACCCGCCGGTGACCTGGTGCTCTGCGACGTGGCCCGGGAGTCGGGTGACGAGCTGATCGGCGGGCTGCGCCGGCTCGGCATCGACCGCACGGGCTCCATCACGGTCGAGAAGCTGGACCTGACCCTCTCCGAGCACGCCGACCGGGCCGAGGAACAAGCACCGGGCGAAGGTGCTGACGCGGTGCTGTGGGAGGAGCTGACGGAGGTCACGCACGAGGAGTCGACCTTCAGCGTCACCTACGTCGCGTTCCTGACGATCGCCACCATGCTCGCAGCGGTCGGCGTGATGCTGGACAACGCGATCCTGATCGTCGGCGCGATGGTGGTGGGACCCGAGTTCGGACCGCTGGCCGGTGTCTCCACCGCCTTGGTGCAGCGGGCGCCCCGGCTGGTGGCGCGCTCGCTGGCGGCGCTCGTCGGCGGGTTCGCTGCGGCGATGGTGATGACCGCCGGATTCGCGTGGCTCATGGACGCCTTCGGCCTGTTCACGAGGACGATGGTCGAGGCGGACCGGCCGAACACCTCGTTCATCTGGCAGCCGGACCGGATGTCGTTCGTCGTGGCGTTCCTCGCGGGGATCGCCGGGACCCTGTCCCTCACCTCGTCGAAGTCCGCCGCGCTGATCGGGGTGACCATCTCGGTGACCACGGTACCGGCGGCGGCCAACGCGGCGGTGGCCTTCAGCTACTCCGACTACGCGCAGACCACCGGCTCCTCGGAGCAACTTCTGGCCAACCTCGGCGGCATCGTGGTCGCCGGTACCCTCACCCTCCTCACGCAGAAGGCACTCTGGGCGCTTCAACTGCGCCGGGCCCGGGCCGCCGGCGCGGGCCGGGGCCGCGACTGACCGGCCGTCGGCCCCCACGGGGCGGAACGTGGTGCGGCCCCGCCCCCTCGGCACCTGTGGCGGATCCCTGCCGGGGGCGCGTGCCCCGGCAGGGATCCGCCGGACACCGCCCGGCCGCCGGGGCGCGGCAGGGCCGGCCCCGGTGCGGGGGCGGGTCAGCCGTTCTCGGCCGCGCGGCGGTCCATCACCGAGAGCGCGCGGTGTGCCAGCGGGTGCGTACGCACCAGTTCGGCCAGTGACGTGGTCCCCCGGGTGATCCCGGCGAACGCCTTCCAGGCGGGCCTGAAGGTCGTGAGCACAGCGTGCAGGACTCCGGGACGGCGCTCGAAGAGCTTGAGCATCCGGCGTCCGACGTTCATCTCGACGCCGAGTCCCGCCTTGATGGCGAAGGCGTAGTTGAGCGCCTGGCGCCGGGCGTCCACCGCGTCGCGGGCCTCGGCGATGCGTACGGCCCACTCCCCCGCGAGCCGTCCCGAGCGGAGTGCGAAGGAGATGCCCTCGCGGGTCCAGGGCTCCAGGAGGCCCGCCGCGTCTCCGCAGACCACGACCCGGCCCCGGGACAGCGGCGAGTCCTCGCTGCGGCAGCGGGTGAGGTGGCCGGAGGAGATCTTCGGCTCGAAGCCGGCCAGCCCGAGGCGGGCGACGAAGTCCTCCAGGTACCGCTTCGTCCCGGCGCCGTCGCCCCGGGCGGAGATCACGCCGACGGTCAGCGTGTCGCCTTTGGGGAAGACCCAGCCGTAACTACCGGGCATCGGGCCCCAGTCGATGAGTACGCGGCCCGCCCAGTCCTCGGCAACCGTCTCGGGGACGGGGATCTCCGCCTCCAGGCCGAGGTCGACCTGATCGAGCTTCACCCCGACGTGGGCGCCTATGCGTCCGGCACTGCCGTCGGCGCCGACGACGGCCCGCGCGAGTACCGTCTCGCCGCCGGCCAGCACCACCGCGACGGTGCGCCGGTCGGGTACGGACGAGCCGTGCTGCTCGACCCGCGCGACGGAGGCACCCGTTCGGAGCTCGGCGCCGGCTTTCTGCGCCTCCTCGACCAGCTGGGCGTCGAACTCGGGCCGGTTGATGAGGCCGAAGAGCATCCGCTTCGACTTGCGGGTGCGCACCAGCTTCCCGTTGAGGGAGAAGGTGACGGCGTGCACCCGGTCGCGCAGGGGAAGTTCGAATCCCGGCGGGAGCGAATCTCGCGAATATCCGATGATTCCGCCGCCGCATGTCTTGTAGCGGGGCAGCTCCGCCTTCTCCAGCAGCAGGACCCGACGGCCCGCGACGGCTGCCGCGTATGCCGCGGAGGCACCGGCGGGCCCTGCACCGACTACCACGACGTCCCACACCGACGACTCTTCGTGCTCACGCCCGGCGTCTGCGTTCTCGCTGCTCACGATGTGCTTCTGCTCCCGATCCGACCAGTTGCCCCAGCTACTGACGGCATCCTACGGCGCGTTCCGGCCAGGGTCCGCTGTGGGAGGATCGGCAGTGATTTCGTCGTACGGACAACGCCGGACAAACGGCGTCGTCCACGGCCGCGCACGACCTGCGCCGCCGCACCCGGCACCGCACTACGAAGGAGCCTGCTCATGACCGCCCGTCCGATCCCCGAAACCGTTGCCTCGCTGATGCCCCGCGCCAAGGCGGAGCTGAGCGAGCTGGTGGCGTTCCAGTCGGTGGCGGATCCCGCGCAGTTCCCGAAGAGCGAGTGCGAGGCCGCGGCCGGCTGGGTCGCCGACGCGCTCACCGCGGAGGGCTTCCAGGACGTCGCGCTGCTGGACACGCCCGACGGCACCCAGTCCGTGTACGGATACCTCCCCGGCCCGGCCGGTGCCCCGACCGTACTCCTCTACGCCCACTACGACGTGCAGCCGCCGCTCGACGAGTCGGCCTGGCTCTCCCCGCCGTTCGAGCTGACCGAGCGGGACGGACGCTGGTTCGGCCGGGGTACGGCGGACTGCAAGGGCGGCCTGATCATGCATCTGCTCGCGCTGCGCGCCCTCAAGGCGAACGACGGCGTGCCGGTCGGCGTGAAGGTGATCGCGGAGGGGTCCGAGGAGCAGGGCACCGGGGGGCTGGAGCGGTACGCGGAGGAGCACCCGGAGCTTCTCGTCGCGGACGCGATCGTCATCGGCGACGCGGGCAACTTCCGGGTCGGTCTGCCGACCGTCACCGCGACCCTGCGCGGGATGACGATGCTGCGTGTGACGCTCAACACCCTTGAGGGAAACCTGCATTCCGGCCAGTTCGGCGGCGCGGCCCCGGACGCGCTCGCCGCGATGATCCAGCTGCTCGCCTCGCTGCGCGCCGAGGACGGTACGACGACGGTGGACGGGCTCACCGGGGACGCCTCCTGGGACGGGCTGCAGTACCCGGAGGAGGACTTCCGCAAGGACGCGAAGGTGCTGGACGGGGTGGAGCTGATCGGCGCGGGCACGGTCGCCGACCGTATCTGGGCGCGGCCGGCGGTGACCGTGATCGGGATCGACTGCCCGCCGGTCGTCGGTGCCACGCCGTCCGTCCAGGCGAGCGCGCGGGCGCAGGTCAGTCTGCGGGTGCCGCCGGGCCAGGACGCCGCCGAGGCGACGAAGCTGCTGACCGCGCACCTGGAGTCGCACGCCCCGTGGGGCGCGCGCGTCACCGTCGAACAGGTGGGCCAGGGCCAGCCGTTCCGTGCGGACGTGACGAGCCCGGCGTACACCTCGATGGCGGCGGCCATGCGGATCGCGTACCCCGGCGAGGAGATGCAGACGGCGGGCATGGGCGGGTCGATCCCGCTCTGCAACACGCTGGCGCAGCTGTATCCGGAGTCGGAGATCCTGCTCATCGGGCTGAGTGAGCCCGAGGCGCAGATCCACGCGGTGAACGAGAGCGTCTCACCCGAGGAGCTGGAGCGCCTCGCGGTCGCGGAGGCGCTGTTCCTGCAGAACTACGCGGCGTCCCGGCAGGGCTGACGGGCACACCGCCCACCGGCACACGGCGCGGGGCAGGCCCCGTCTTCGGGGCCGGCCCGCGCCGTTCGCTCAGCCGACCGGCGCGCCGGCCTCCAGGTTGAGCACGGTTGAGCGTTCGCGGGCCCTGAGCGCCCAGCGCAGGCGGGTGTAGCGGGTCGGCGGGAGGAGGGCTGCGGCCTCCTCCTCGGTGACGAAGCGCCAGTCCCGCAGTTCGGAGTTCTGGAGACGCAGCCCAGCGGCGTCCTCGTCCCGCAGCACCCCGCCGTCGAAGAGGAACCGCAGGCCGCCGTAGCCGGGCGGTCTCGGTGCCTCCCAGTCGACCACGAGCAGCGCGGGCTCGGTGGCCAGGACGAGGCCGATCTCCTCGGCCACCTCCCGGACTCCCGCCCTGGCCGGTGCCTCGCCCTTCTCGACTATCCCGCCGGGAAACTCCCAGCCCGCCTTGTAGGTGGGGTCGACGAGGAGGACCCGGCCGCGTTCGTCGAAGAGGAGGACCCCGGCGGCGACGGTTTCGGCGGTGGGGGCCGGGTTCTGGACGATCCCGCACTCCCCCGCGACGCCGGTGCGTACGGCTTCCTCGATCCGCAGCGCGGTCTCGCGCGGCGAAAGGCCGCCGGTGTCGATGACGTGGGCGTCGGCGGTGAGCCACGGGAGGGCCGCGCGGTAGGGCTCGATGTGGTCGAGACACCAACTGCGGGTGCGCAGGCTCCGCTCGGGGTCCGCGGAGAGCTCGGGGTCGGGGTGCTCCTGCCGCGCCGAGATCCGTCGGCGCAGGATCGTTTCCTCGGGGCGGAGCAGCACATGGTGGACGGGGATGCGGCGGGCGGCGAGCCCGCCGAATATCTCGTCCCTGTACTCCTGCCGCAACAGCGTCATCGGCACCACGAGGGTGCCGGGCACCTCGGCGAGCAGAGCCGCCGCGGTGTCCACGACCAGGCGCCGCCAGATGGGGAGGTCCTGGAAGTCGGTCACCTCCGCCAGTCGTTTCTGGGGCAGCAGCCCGCGCAGCGCCGCGCCGGTCAGCCCGGGGTCGTACAGCGTGCTGTTCGGGATCAGATCGAGCAGTTCGCAGGCCGCGCCTGTCTTGCCCGCACCGAACGCACCATTGACCCAGACGACAATCACGAGTACTCCAAGACCGGAAGGCCGCTGACCAGCGGCGGAGCGGGTTTGCCGGTTCATCTGGGAGAGGTGTGGGAAATGGGGGTGTCCACAGCCCGGCTCCTACAACCGACTTCTCCCAGACCCTCTGGAGATACCCAGCGATCCGTTCTTCCATCGCGCTCGTCACCTCGCTGTACGTTCCCTCCAGTCTGGGCAGCTCATGCCGGCTGGTGACCGCACGGGCGGTGGCGATGGTGACCTTGCGCCGGAGCCGCCGCAACCGCACCAGGGCTCGCCCTCCTCATCGGGAACGGTTCCGCGCAAGCGGCCGAGCGCGGCAGCCGGCTCTCCTCCCAGCTGGTGGGCGGGGTCGAGAACTCCGTGCGCGAGCTGGACGACACCGACGGAAGCACCGCAGGCCCGTTCTGGGCGGGCGGGCTGTGGCAGAGCGTCGCCAGAGTCGTCGCCAACGCCCGTGATGGCAGCGCCGCCGGCCGCCGCCTGCCCCGCGCTGGACGCCGACGGACAGGTGGGTGACGGCAAGCTGTGAGCCCGCGCGGACGAGGGCGATGACCCGGCCGATACCCAAGGTGGCTCCGGCGACCAACGCAGTCCAGCAGACAGTGCTCAGGCGTGTTCTCTCTCCTCCCGGGGGGGGGCCGTCGGGGAAGGCCCCCCGGGAGGGCCGCTCCGTGAGGGCACCCGTGCGGTGATGCCGTCGGGTACGCGGGCGGGGTGACAACTGGGTCACGACCCGGTTCAGGGACACCAGAGGCGTTCAATTGGCACGACAGGTCGGCGACCTGCTTCGCACCGCGAAGCCTTCAGGTCTAGGGAGAGGGGAAGCAGCCCGGTGAAATCGCGGCTGGCTGAACCGCCCCGGGTTCGGTAGAGACTTCATATTGCGGTTGTGACCTGGGGTTTCGTGGTCGCGCGGTAGTAGTTGGTCTCGTATTCGACGGGTGGGATGTGCCCTATTTCACCGTGGAGCCGGCGGTGGCAGTACCAGTCCACCCACTCCGCGGTAGCGAGCTCGACCTGGGAAAGAGTCCTCCAGGGGCGCCCCGGTTTGATCAGCTCGGTCTTGAACAGGCCGATCGCGGACTCCATGAGGGCGTTGTCGTAGGCGTCGCCGACCGAGCCGATCGAGGCGGCGATGCCGGCGGCTGCCAGGTGCTCGGCGAGCCGGAAGCTCGTGTACTGCGACCCGGCATCGGAATGATGTATCAACTCGCCGCGCCGGTGGGGGTGTTCATCGCGGTCGCGTTGCCACAGGGCCATGTCCAGAGTGTCCAGGACGAGCTTGGTCTCCTTCGATGTGGCAGCGGACCAGCCGACGATCCGGCGGGAGAAGGTGTCGACGACGAAGGCGACGTAGACGACCCCCGACCAGGTCTTGACGTGGGTGAAGTCGGCGACCCAGTAGCGGTTGGGGGCCGACGCGACGAACTTGCGGTCCAGCAGGTCCGGTGCCCGCTCGACGCTGCTGTCCTGGATCGTGGTGATGACCTTCCTTCCGCGGACGGCGCCGGTGATGCCGAGCTCGCGCATGAGACGTTCGACGGTGCACCGGGCCACGGTGTGGCCCTGTCGGTGCAGCTCGCGCCAGACTTTCCTGGCGCCGTAGACACGGTAGTTGGCCTCGTGGACCTCGGTGATCGCGTCCTTGAGGACGGCGTCCCGCACCTGTCTGGCCGAAGGTTCGGCGGCGCGTTTCTTCGCCGCGTAGTAGGTGGAGGGGGCGATCTTGCAGTCGTGCTCGGCGAGTACGCGGCAGATCGGCTCGACACCGCCGAAGCGGGCCCGGTGCTCGTCGATGAACGCTACGAGCGTGTGTGTGCCGGTCGAGCTCGGCCGCGAAGAAAGACGCCGCAGCCTTCAGGATGTCGTTCGCGCGGCGCAATTCGGCGTTCTCCTTCTTCAACGCCTTCATCGCCGCGGACTCCTCCGACGTCGTGCCCGGACGCTGCCCGGAGTCGATCTCGTCCCGCCTGACCCAGTTCCGCAGGGTCTCGGCCGAACCGATACCGAGCTTCTGGGCGACCGCCCGCACGGCAGCCGACTCGTTCGGGTAGTCACCGCGGACCTCGCCGACCATACGAACCGCTCGTTTGCGCAGCTCAACGGGATAAGAGGAAGGGCGTGCCATGACTCAATCCTTTCACGGAATTGAGTCTCCACTCGACCCGGGGCGGTTCAGGGTGACGTCGTTGACGTTCGCCGCAGTCGTGATCACCTTGAGTGGGGTGCCGCGTCCGTCGCAGATCAAGTGGTGTTTGCTGCCCGTCTTCCGCCGGTCGACCGGCGACGGGCCGGTGTCGGCGCCCCCTTTTTCGCGCGGATGTGGGAACCATCCACGCACGCCCGCGACCAGTCGAGCTCACCGGCCGCGTTCAACTCCGCGAGCAGAACCCGGTGCAGCCGGTCGAAGACCCCGGCCTTCTGCCACCGGTCCAGACGACGCCAGCAGGTCTGCCCTGAACCGAACCCCAGCTCCAGCGGCAGGAGTTGCCAGGCTATGTCGTTGTAAAGGACGAACAGGATGCCCTGGAGACAGAGCCGATCCGACACCGGCCTCGGCCCCGGAGACCGCTCCGGCCACGGCGGCAGCAACGGCTCGACCAGAGCCCACAACTCATCGTCCACGATCCACGGTCGAGTACCCACACCCTCACGAACGGCCGAATTATCCGGTAACGCCCTACCAGCCATCATTCACAAGATTGTGTTACGAGCTCTAACGGATCTTGTTGTTCTCAGAGGGCGTTAAGTCCGTTTCTGGTAGCGGCCTCGTCCGGGTTGGGTGAGGAAGCCTTGGCGGGTGAGGCGTCCGAGGCGGCTGCGGGTGACGTTCATGGCCGGGTCGTCGGTGGGCATGCCGAGGAGTTCGTGCAGTTCCCGGACTCGGAATGCCTGGTCGGGGTGCTGGTTGAAGGCGTTCACGATGGCTTGGTAGGTGGTGGCCTGTTCGGGCGGATCGAGCTCGCCTCCGGTGCCGGTCGGCACCATTTCGGCGATGACCTTTCGGGTGGTGGCCAGGTCCGCGAGACGCGCTTCGGTCTCGGCGAGTGCGCCGGTCAAGTCCTCGACCTGACTGCGGAGTTCATCGGCACGGGCAACGGCTTCGTCGTGGCGGGCCTGGAGATCCGTCAGGAACTCGGTGATGTTCACGCGGCCGTCCTGAGGGTGTCGCGCCAGGTGGGGGTGGGTGTGGTGAGGCGACGGGACATGTTCGCGGTGGAGGCCCAGTAGACGCGTGAGGCGGAGGTGTCGGGCCGGTGGTCGTACTCGCGGGCCAGTCGCCGGTGCAGCATCAGGGTGCCGTTGACCTGCTCGACCACCCACCGTTTCGGCTGCGGGACAAAGCCCTTGCCCTTGTCGGCCGGGTTGCGGCGCACCACCTCGACGGTGATGTCCAGCAGTGCCCCGTGGATGATGACTTCGTCCTTGAAGCCCTGGTCCACCAGGGCCTTCTCCAGACGGTTCCCGCACCGTTCAGCGGCCTGGTCGAGCAGGGCGGTGCCTGCGGCGTTGTCGTGGGCGGAGGCGGCCAGGACGACGACGCCGATGATCAGCCCCAGCACGTCGACGGCCAGTCCCCGCTTGCGCCCCGGCGTCCTCTTGTTCACATCCAGTCCCGTCGTGGTCTTCGGGACACCCGCGGCCGCACGCACGGACTGGGTGTCGATGACCACGAGGGACGGGTCCTCTAATCGGCGGGCTTTCTCCCGTACCTGACAGCGCAGGAGTTCCTGGATCCGCTGGTCGAGGCCGTCCTGGCGCCAGAGCGTGAAGTAGTAGAACACCGCCGACCAGGCCGGCAGATCGTGGGGCAGATAGCGCCACTGACAGCCTGTCCGGTTCTGGTAGAAGGTCGCGTTCACGACCTCCCAGAGATCACAGGTCCCGGGGTCTCCGGTCGCCGACCGCCTCACCCGGTCCCGCTTCCAGGCCGTGATCATCGGCTCGATCAACGCCCAATGCTCGTCCGACAAGTCACTCGGATACGGTCTTCGGTCCATGCCCGCATCCCAGCATGCACATGGCGAACGGCTGGCTCGTACGGCGATCAGTCCCACGATCGAGCGATCACGAACCGAGGAAGATCGGACTTAACGCCCTCTCAAGGGATATCCGGAATGGCCCCGATGAGGTGAAGCAGCCATAGATGTGACTGCTTCACCTCATCGGGGTAGAGAGTGGGCCCAGTCAGAGGACGAGGATCGTCGCCCAGAGTGCCCACAGTGCCAACGCAAGAACGAGTACGGCTCCTCCGCTGAGCCAACGGCCGACCCAGGCGAGAGTTCTCGGTCCCGCCATCCCGGTTCGCAGCGCCCGCTGGGCCAGCAGGTGGCTGAGCTGGCGGGACACGAACAGCGCACTCGGCACTGCAGGGATCAGAGAGAGCGCGACCGGCAGATACGGATCACCGGCTGGGATGCTCAGGAGCAGCAGGAGCATCCCGACTCCGAGGAGAGCCGCAACCACGAACCAGAACCATGAGCGGAGCGCCAGTGCGGCCGCTCCTGGGTTCCACACGCTGTTCGCATCTCGGCGATGGATCTTTCCGGGCCGGGCCTGGAGCAGGTCTGATACCGCCTTGTCGGATTCAGCGGCAGATAGTGCTGCCTCCCTGCGATCTCCTCGCGTGAAAACAAGGAAAATGAGGGTGACCAAGAGGGTCTCGCAAGGATGAATGATTTTCTCGCCCAACCGGGTCATCACGCATTTCCTTACCATCGGTGAGATCGATACTCGCCGTACAGACCGTAGGCCGTGGTGGCACCGCCGTACCAACGGTCGATCCCGTCAGCGCGTCGCGTGTAACGGTGATGGTAGCGGCGGTTTGCTTTCGCCGCTCTGCTGCGCATCCGCTTGTTGTACCTTCCGCGACCCCTGGCTCCCTTGGCGTATCGGGCCATCTTGCGGCCCTTCCAGAACTTTCCTGCGTATCGGAATCCCTTACCCGCGCCGAACGTGGCACTCCCGGCTATATCCATCCAGCCGGACCGATCGTGATGCCGGACCTTGTAGATTCCGCGCCCAAGAGAGATCCCGGCGGAAATCGCAGAACAGGCGGCGCAGCCGAACATTCCGGCTATCGCGAGTCCGGTTCCTGCGCGGTCAAGCCATTTACCCCAGCCGAACCGCCCATCGAGGTCGAGGCAGTTGATCGGATCGCCGGTGCAGTATTCGTAGGCGTTGGCATTCCCGCCGGGGATGGGGTCGACGGAGAGGAAGCGTCCCGTGGTGGGGTCGTAGAGGCGGACTCCCATGAGGGTGGCGCCGGTGACTGTTTCACTGGAGCGCTGCTTGCTGCCGAGCCAGCCGTAGCGGGCGGCGGTGCTGTCGTTCTCGGGGTTGCCGTACTCGTCGTATGAGAGAGCGGTGGCGGACTTGGTGATGTCCAGCGGGAGTTGGACGGTGGTGTCGCCGTGCAGGTCCGTCAGCTGGAGGACGGTGTCACCGGTGGCGCTGGTGACTGCGTCGAGGTCGCCGTCGATGCCCTGGACGTTGCGGGTGACCGCTGAGGCGGTTTCCTGGGTCCAGTCGGGGCTGTCGCTGTCGGCTCCGTAGTGGTTGGCCTTGGAGCCGGTCTGGCTCCAAGTGCTGTCTGCGGCTTGGGTTTCGGTGGTCCAGGCGGCGAGGCGGCCGGCCGCGTCCAGGGTCCAGGTCTGGCGGTTGGTGCCTGAGGTCTGGGTGCGGACGAGGTCGTTGGCGTAGTAGCCGATGGTGGCGCCCGTTGCCTGGGTAGTGGTGCGGCCCAGGGCGTCGTAAACGGTGCCGCTGGTGGTGAGGCGGTCGGCGCTGTCGTAGGTGTACGCCGTGGTCGCGGCCCCGGTGGTGGTGCAGTCGGTGCCGCCTGCGCTGGTCGCGGTGGCCAGGGCGGTGCGGTTGGTGTTCTTGTCGAAGGTGTAGTCGCGGCGCGTGCAGGACCCGTCGGGCGCGGTGTCGTCGGCCCGGGTGAGGCGGCCTGCCGCGTCATAGCTGTAGCTGCGGGCGCGGGTCTGGCCGTTGGATCCGGTCTCGTCGACCGTCTGATCCTGGGCGCTGTGGTCGGCGGTGTCGGAGGAGACGACGACGTTGTCGCTGTCCCGGGTGTAAACCCGGGAGGTTTCCGTACCGGTCTCGTCCTGGGTGACGTTCAGCGTGTAACCGCCGGGCAGCGCCTCGGTGGCCAGTTCACCGTCACTGTCGTAGGCGGCGGTGAAGGTTCCCGCTACCGAGTCGGTGCGGGAGGTTTCCAGGCCGCGCGGGTCCTTGGCGGTGTCGTAGGTGTAGGTGGTGGTGGAGGGTGCGGAGTCGGTCACCTTCGCGGGGCGCCCGAGGGCGTCGTAGGCGGTCGTGGCGGTGTTGCCCGCTCCGTCCTTGTAGCTGATCTCCCTGCCGAGAGCGTCGTACGTATGGGTGATGGTGCCCGCGCTGGTCGTCACGGTGGCCACGTCGCCGCTGTCGGCGGTGTACGTGGTGGAGCTGTCCGGCACAGCGGTGCCGGTGCCGCCGCTGATGGCGACCTTGGTCGTGCGGCCCGCGCTGTCGTAGGTGGTGTCCGTGGTGCGGGTGACGGAGTTCGCCGTCTCGGTGACCTTGGACGTGTTGCCCCAGCGGTCGTATTCCACCGTCTTGGTGGGCAGCTGGGTGGGGTTGGAGCCGCCGCCGGTGATCGCTCCGGCAGGGCCGGTGGAGCAGACCTGGTCGGCCCATTCCGGGCGGCCGTTGCAGGCGCCCGTGCCGGTGGCCGCGTAGTACGTGGTGACGGTGGCGCCCGCGTCGCTGCCGCTGGACTTGGGCTGGAGAGTCTTGATGACCCGGCCCTGAGAGTCGTACGACGTGGTCTTGGTGATGGCTAGGCCGCTCGGGTCGGTGACCTCGGTGGTCGGCAGGCCCTTGACCCAGTCGTAGGCGGTCGTGGTGGTGCGCACGTCGGCGTCGGCGGGATAGCCCGACACCGTCGCACCGGACTTGGTGGTGGTGACCTGGTTGGCGACGGTGGCGGTGCCGTCGGTGGGACGGCCCTCGTCGTAGCTGTTGGCGGTGTGGGAGCGGGCCGGAATGGTCGTTCCCGCGGGAATGTCGCTGCCGCCTGCCCCGGCCTTGAGCACGGAGGCCAAAGTGACCTGGTGCAGCGGCCCGTACTCGTCGGTTTCACGCAGGCCGTCGGCGGAGTACACCGAGGTGGTGGACAGTTGCTGGGCGCGGTCGGCGGTGGACAGGCCGTCGATGTCCAGCGCGGTCAGCTCGGCGAGCTGCTCGCCGCTGCCCGACAGGGCCAACTCGCGGTTCGAGGGGTTAAGTTCACGGATCGTGTTGCCGTGGGTGTCG